>CAYZWM010000421.1:836-1507 GCA_964482155.1 uncultured Chitinophagaceae bacterium | reverse complement strand
CAACGCGAATCTCTTCCGCCATCGCAGGTGTCGCAAAGAGCAAAGCGGCGAAAAGAACTGTCATGATTTTTTTCATAGTCTCCTCCTAGATGAGTGAACTTGATTCGGATGATAAGAGTCCGCACGGCGTTCATCGACTTTCAAACCTGCGGACTCGAAAGGAGGATAAAGGGAGAACTTCACGCCAAGATCGTAAAAATGTCACGAATTGATCACATTTTTTACAACCAAAGACAAATTGTGGAATTGAAACTTACAATTCGATCCGGTATTCTTCATCTTATATGAATATGCAGTTATAGAGTACTTATATAAGACCATAGGGAGTAATCAGTGAAACTACTGTTGGCAGGCCCTGGAACGGGGGAAACTACTCGGATAAAGTCTATTATAAAAGATGACTTTGGGAAAGCGAATAAAATTCTTGTTCTTTCATTCACTAATGCTACCGTAAATGATTTGAGCTCTAGTTTTGAAGAGTATAAAAATACTGATTGTTTCACACTCCACAGTTATGCTCTAAAAATCAATCACCTACCTAAACTTCATGTTTTAAATGATCAGTCTGTAACTGATTTATTAGGATCCTATTCAAAAAAATTAGGGATAGAATTTGACGATCTTTGCGACTTCATTGGATGCATTACTTTCGACAATATGATTAAAAAGTG
>CAYZWM010000421.1:552-826 GCA_964482155.1 uncultured Chitinophagaceae bacterium | reverse complement strand
CGCATTCATTAAGACTAACTCAGCATATGCAACTGCAAACATAGGCAAACTTGATCTGCTAATAGTTGATGAGTTTCAGGACTTTAATGAGGTAGAACGGGAACTTGTATTCTATCTAAGTAGTTTCTCGTCTGAGACAATAATTTTGGGTGATGATGATCAGTCCATTTATGGATTCAAAGATGCTGATCCAGATGGGATTATTTCTCTTAATAATAGACCCGACGTAGAAAAAATCAGTCATGAGAATAAATGTTATAGATGTCCTGACGTG
>CAYZWM010000421.1:0-506 GCA_964482155.1 uncultured Chitinophagaceae bacterium | reverse complement strand
GCTTAAATCTGGAAGAGATGGGGAAATTTTTTATAAACAACATATGACGATCAATGAAACGTACAATTATATTTGTGATTCTATCAAGAAAACCAATAATGATCAAAGCATCCTGGTATTGAGTCCAGTTAAGTATCTGGTCCCGGAGCTAATTCAGGTTTTGGAAGCTGAAGATGTCGAATATGTCGACTTTTGGTCAAACAAACTTCTCCCCGAATTAATGGAAAAAATCTGGTGGTTAAAGGCTATTTATGGCGCCAATAAGATACTCTTCATATTATGTCTAGGAAAGATCCTAAATTTAATACAGAAACCCAAAATATCAAAACCCTAAAAGATGGATTTCAGACTGACTATGATGAAAAAGTTCTGATACAAAACCTTGTCGCCCTTGGATATTTTCCAAGGCCATTTTCACAGTATCTTTTATCGCCCATATCTTTTGAAGATTTTATCGTTAAACATCCTGAATTTAAGGAGTTCGGCAATTATTTAGATGAAGCTAA
>CAYZWM010000420.1:0-1519 GCA_964482155.1 uncultured Chitinophagaceae bacterium | reverse complement strand
ATTCATTGGTCCTTTCTAATGGGTTGGAGAGTTTTGCAACAAACTTTGGTTACATCGTTAGTTCTCCTCCTAACCATCCCCTTAAACGTGAATACCTGGTCGTTGATTTAAAAACGGCCTATGAGGATCCTAACTCGGCAGCAAATGTTCAGATCAATCCAAATGATGAGATCGTAGTGCCAAGCTCAACAGACTACATGGATCAATATTATGTTGATGTAAGTGGTGCTGTTCGAAGCCCTGGACGTTATGTTTACGACCCCAGCCTATCGTTTAAAGACATTCTGGTTATGGCTGGCGGTTTAAAGATGGAGGCAGCAAGTAACAAGATCGACATATTCAGACTTAAAATCGAAAACAACGAACCCACTATTACGTATGCAAACAGTATCGAAATAGATCATGACCTAAATCCATTAAACGACAATATTCAATTCAAATTAAAGCCGTACGATCATATTGTTGTCCGAAACACACCCGATTTTGAACTTATTCAATACGTAACCATAAATGGTGAGGTAAGATATCCCGGGTTGTATGCCCTTATGGAACCAAATGAACGAATTAGTAGTCTGGTAGAACGAGCAGGAGGATTTACCAACGAAGCATTTCCAGAAGCCGGTGTACTCATTCGTAGTGAAGACGGTCTTGGATTGATCGTAACCCGCATGGATTTGATTCAACATAAGAAATATGAATCAAAATATAATCTGATATTGAAAGATGGGGATCAATTAGACATTCCTAAAATTAAAGAAGTTGTCTCTATTGACAGACTAGGAACCAATGCGGAGGACGTATATGCCGAAAATCAAATTCAGGGTGGAAACCTGAATATAGTTGTGAACTACCACAACAAGAACGCTAAATGGTACATCAATCACTTTGCAGGTGGCTTTGATAAAACAGCCGCTCGAAAAAAGACTTTTGTACGTCTGCCAAACGGAAGGTTAAAGAAAACAAGGAGCTTCCTGTTCTTTAAAATTTACCCCAAAGTAAAAATGGGATCTGAAATTCACTTGAGCATCAAGGACAAAGTGCTTAAGGAAAGAGAAGAAAATTACTTCGAGGAAGCAAAACAGAAGAAAACGTATCTTGAAAGACTTACCGAAATGCAGATAATCATTGGAATTACATCGGCGATAACAGCAACTACGTTAGCCACGATTACAGCAATCAATGGAACCAAATAATCAACAAAAAGCCTATTCTCTTACTGATGTCTTGTCGATGGTTAAGACCTATTGGAAAGAAGTATGGTCAAGGAAATGGTGGGTAATTATGGGTAGCCTGGTACTTGCTTCTTTACTCGTTGCAATTGCATGGACTACACCTAAAAAGTATAATGCACCATTAACCTTTATGATCAATGAAGATGATGGAGGAGGAATGAGTGGAATGGGTGCTATACTCGGCGAACTGGGATTTGGTGGTGGAAGTTCATCTGGGCACAATTATGAAAAAATAACCCAACTCGCTACCTCCAGAATGATATTGTGTTCGGTGCTTAAAACCAGGT
>CAYZWM010000419.1:0-1531 GCA_964482155.1 uncultured Chitinophagaceae bacterium | reverse complement strand
ATCCAACCAACACATTGTCCTCAAAGTACTGCTCTTCCCCAGGATCTATAGAAATTGTTATTGGGTAACGTCCAGTCGTTGTTGCACTGAAGTAGTGAGGGATGTTGATGTTTAGGGATTGGCCTGGAACCAATTGCATCGCAGAATCTATAAAGGTATACACCACCGCGTCCATATCGTCTTTAATAATAACGGTGTAGACTATAGGGGATAACGGCTCGTCGATTCCATTGTTGACCAAAATGAAATTTGGTTTAACCGAATCCACGTTGAATTGGAAGTTTCCCTCCATCATTGGAGAGATCAGCTCGGTAAGAGCAAACGAGTATCGATAGGAAACATCGAAAACTACTTTAAGTGTATCATTACCAGACTCGCCATCGCCGTTAATTTCAATAATAAAAACGGCCGTATATGTCCCTTTTTGTTTCGGAGCGAACCTGGTTCCAAATGACAGACTGTCTAAGGCATCTACGGCTATAGCACTCGTTGTATATATCGAATCTTCCACAATAAGCTGAGACGATGAATTGTAGATTAATATCCTGATTTTTGAATCTTTTTCAATTGGTTTTGTCCCGACGTTACGAACCGTAATTACAGGCCGAATGGTGTCACCCACTTTATATAAAGAGTCATCGAGAGGTGATAGAATATCATCCATAGCTAGGTCAAGTGACGTTTTAACAAAGAACACCACGCCCATGCTGTCATTAGATGTATCCTGATCTCCTTCAATCCATGTTTTTGCAAAGAAATGCAATTTTTGAGCCGAGTCGGGTGTTGTAAACTCCTTAAACAAAGCCTGATTTGTACTGAATTTTATTAGGCTGGAGGTAATGGTGTCAGTATAAATAATGGTTCCATCGTCTTGAGAAATGGCACTGGTTATTTCTATTGAATCCTGATCTCCAAGTCCAAAATTTCTATAATTCAGATAAGGTTTAAACGTCTTTTTTCGTACATAAATCGAACTGTCCAGTGGTCGGATTAATGACAATATACCGAGGTCGTTGCTACGAACAACTTCCACCGTTACACGAAGTGTATCATTAATCGGGAAGGAATCAATAGCATTCCAACAGAATACCTCGAAAACAACACTGCCAGCAAATGGGATTGTAACCGAATCAAAGCTTAATATCTCACTCCCGTTACCCGGCAAATTAATTGACACCGTTTGTTGTTGAGCAAAATTGTTTCCCTGCCGAATTCGTGAAGTCACCAAAATGCCGTTTTGTGACTTGGAACCGAAGTTGACCATTCGTACAGTTGGCGCTACTTTGTCCTTGTTCAATTCAAAGCGGGTTCCAGCTATAGGTTCAAAGAAATCTTCGACCTGAATATCGTACTGAACAAATATGCTGAAATTCACCCCAAGCGTATCGTTGTCAATCGCTTGATCGGTGGGCAAATCCGTATAAACAATCATACTGATGTCTCCATAGTTCCCTAATGAGAAGGTCGTATCAAAAGTCACCACGACAGAATCATCTGAGTCTACGGTGATTACTTTAATGCTTTTGTATAT
>CAYZWM010000418.1:0-1562 GCA_964482155.1 uncultured Chitinophagaceae bacterium | reverse complement strand
ATACTAAAACTATCTTACAAAGCCGCTTCGATGAAGGCCGCTTTGTTCTCTAAGCGGACATCCGAGTTTGTGGAAGTAAATTCATTTTCAATTGTTACCGGATGACTGAAATTACCCAGGAGCGGACATTCACAGATTTTAAAAATCCCCAAGTAGAACGTTAGTAGCGGTACTAAATTGACATGAAATTTCGCTTATTACAGTGGCGAATCAGAGGCCGTATCATGTTGGCCAAAGTGAAAACACTAGATTTGAATTACTGGGTCTCGTGTTGACCGCTTTGAGTGGTAGTCATTCCACTCAGTTGAGACAAGGTAAGTTATTGAAATATGACCATAGAGCGTTCCTCACGGTTTCTAGATTTGTCTTCGCAGGTCGCGATAAGTCCATCGGCTCGCTTTCTACAAAGATGCTAGGTAAACTGGTCCCAGTCGAAGGGGTTTAAGTTGTTGAATTATTGTAAATTAATAATTATTTCACTGTCATAGGGTCTAGCCTTGTGGATTGTACTTATCGTGAATGGAGTTCATTAAACTGTTAGGTGCATATGAAAATAATCTTTCTCATCATAGCTTTATTTATAACTAGTTGTGATACAGCGATATTAGAAGAGGTATATGTACCTGAAAGCTCAGTGATTGAATTTGATGATATTGAGCTTAAGATATATGTGAAGGGAGAAAGACAGAAAACTAAAGAGTATAGAATCAAGGAAGAAAGCCCTTACACAATTAAGCTCCTATTCCGTACAAAAGAGCCAGACTTGCAAAGTACAATTGAGAACATTGTTCTGGAAATTTCTGAATTAGAAAAACGATATGTATTTAAAAAAAAAGCTATCATTTGGCGAGCCTTCAACTAATCCCCACATATTTGGCTACAGATTCGCTAATATTATGGTTAGTGAAAAGCTTGATATTGATTTCGAATCAACAAGTAGGTTTACCATAAAAGTATCTTTTGATGTAAAAAGTAATTCGACAACAGTCAAAAAAAACATCAATGTTGTTGCTAATAAAAAGTTAAAATCAACCAGTACAATCGTGGCAAATATTAATGGTGTATAGTCACCTAACAAGAACAACCAAGCTGATGCTCGTGCCTCGCACGCATGTTGTTGGCGTTAGGAATCAAAACATCATGGATCGTAGATACAAAAA
The DNA here is from genome assembly GCA_964482155.1 of uncultured Chitinophagaceae bacterium. Classification (GTDB taxonomy): domain Bacteria; phylum Bacteroidota; class Bacteroidia; order NS11-12g; family UBA9320; genus UBA987. The sequence continues at coordinate 402 of CAYZWM010000418.1, read as the reverse complement.
AAGAATTGATAAATACTGGGAGAAAATGAGGAAATACGCTGTGAATAGCTTTTCCGATCTCGACCCCAAAAGTTGGTTCGATTACTGGCATTGTCACGTCGATTGGCAGGGTAAAGGAGATAAGCGGCTTGAAAATCGTGAATCTTCAATTATGCTAGGCTATCAAATTCTTATAATGGCTGAAGAATTTAAATCTAAAGTCAGCGGTCCTGTGCAAAGTTGGTGGTTTATTCATGAAATGTCCTATGAAGATGCTGTGTATCTCCATAGTCCAAACGAAAACGATTCTCCATTCCCCTATGATTTCGAAGGCGTGGTCTGGGGTAAAAACGACAACGAGGCACTGACTAAAGTGGTTGATACAAACCAATTTAAAATCGGCGCAATGGTTAATGAACACGA
>CAYZWM010000417.1:0-1608 GCA_964482155.1 uncultured Chitinophagaceae bacterium | reverse complement strand
CAATTATAGACTCCGAAATTATCAATATTAAGCCCAGCGATTATGTCTGGGTAGGTATGACCAGCATCTGCACCCGCCAGTAAAGTTGCATTATCGGCACCATCGAAGTCGACCGGAATCCACTTTCCGACTTGCTTTCTGTTTTTCCCAATTCCAAGAACGACAGCAAGCGGACACCTTTTTTTTCTTTCCCAAACTCCGACACCTCGTAAGTCCGCATTGACCGCTGGGACTGGAACCAACTCATCAATGGCTTGAATGAGCTCCCACTCTTTATCTTCTTTAAGAAAATAAAAATCAATGTTTTCATTTTGTTTAGCAAGACAGTAGCTAAGGGACACGTTGCTGTTCTCTACGATGCGTAGCTCATCGCCGTTTACTCTTTCTCCTCGAAGGTCGAACATACCTGAACTGTTAAACCGATAGGGATTGTTATCCTTTTGATACGTCATTTTGATCCCGCTAAAAGCCATATCGGCAGAATTGTTGTACTCGGTATAGGTAAGCCGCACTCGACTTCGAACTATCTTTCCGTCTGTACCTACAAACGATTTGGAAGGAATTCGTAACTGGCTCCCACAGGTCCCAATAGATAGAATTGTGTCGCGTTGAGGGTCGATATCATACGTGAGTGCATTTGGCCGAAATCCATCCGGCAATTTGGCATCGTTAAGAACCACGTGTATCTCAACCCTTCGGTTATCTGCAAGATTATCTTTTCCATCAACAGGATTGAGCTCACCGCTCCAGGTGGTTTGGGTTCCTGCGTGTTGAATATTCATGGTATCAAACAAACCTCTGATGTAGTTTACCCTTTTTTGAGACAGGTCGTCATTGTAGTTTTCACTTCCAATACTATCGGTATGTCCGCTTAAATCTATGGAAGCTACTCTGCCTAAAGGAAGACCTGATATAAATTGGTTAAACAAACTGATACCGTTTCGGTTTAGTTGGCTCTCATCCGAATCGAAATGCGCCGTATAGGTAACAGTCGTTTGAGCAGTCAAGCTCATCACACTTAGCATGATAATGCATAAAGCGATTGGTTTTTTCATGGTGTTCATAGTTGTATTCTTTATTTATTCTACATTAAGGACGACGACATACCCTCAAAAGGTTGGGTTTGTTTGTGACACGAATACCTGAATAAACGAAAGCGTACGGCTTAACGTGCCATACTGTATGAACGATGTACCTGTTGAGAAGTTACCGCTGTCTGAATATGAGGGAAGTAATTAGGTGCAACCGCAGCCCTTGAACTTCTTTACTTTGCCTTTTTTATTTATACTCTTTATGACTTCCTCGTCTCGATAAAAGAAGGTCCAGATGCGAACATCCTTTTTATAGAAGTTCTTTTCAATAAGCTGTCCATTGTAATTATATTTCTCCCAGCTCCCCGACTTCAATCCATCTTTAAATCGATGAATTTCCAATACATAACCTGTGCTATCCAAAACCAGACATTGCACTTTTCTCCCCGAGGTATCACACTCGATATGAGTTGAAAATGCTAAAGTTGAGCCGACAACTAAGAAGCAAAAAACAAGGAATGGATAGTGCCAACTCCTCCGACCAAGAAACAATAATATGCGAACCATTTTAGCTGAC
>CAYZWM010000416.1:1388-1613 GCA_964482155.1 uncultured Chitinophagaceae bacterium | reverse complement strand
AACATCCGCGTGTAGACAGGTCCTATTAAGGCTCGGACATGTTTGTTAGGTGCATATCCAAACAAAAGAGGTATGTCAAAGCGATTTTGCTTTAGGGTTAATATAGAATCAAAATTTGGAGAACTTAAACGCATTTTGGTGTTGTAGTTGCTCGCTAAAAGTTGGGGTTGAAATACGATTTTGGCCACCTCGAATCGGGCAAATATTCCCCAGCTTACCGCAACG
>CAYZWM010000416.1:0-1378 GCA_964482155.1 uncultured Chitinophagaceae bacterium | reverse complement strand
TCGTCTGTGGCATAATTGAAGTTAACGCCGTTGCTGGTAAAGGTTTCTTTGATGACAGATTCTCCATAGTTGATTCCCGTAAGGACACCAAAACCAGAGAATTTTTGTGCGTTGGAGTACGAAAACGTTGAAACAACGAAACCGACCAATGCTATAATTTTTAACTTCATCATACGGTATATAACGTTACAAAGGTAGAAATTAATGCGCGACCGAAAATGAACGCTTAAAATCTACCGTATAAAGAAATGATCAGGTTCCTACCCGGAGCAGAAATGCCCGAGCTGTATGGACGGTATCTTTTGTTCAAAATATTCTCTAACCCCACGTTGAGTTTTAAAGATTTGGAAAACGTCACACCTGCTTTGACATTTAATGTCCACCAGGCAGGCGAATATGGAAGGCCGTTTTGGTCCATGGCATAAATGTGCGTTTTGGATTGTTCAGATGGTGTAAGATCTGAATTGCTTAGTTCCATGTTGTAGTTGGCATACAACATGGCCTTAAACGGGCTGTGATTCCAGGATACTGAGGTGTTGCCAAAGTTGGGAGAAACATGGCGTAGCGGGTTGCCATCTGACGTAGACCCGGAAATCATGTTAAACGACGATTTGAAATTTATGTCTCGGGTTATGGGAAATTTAATTTGTGATTCCAATCCCATAATGGTACCACTTTTAGAGTTCGTAAGTGATTGAATACGAAGCATTTGCCCTTGGTAAAGCAAACTATCCTGCCCATTAAGGCTGTAGTCTTCACGGATAATTACGTTGTCTATTAAGGTGTAATACGTATTGACCATAATCTCAACGTTACCGGCGAGTTCCAGGTGAATTCCAATCTCGCCATTATAGGAATATTCAGGAAGTAAGTTGTCATTTGGAACAATTACCCGGTCGGGCTGACTATTGAAAATCTTACCCATATCGTCAATGTTCGGTGCTCTAAAACCAGAGGCGGCGTTAGCGAAAATAAACGAGTTGGTATTAATTAGGTATCGCAAACCAAGGCTCCCACTAACGGCTGATTTTTGAAGCGTAATGCTCGTAAATGGGAAGTCATAAAAGCTATTGTCAAAAGGGGCCTTCAAGTCAATATAGGAATAACGCGATCCAGCAGAAATGAGCCATTTGGTCCTGATTTTTCGCTTGGCTGTTAGATAAAATGCCGTCGTATTCATGGTACTCTTGTCCGGGTAACGGGTGGCAATATCGTATTTAAAGCCAGAATCAATTTGGGTACCAATACCCACCGACAGAACTTTATTGGCTACGGCTTCAAATCCATATAAGACGTCAAGTTTTTTGATTTTTTTATCAAAGTCAATATTGGCCGAATAGACATCTACTACCTCTGTATTGTGCTCTAAATTGTCGCT
>CAYZWM010000415.1:0-1636 GCA_964482155.1 uncultured Chitinophagaceae bacterium | reverse complement strand
CTTTGAGAGATAAAATTTGTAGTAAGATTTTCGATAGACGATGAAATTTAAAGCAAAAATTTGTCATATCACTACTGTCCATAATCCTTTTGATGTTCGTATCTTCCATAAGGAATGTAAAACTATTGCTAAAGCAGGTTATAAGGTTTGCCTCATTGCCCAGCATAATAAAGATGAGGTCGTTAATGAGGTCAAGATCATTGCACTTCCAAAGGCAAAAAACCGCCTTCATCGTATATTTATACTTACTTTAATAGCTCTTAGATATGCTTTGAAACAAAGAGCAGATATCTATCACTTTCATGACCCTGAGCTTTTGCCTGTAGGGGTGCTTTTAAAATTATTTACTGGTAAAAAGATCATTTATGATGTTCATGAGAATATAAGATTTCAAATATTGAACAAGTACTGGTTGAAAAAATCAATAAGAAAATGGATCTCATTGGTATACCATTTCATTGAAAAGTGTTGTTTATTTTTTATAGATTTTGTGATCCTTGCCGAAGATTCATATTTAAAATATTATGACAACTTAACAAATGTTAGAGTAGTTAGAAATTATCCAATATTGAAATACGTAGCAGGTCATAGTACCAACTTTTCGAAGGAAAAAACAAATAGAGTATCATTGATTTATGTGGGATGTATTAGTAAGCTAAGGGGGGTTTTTGAAACTATTGAAGGGATAAAGATTCTACGGGAGAATGGATATCCAGACATACAAATGAAAATGGTTGGTACTGTTTTTCCCGAGTCCATTACTTTAGAAATTGATAGTTTATTATCTTCTCATAATCTTATGCATAATATAAAAATGGTAGGAGGGGTACCACATGACAAAATTTATGGAGTTATTTCAAAATCACTAATCGGAGTAGCAATTTTACATCCCGATCCAAATTATTTAGAAAGCATTCCAACAAAGCTTTTTGAATATATGGCGGTTGGCCTACCTGTAATCGTCTCAGATTTCCCTGTTTGGAAAGAAATAGTCGAAAGAAACAAATGTGGTATTTGTGTCGATCCTTTAAATCCAAGAAAACTTGCTGAGGCGGTTAAAAGCCTGACTGAACACCCAGAACAAATGGAAAAAATGTCTATAAACGGGAAAAAGGCGGTTCTTGATAAATACAACTGGGAGAAAGAATCAGACTGTTTATTGTCGATATATTGTAACTACTCACCCCGTTTCTCAAAAATATAATGGTTTGGGAGATTCGAACAAAATAATGGGATGAGATCAGTGGATCCAATTGGTATGATAACCAAGAAAGGAGACCACAATGACAAAGAGGAAGAGGCGGAATTTCGACGCGAGTTTCAAGGCCCGGATTGCAATTGAAGCCATCTAAGAATTAAAGACCCTTGCTGAATTGGCAAGCGAATATGGTGTTCATGCAAACCAGATCAGGAACTGGAGAAATGAGTTTTTGGAGAAGGCATCCGTTGTTTTCAGTGAGAATACAGACGACAAGGAAGAGTTGAAGCGTTTGAAGGAGGAGCGGGATTGCCTTCACCAGCGGATCGGCCAACAAAGTATGGACATCGACTTTCTAAAAAAAAGCTTGAAGAAACTGAACCTTCTGTAAGGAAAGAAATGGTTAAGAAAGGAACGGTTCTACCGATAGCAAGGCAG
>CAYZWM010000414.1:0-1648 GCA_964482155.1 uncultured Chitinophagaceae bacterium | reverse complement strand
ACTGACTACCTTGAACCATTTATGGATGAAGAAACATTGCATTTACATCATTCAATTCATCACGGCGGTGCAGTTAAAGGAGCGAACAAAGATATAGAAATGATAAAAAAGGTAATGGATAGTGGTGATTTGATGATGGCTGACCACTGGACAAAGAAACTTTCATTTCACCTTTCCAGTCACATTTTGCACAGCATATTCTGGACAAACCTGGCCAAAAAGAAATCTCAACCGACTGGCAACTTACTTAAGAGAATTGAAAAGGATTTTGGCTCAACTAATAAAATGCAGGGACTTCTGGCAAAACTATCAAAATTGATAGAAGGAAGTGGCTGGGGGATTCTTGCATATCAGCCTTATTCAGATAATTTGGTGGTTCTCCAATGTGAGAATCATCAAAAGTTGACAGTTTGGGGAGCAATTCCACTATTGGTCATTGACGTATGGGAACACGCTTATTACCTGAAATATAAAAATAAGAGAGGCGATTTTGTGGATGCTTTAATGAATATTATCAACTGGGATAATGTAGCACAACGATATGACATTGCTTTAAGACTTAAATGAACCGCCTCTGGCTCAAATGAAGGATTAGAAAATGTTACCAAAAAACCATGGGTATTCAAGAAACCCCCTTCTTTTTATAATTGGCTTCATTGTTTGTCTAATTGCAATATTAAATTAAATATATTTTCTAATACCTCCTCACGGAGGCTTTTTTGTTTGTGGGATAATTCGATGGGCGGAAATTTTGTAATTCATATAGTTTCTTAGGAGTATAAATCTCCATTAAGGTACTTTAATCCCGAATCACAGGCTAACGTTACTACGTGTTTTCCTTGTCCCATTTCCTTAGCTAATTGCAATGCACCTACTACATTAAGGCCAGTAGATGTACCTGCAAATATTCCCTCATCTCTTGCTAGCGTTCTAGCCATAATTCTTGATTCTTCCTCATTTATACCTCGTGCCTCATTGTAATTATTTTTGTTCAGAAGTGGAAGCTCAAATCCAAGGCCAATACCTTCTACATGATGTTTTCCGTTCTTGATTCCTTTTGAATAATAAGCAGCAGTGTCTGGCTCAAGGGCGACTACTTTTAAGTTACTATGTGACTTAAGTAAAATATTTGAAACTCCCATCATTGCTCCAGCAGTGCCTACTGATGCACAAAATCCATCTATTGGATAGTCAAATTGATTTTGGATTTCATTTCCCATCACCTCAAAACCTTTAATTACATCTGTGTTATTTAACTGATCTGTAAAAAAATAATCATCTCTTCGTGATAATTGTTTTGCTCTATCAATCATTTTTTGAATTAGGTCGGAGTTAATTTTTCCTGAAGGACTGTTTATAATCTCTAATTTGCACCAAATATCTTCATTGTTTTTAATTTTTCAATGGCAAATGCATCTGATGAGATCACATGGAAATCGTATCCTTTTACTGCGCATATGAAAGCAAGAGACGATCCAGTGCTACCACCTGTATACTCAACTACTGTCATTCCAGGTTGAAGATCGCCCCTCTGTTCAGCTCCCTCTATCATTGCTAGAGCCATTCGGTCTTTATAAGATCCTGTTGGATTAACATATTCAAGTTTTATCCAGACATTTGCTGAATCTGATGGAATAATTTTAGATAT
>CAYZWM010000413.1:0-1657 GCA_964482155.1 uncultured Chitinophagaceae bacterium | reverse complement strand
CCAAAACTTCGGGTTATGGACTCAAGAAGCGCTTTGCTTTCAGCCATTTCGCCGTAGTCTGGAAACGTACGTTGTGCGGCAATATAGGTCAACGCAACTACCGAACCCCATTCGTTAATTGCGTCTTTGTTGTAACAGGTTTGCAACAAACGATGTAGGCTTAATGCACTGATGTCTAGTGTTTTGTGCATAAAATCGTAGTTCGAACCGGTATATGGTTTTTTCTTACGTATGTTTAAACTCATACCAACCGAGTGAAGAATGAAGTCGACTTTACCAAACTTTTCAATCGCTTTGTCGATAAGGGCTTCCATATCTTCATTGCTTGTTACGTCGCATGGAACAACTTCTGAATTCGTTTTCTCACCAAGCTGATTGATTACGCCCATTCGTAGAGCAATTGGGGCATTAGTGAGAATAAATTCTGCACCCGCCGCATGACAATGTTCAGCTACTTTCCAGGCAATTGAATGCTCATCAAGTGCACCAAAAATGATTCCTTTTTTTCCAGCTAAAAGTTCGTTACTCATAGATCAATATTAAAGTGCAATGTTACGGAAAGGAAACCGTTTTTGATAATGTGGTGATCAAAGAAAAATAAATTTTCCCCGTGTTATTATACCGTTGATCTGCACGGTATAGTAGTAGATACCTGGGGTTGTGATTAGTAAGTCTGACATCTGAACCTCATTTCGTTGTGTAGTTAAAGGTACAGACATTTCCTGGCCATTTGAGTTAAATACGGTGATGGTCGCTATATCTCTATCCTCATTTTTGAAGAGAATGACTGAATTCGCATTGGCTGGATTGGGATAAACTTTGGGTTTGAGTCCTTCCAGGCTGACCAATTGAATTTCAAGTACCCGTGAGATGCCAAATTTGCCCAGGTTTAGTCGAAAGTAATTGACCTGGTTATAAACGATGTCTCGAAATAAGTAGGTGTACTTTTCTTCTTTGTTTTCTGCCCCGCAAATACCGGGATACGTATAAACCGTTGAAAATGCAGTGGTATCTGTGGCGTGCTCAATCGTTATATCCTCACACGTAAAACCACTGCTTGTCGTCCATGAAATAAGAGCGTAATTACGTTCTTCCATAATCGAGTAATCCGCCAAATAGAAGTCTATCTGACTTGAACTCAGTAATGAAAAAGACAACATTAAGACGGTAAATATGCAGCGCATTTATCAAGTTTAACACTTATTGAGTCGTTTTGCTTGCCAAAACCCGACTTTTTACACTTCTCAGAGAATTCAAAGTTGTAATATTGCCTTTCATATTTAGAACATATTTTGACAAAAGAATCTGCCTTAAACGCACTGTTTAATCCAACTGGGAAATCCTTTTTTATTCTAGCTGGCCCGTGCGCCATTGAAGGACGTGACATGGCTTTCGAAATAGCGGAGCAATTAGTTGACATCTCAACTAGACTCCATATCCCACTTGTTTTTAAAGGGTCATATCGCAAAGCCAACCGTTCCAGACTTGACAGTTTTACAGGTATTGGCGATGAAAAGGCATTGCAAATTTTGGCGGAGGTTGGCGAGAAATTCAATGTCCCTACGGTAACGGATATCCATGAAACAGACGAAGCCGCAATGGCAGCGGATTTTGTAGATGTTCTTCAGATTCCTGCTTTCTTATTTAGGCAAACAAA
>CAYZWM010000412.1:0-1674 GCA_964482155.1 uncultured Chitinophagaceae bacterium | reverse complement strand
TACGGTTTAAAAAACAAGGTACGAATCAACACCATATCTCAGTCACCTACACCAACTACTGCAGGCTCGGGTGTTGGCGGATTTGACGCTTTTATTGACTATGCTGAAAAGATGTCACCATTGGGCAATGCAAGCGCTGATGATTGTGCAGACTACTGCGTAAGTATGTTCTCTGATTTAACCAGAAGAGTAACTATGCAGAACTTGTTTCACGACGGAGGATATAGTAATATGGGTGTCACTGAGGAAGTGATGAACAAATTTGGTAATCAGGAATAAATAAGGCAATCATAAAAAGAAAATCCATCTACCTGAGGTAGATGGATTTTTTTATCGAAACGCTTTTTTATTCTTTCTCTTGCGTTTTCTCCTCTTCGGCTCTTCCGGTTTTTGAATATCGTTGATCTTTCTTAAATCATGTTGATTTTCATCCTTGTCTTGAAACAAGAGTTCTTTTCGCTGCCAAAACCCCCTGACAAATTCCATATAATCATACGTACCATCAGGTACATAGAACTCATAATGGCCTTTCTGCATAGCATAAATGGGCGCAAGGTGATCAAACACGATGTTATTATCAGCAGCGTTGTATCGACATATAATTGACGCCTGGTTGGCAAAGGTTAATATGAGCCTGGATTTGTATTCATCTTCGTCATCTTCCAAAATTGGAAGGCCAAAAAATGGCTTTTCATTTTCGTCAAAATGTAAGACCTCTATGATCTTTTTATTGACCAGGTGGTCTTCTCCATCCCAACCAAAAAGTAGGTAATACGACTTCCCTTTGTAGGTATAGTCATGAATTTGATAGTATAAGGCTCCAATCCAATGTCGGTTGTCAACCGTTTCAAATTCTGGGTCTCGGATATAGTCAGAGCTGTCATAAAGCCCATATAAGATTAAGGTATCTGGATTGTTCATCTGCAAGGCTCCAAAATACATGTATTTCCCACTGTCAAGAAGCAGATTCCAGGTAAACAGCCTAAACGCATCATCTGATGGCTTTAAAATGGATACGGTTTTGAGTAATGTAAACTCATAATCAAAACTGGTGGGTACCTGAAGCGCCTTCTTAAGAGTTTGGACAAAGTAATAACAGCTTGTAATCCGCTCGTTTACATCAGCACCGTTTATGATGTTGTGACTTAAGCCTTCTAACTGATATTCGATGTTGCGAATGGAGTCGGTGTAGGTCGTATCCTTTTCGGCCGCAGAAGCGCTATTGAAAAGGAAAGCAACTAAAAATATGGTTAGGCATTTTTGCATTACTATGACTATAACTCAAAACTCATGCCCAAAAGTATGTCTTTTAATCAACTATACTTCAAGAATAAGAGCGCTTGCTCCACCACCACCGTTGCAAATGCCTGCTGCACCAAGCTTCCCGTTCTTTTGTTTTAGAGCATGAATTAACGTTACAATAATTCGAGCTCCAGAAGCACCTAATGGGTGACCTAAAGAAACGGCTCCACCATTGACATTAACCTTAGTCTCGTCTAAACCAAGAATATCATTGTTGGCCAAACTGACCACACTAAACGCTTCGTTAATCTCAAAAACGTCAATGTCTGACAGGGAACAATTGGCTCTCTTAGCTGCTAATGGAAGTGCTTTTGCAGGAGCGGTAGTAAACCATTCTGGCTTTTGAGCTGCATCCGCAAAACTCACAATCCG
>CAYZWM010000411.1:0-1695 GCA_964482155.1 uncultured Chitinophagaceae bacterium | reverse complement strand
CATAGTTCCTAAGCCGTGATGTAATGGCATTCTTATTTAATTTAGCATCACTACGACGCTTTAATTTTCGTTGAATGAGTTGCGCCAGTTTCGTACTGTCTGGAGCGGCATTGCCTAAAAGGTGTTCAAAAAGTTCTAAGGCAGGTTTGAAATTACTGGTTAACCCAGTCAGGTAAACATAACTCTGTTCTCGTCCTGTTGAAACACCATAGTTACAGGCCAGTTTATAAAACTCTTTAGATATTTCGTCAGCCGAATACCTGTCTGTTCCGAGATATTTCAGGTATTCAACAGCCAGAGCCAGTTTTTGATCGTGAAACGAACCCACATCCAGTACATAATACAGGGAGAACAAATCATTATCACTTTCTTCAACACGCCAAATGGGTATAGTTGGGCTTAGGGTAGAAAACTCAATAGCGCTTTTGTAATCAATAACCTGTTGCTGGATACGTATCTTTTTTCTAGCGAGTATTTCCTTAACAAATGGAGACGATTGGCCACGATTAACTTCTACCTTGGTTATTTTTGGTTTGTCAATTTTTGACTGATTTTTCAATTCACCTTTTCGCTTATAAACAACAACATGGCCATCGGTGTAGTAGGTTGCGGCAAATTTCATAACGTCTTCCTTTGTATAGGTGAGCATCTTGTCTAAAGACGATAACTCTTCCGACCAATCATAACCCATTATAAAAGCGTCCATTAGTGTGTAAGCAACGGATCGATAAGACCTGAACTGAGAAATTTTACTCACTTTTTCGTTCAAAACGATGCTTTTTACCAGGTCCATATCAAAATCTCCAGATTTCAATAAGTCAATCTGTTCGTAGATCAAACTTTCCAGGTCTTCCAGGCTTTGTCCTTCTAACGGCCTTCCATAGAAATAATGTAAACCACGTTCCTTAAGTAAATTAGGCGAGCTGCCGGCACGAATACATTTTTGAGCTTTAACGAGATTCAGATCCATTAAACCCGCCTTCGAGTTTGATAGTATTAAATCAACGAGGTTAAGCAGGTTTGCATCTTTGTGAAGTGCATGAGGTACCTGATACCCAATAGACAGTGATTCGGCAGATGGGCCATAAACCGTAATGTGTTTGGTGCTGGTAAGCACATGTTGAGGTTCAACGGGTTGCGTTGGAACAACACTGGGTTGCATATACTCGAATCGTGATCTAACGAGTTCGATGGTCTTGTCTAAATCGATGTCACCAACCATAATAAGGGCCATGTTGTTGGGCACATAATAGGTTTTATAGTACGCACGTATCTTGTTAAGACTGGGGTTTTTTAGGTGTTCGATGGTTCCAATAGTCGTTTGTCTCCCGTAATTGTGATTTGGAAATACGTTCGCAAAAATGGCTTCTCGAACCAATCGATTATCGTTGTCGATGGAAATATTTTTTTCTTCATATACGGCCTCAAGCTCGGTATGAAATAACCGGAGGATTGGATTTCTAAATCGTTCAGATTCAATATCTAACCAGGATTCGACCTGGTTCGCAGGTACGTCATTTACATAAACGGTTCGTTCGAAACTGGTGAAGGCATTTGTGCCCTGAGCACCAATACCCAAAAGTAGATGGTCATACTCATTGGCTATGGCGAACTTTGCAGCTTCCCCTGAAACGCGATCTCTTTCAGCATAAATTTGGCTTCGTTCCTCTTCGTCAGTTGTGCTATTATATTTCT
>CAYZWM010000410.1:0-1733 GCA_964482155.1 uncultured Chitinophagaceae bacterium | reverse complement strand
TTGTCAATCGCCATCTGCTGAAACCTATTTTCTACGCTTCCTTTAATCAAGCCTTCCAAATGTTTCTAGAAAAGAAACATCCAATGTATGAAGATTATGAATAATGCCTTCCAGTAGAGGCTCTATAGTTCTATACTACCTATTTACCCTCAAACTAAAACTTCAGAATTGCACTTCTAAGCAACTCTCTGGTGGCAAGTTTGGTTCATATTCAAGAACGTATTAACGCCGCCTTCTTTTTCAAACAATGAATAATATAATATGAATGCTAAGCAGCACTATTTGAACAACATGGAAACTTCGTTTACGGACGAGTCGTTTCTAAAACACATTGAAACCGAACATCGTAATGCCGTTTACGATGCCTCGGAAACTGGCAAAATCGATGGCTGGAAATCAAGGCCTTCGATGACCGATAGGCTCCGACCCTTCATCTTACGAATTAAGACACACTACGCCAAACTGGCGAGCCAATGTCATAACCGACTTCAGGCACATATCCATGTACAACATCAAGACGATCAAATCAAAGAAACCTTGGAGGCCAATCGAGTTTTAGAACTTGACCACGACCAACTCAAACGAGAAATCCAGGCCTTTGGCAACAAAACACCAAGGATTCCATACTGGCTCTTGTTACAGTTGGGGGTTTCACTCCTGCTATGTTTGGTGATGTATTTGGGAGAAATCTTTTTAATAACCAAGACTCTAGCTCTTTTAGGCGGAGGGTTCTTAACTAATTTCTTTATCGCCACAGGCATTTCTGCTGGAATTAACCTCATCGCACACTATAGTCCCCGTTTCGTTTCTGAAATAAAAAATAAGTGGGTAAAACGAATTGTCACGTTTGTAATCGTCACAGTGGTTGCAGGAGTTTTCTTACTTTTAGCCAGACTGCGTCAAGCGTATTTTCAGGATGTAGAACTGCAAATGCCTCTTTGGGCATTTATTGCACTTAACGTATTGTTTTTCGCATCTGTCTACTTTTTGTCTCGGTACATTCTGACCTCTGTTTTAACCCAAGTAAAATCGGCCTTTCAAGAGCTTAGTCAGGCTAAAGCGATCAAGCGTAAAAAAGAACGATTTGAGGCCATAAAAGCTGAGATCAGGGAAAACATCAATACGCTCAACAAACACAAGAGCATTCGGGTGAACATAATCGAGTTTGCAAAAAGTACTCAAGACCTTATCGGCTCCTACTATTTTGAAGCAGTAGCCCATTATATCCAAGCTAACGCACAGGCTCAGAATGAGCGACCAGATTGCCTGAACGACGATATCGAACCGATTAAACTGTATTACACCGACATCAATTTTAAATAAGTATCCATTATGAAAACACTTTTTGCGATTCTATTATTCTCACCGTTTTTCTACTCCTGTAGTAACCACAAAAACCAGACCCATTGTTCAAGTTTTGTATTGGATCAAACCGACTCCTTTTTAATCTCTTTACCACAGAATGAAGCAAGGATTAGACCTCTGATTCTGCCAAAGGACATACACCACGGTTCAGATTTTAGTATTCATCTGATAACTGCCTACAAGCACAACCCAAGCTTTCATGCAAAGTTGGCTCCAGTACAAAGTGAGGTTGAGTTTAACACCTACGATCGAAAACGGGAAGTATCTCGATATGTACGAGCAGTCACATCTCAAATTCGTAAAGCCTCTGTATTTCATGCAAAGCATTCCGGCTCGTTGGTCTTTTACACCTTACATCAAGAAATCAT
>CAYZWM010000409.1:0-1753 GCA_964482155.1 uncultured Chitinophagaceae bacterium | reverse complement strand
GGTTGTCTGATGCAGAAATTGACCGATTAATGAAGACACCGGTCTCCATGCACATATTCACCTGGAATGGAACGAAAGACACCATGTTGAGTCCGTTAGACTCCTTGAAATATTACAAACAGATATTGCATGCCGGGTTTATGGCTATGAATCCCAAAACCGGATATATCAAAGCCTGGGTTGGTGGTATTAATTTTAGACATTTCCAATACGATCACGTCAACAAAAGGTCTTCACGTCAGGTAGGGTCTACTTTTAAACCCATTGTTTATGCACGTGCCATTGAAGACCAAATCATACAGCCCTGCGAAGAGATATCTAGTGGCCCTGTGAGTTTTGAGATGGATGACGGTCAGATATGGACGCCAAGAAATTCGGGAACACCCAAGTTTGAGACCTTGCGGATATACGAAGGCCTCAGGCATTCGCACAATACCATGACCGCACGGGTTATGAAACGGATGGAACCCAACTCTCCAATGAAAGTCAAAGATTTTAGTGATAGGCTGGGCATTGACACGAAGAAATTTATGCCCTATCCTTCTATTTGCCTTGGCACGATGGATATTTCTGTTTATGAAATGGTTGGTGCATACGGTGCGTTTGCAAACAATGGTGTGTGGACCGAACCTATATTTATTACACGAATAGAGGACAAAAATGGCAATGTTTTGGAAGAGTTTATTCCAAAAACAGAAGAAGCTATGAACCAGCAAACCGCCTATGTGATGTGTAAAATGTTACAGAAAATACCTGAATCAGGTGGAACGGCAGCGCGTTTGAGATTTAGATATAATGTAGGCTTTCCGGTTGGGGGAAAAACCGGTACGACCCAAAATAACTCAGATGGTTGGTTTATGGGCATATCTCCAGACCTGGTTGGAGGCTGTTGGGTTGGCGCAGAAGATCGTCAGGTTCATTTTAGAAGCACTTCATTAGGCCAGGGTGCCAATATGGCTCTTCCCATATTTGGGCAGTTTATGAGGGCTGTAATCAAAGATCCTGAAATCAAAATAACGATGGAGGATTTTGAAAAGCCGGACATCAAATTTACAGTAGAATTGAATTGTGAAAATTACGTCAAGCCTATTAACAACTCGAATCGGATTCGCACGGACAACGAAGATGACGATGATGGTTTGGGAATTCGTTAGAAATCCACATTCTGCCAGGTATCTCTTCGTTTAATCTTCAGGTCTTTTAGTTTGGCCGCCTTCACTTTTAGCTCGAAATTAAATTGACGATACTGACCCAATGGAATCCAGTGAAAGTTGAACACCCAGCAATGTAAGTCTCTTGCAAAATCAATACTGGTTATGGACGGCTCTTTTCGAGAGAAGTTGTATCCGGAACTAAAACCAATCTTCCAAAATTCCGTTAGACTTATGTTTCCATTAAACATAAGCGTTTGGTCTTTAATACTTTCTGCCTCTCCAAGGGCTTTTCTAAACGAACTTGAATAGTTCATGCTTAGATCCCACGGAATGCTAAAATCCATAAAGTAGTTTGTTCTTGTGCTAAACTCTCCATCTTCGTTATTCGATCTGCGCTTTATTGCTTTGGGGTTTAAGCTGGTTGAAAGCTGAATGGAACCCGATGTAAACTGTCCCAATCGGCCTTCGGATATTGCGTACTTGTCTATGCTTGAATAGCCTTGTTTCGTACTGTCGTAAGCAAATGCGTATGGATCCAACCGTGTATTAAAATTAACCCTTATCTTGTTAAACAATGTCGTAAATCCATTCACTCCAAT
>CAYZWM010000408.1:0-1766 GCA_964482155.1 uncultured Chitinophagaceae bacterium | reverse complement strand
AAGACCAGTAATCGATCAGGATATGATTAAAAATGCAGTCAAAGAACGAAGAAAGGTCAATCAGATGGATCAATGCGGTTTGAAATGCTAATAAAAGAGCATTAAAAACATCAATTAATAGATCACCTTTCAAATCAAATATATCTGTAAAATTTCTTCTAACCAAAAGTAAATAAACCTAAATGTAACTCACTGTTTATATAAGTGTTCGTTATATCGAACAGGATATTTTAAGTTTTCGTAGGGCTTCTATTACATGAAGGGGGGGCTTCGGGTTTTATGTTACTCAATGATCTCTTTTAAGGGTCTTGATGGTTGCCAGGTGACACACAGGATCACCTTTTATTTTCAATTTCAAATATTTCTACTCTAAAAAACAAACAGTTACAAGTATATTTTAAATTATCACCTCGTCTGGAACACTACCTCATCACCTGGAGAGAGGGGGAGTTGAATTTTTGCAAATCAACATATCTGGAACATTACCCTCAAAAAGGTTAATTTTTGATTATTTTACTGCGATAAAGGTCATCACCGTTTAAAATGTTTATTAGGTATAAACCGGATGGCAGGTGCCTCAAATCAATTGCGGATGTCTCGTTTATTAGGACTTCTCTTAGCACCTCTCTTCCGTCAAGGGAATAAATAGAAACTTTGAAATCTGTACCTCTAAATTGTCCTGCAACCTTTAATTGAAGATGAGTGTTTGTCGGATTAGGAAAAACCATTACATTGCCGAATTTTCGATCGTCCATACCCACTACCCCCTTGGTGTTATACTTATACAACTCACTCCCATATTGGCGACAGTCAGTAGCAACAAAATATAATTCGTCATTGAGCATGGCAAAATCACCAGGGTCAGAACTGTGGTATGGGCCAACACCAGGAGGACAAAATTCTTGAATTAAACTTTTATTTGTTCCATCGAACTTCCAAAGTTCATTGTGATTCACTGCATCGTAATTGGAAAGATACATGATGGATTTATGCACTATAAAACCACCACCACTAGCAAATTTATTTAATTGCTCATTCTCATAGACGAATAATTCATTCGCATTATAATACAGTTTATTTTTATATATCTTAAAAACATGATGATCAGCCTCCCACATTTGCCCGGTAAACTCCTTTAATTGTTTGTAGTTCGTTCCATCAGATTTCCAAAGTTGATATGAATTTGAACCAGACCATATTACAAAGAAAAACTCATTGTTATAGTCAAAGAGTATTTTGGGCATCCCTTCAGAAAAAGAGTCAATATCCTTCTCCAACTTCACCGTAGTACCGTCATAAGAAAATAATTCTATACCGATACCTTCTTTTTTAGCTGAAAAATAAAGTTTGTTATTAAAAGTGTAAAAATTTTCTGGATATGATTCTTCATATTTCCCGGGGTTAATGTCCGCCACTAAAGAAATTGTTGACCCGTCATAAACAAAAAGTTCATTCCAATAATCGTCTAAACTTGTCTGAAAATATAGCTTCGATTTGTACTCATATAGGTATTGGACTAAATCTATATCAGGAAATGATGCAGAAATTTCATTAAGGCTTGTACCGTCAAGAATCCATATCTTAAATAAATTGGTAAGTGCTATTTTTGTGCCAAATTCAATTATTTCAAAATAATCTATTCCACTAGACCCAGGTACTATCTCAATTAACTGTACAGTTTCACTGGATCTATTAAATTTCCACAATTCAAAACCGTGTATTCCGTCATCTGCGATAAAATACAACTCGTTGTGGAGAATGGTAAG
>CAYZWM010000407.1:0-1831 GCA_964482155.1 uncultured Chitinophagaceae bacterium | reverse complement strand
GCATAAAAAGACAAATTTTCCAAATACAGACTCTATTTGTGTTATGGTCTCAGGTTCAACTTGAGGGTTGTTTTCTAAAGCAATTCTCCAGTAACTGGTTGGAATCCAAAACGTCAGTGACATATTATTTGCCTCTGTTTTCCAAATTTGGATTTCTTTCATATACTCAATCAAACTTACCTTATGAGCACTTTGACTAAAAGAGGTGACACTAAATAATATTGTAATTGTAAGAATGATAAACCTCATGGTGGTTTTGTTTTTGTGATTAGATGCAATAATACGGTTTAATGATTGCTATTATGTTTGAGAAGCCGAATAGATTGGTTTTCGTAAATTTACCGCAACAAGGTAATAATATCAGTATCCATTAAAGGTAGATTATGAGAATAATTAAGAAATTATTTATTGACAAACCCGTTGAAGAGGTATGGGAAGTCCTGGGAAACCAATTTGGTCAGATTGACAAATGGGCGAGTTTAATTAGTCATTCAGAAGTTTCTGGCCCAGCTACATTACCTGGGGTAGATTATTCCATTCGCAGCACCAAAACGACCAGTGGCGATACCCAACAAGAGCTTACCCGTTTCGATCCGGGTAACCATACCATTGCGTATAAATCCATTTCCGGCACTCCGCCCATTATCAAACAGGTAAAAGCGCATTGGAGTTTGGAAGACAATGGGAACAATGATACCGTTTTGGTCCTGGATTTTGTGGCAGAAATGAGGGGATTGGCTTTTCTTCTTACGCCCATCGTTAAAATGAAAATGGGCAAGGTCGGAGATACTCTACTCGATGATCTTAAGTACTATGTTGAGAATGGAAAACCGCATCCAAGAAAAACGTCTGCAGGTTAGTTCTCTGTTGCGCATAACATTTAGCGGCTGTATTTGGTGCAACTCGGAGGTTGTTGGCCATTAAATTTCAACATATATCCAAACTATGAAGCCCGTTAGAATTATGGATTGTACTAACCAATTTACTTTAGTTTTAAGGGATACTGAAAGAATCACGTCCAGTATAAGACAAATCAGAGCCACAAGTCCAAATGCCACTGGGGCCAATGCGCATAATGCAGGTTCATGTTCGTTTGCCAACATCTTATTTACTTCAAGTTGATCAACCATTCTTGAAATGATAAAGTACAAACCAGGTATTCTTAAAGGTGTTACTATTTTAAAAAACTTTTTTTTCATTAGAAATAATGCCTTGCGGTTTTTATGCTAAACGTTGTGTTTTAAAATATTCCTCTTTCTTTTAATATTGTCTGCTTTTTAAGCGTAAATAAATCGTCAACATAATTTCCATAGAATGGAGTTGCACGCCCCTTTTTTACGGTATAATAAGGCTTTGGATACCGGTATTTTATTGCATTTTTCTTGAATTTGTCAACCGGAAATGAAATCTCTGGTTTAAAGGAAATCATTTCTGGTTTTACAGTAATACTGTCTTTAAATACATGCCTGTAGTCTCTACTAGAATAGGGACTTGCCCATCTGCCGTTTTTGGTCATGTACAAATCAAAATATTGATTCCTTTCATGAACCAGTTTACCATAGTTATGCGAAACGAATAGCAATACGTTTTGATAACTTGAAAATGCTGGTTCGTCATAATCACTATATACTAGAAACTCAATGGTATCTTGAGTGAACTTGCCGTGAACCAATTGTATAACCTTATATTTTGAAATATACCTATGGTACATATTGTAGGAAACGCTGACAGCAAAAATGGTATCAGTTCCATCAATAATGGTGTCGGTAGGGGATTCCGTTCTTTCTTCTGGGGAATATTTGACTTCAATTTTTTCTCCAACAAAAACGAT
>CAYZWM010000406.1:0-1836 GCA_964482155.1 uncultured Chitinophagaceae bacterium | reverse complement strand
TTCTCCAGAAGAGTTACGCTATTATTTGCCAACGGAAGAACGATTGAGAAGTGACCACTTGCTGGATACGGCTCAATTTTGGCCGAACAATACACAAAACCTTATCTCTAATCCTATGTTTGAGAGGCATCCCGGATTAAACACCTCTACAGCGTCCATTAATGACCAAGTCGAGGGTTGGGAACCGGCTTCTCCAACGCCCGATTTCTTTCTATCGGAAGACTGTAAGTCTGGGACAGCCTGCCTTGGTTTTAGAGTATTTAGTATGGTTAAAGACATCGAATATCTGCAAAATAAACTGGTTAAACCCCTTAAGAAAGACAGTTTTTATTGCCTTTCACTCTACATAAAGCTTGCCAACCAATGTGCTTATACGAGCAACGGTTTGGGCATACACTTCAGTAAAAAACCCATTCAGGATATCAACTCCATTATCAATCAAAAGCCCAACCTCCTGTTGAACGAGAATTACCTGCCATATAAAACCAAATGGATGTTGCTTCAATGTAGGTACAAGGCGAAAGGAGGAGAAAAATATGCTACCATTGGAAGTTTTAAACATTTGAATGAAATAGCCCTTACCCCAGTGAATGGGTATGCACCAGAGGCGTACTATATAATCGACGACGTAAGCCTGATGCCCGTCAACGATTCAACTCTGTGTAAGTGTAATTTAGAAACGGTTCCTGTGCAACCAGAATTGGTGTTTTACGATACAATAACAAAGGATACCGGATGGATTCAGGTGCCAACTAAGGATTATAAATTTGTATTAGAGAATGTTTATTTCAATAATGGTAAGTACGATGTACTGCCAGAGTCGAGAAGTAGTTTGAGGCGATTGTTGAACCTGTTAGAAAAACATCCGGTCATGCGCATTGAAATAAGCGGCCATACCAGTAGCATTGGCAATTATGAAGACAATCTTGTTTTGTCTCGCAACAGGGCCAGGGCGGTGCGTAATTACTTGGTATTGATCGGAGTAACTAAAAATCGCTTACGAATAACTGGAAAAGGGCCAGATCAACCTATCGATACCAACGATACGGAAGAAGGGCAGGCACGAAATCGACGCGTGGAAGTAAGAATAATCGAATTGTAAGGAGCTAAGCGTTTTCAGCTGAGTTCATAATGGCTGCAACACCTGGAAGTTCTTTCCCTTCAAAGTATTCCAGAAGGGCACCTCCGCCAGTAGACACATAACTCACCTCGTCTTTCAAATTAAACATCTTAATGGCTGCGGCACTATCTCCGCCACCGATCAGTGAAAATGCACCGGTTGAGGTCGCTTTAGCTACGGCCAGGGCCACGGATTTTGTGCCGTTCTCGAAGTTACTAAATTCAAAAACACCCATAGGGCCATTCCAAAGGATGGTCTTTGCATTTAACAACACCTCCGTATACTCTTCAACGGCTTTTGGACCAATGTCTAAGCCCATCCAACCATCGTTAATGCGGTCGCTGTTGCAGGTTTCCACCCCTCCATCGTTGGTAAACCCGTTGGCGCAAACAGAATCTACAGGCAACAACATTTTAATCCCTTTGGCTTCTGCTTTGGCAATAAGTTCTTTAGCCAATTCAACACGGTCGGGTTCAAACAGGCTGTTTCCAATCTTACCGCCTTGAGCGGCAATAAAGGTATAGGCCATACCACCACCAATCAAAATGGTGTCAGCAAGGTTCATTAGATTTTCAAGAATTAGAAGCTTGTCAGAAACCTTAGCACCACCAACAATGGCGACAAAGGGTTTTTCTGGATGTGCAACTACTTTTTCAGCATTGGCAATTTCACCTGCCATAATATATCCGAAGTACTTTTCATCCTTAAAATATTTG
>CAYZWM010000405.1:0-1850 GCA_964482155.1 uncultured Chitinophagaceae bacterium | reverse complement strand
GCTTGGTTATCTGGTGAAATTTATCGAAATTGGTCTTTAAGTCATGCATCTCTTGGAATTTTGTAGTTATTAATTCAAGATACTGATAGTCAGTAAAGTGCATGACTTTGTTTTTTCTTCTTTTCAACAATTTAAACCGCTAAACGGGTTATATATATAATTGGGTAGAAAATTTTTACTTGATGATTCACCACGCCGGGGCTCTACGAAGTACTTACGGCTGGTCAGCCCCGGCCTGTGGTGGCCTTGTGGGGCTATTTAACATAATACTGCATTATAGGGTGGCCCTTCTTTAGCGGGGACTGTGCGCCTATAATGCCATATTATGTTAATATAGCTTGGACTGTGTGGAGGGTGAGGATGGGTGCGGAGGGTTAAACTATTGGCTGTTTAGCTGTAAATAGAGTAGGTGTAAGTGAGGGATTTTGGGATGTTAAATTTCAAAAACTGTAAGAATTATCATTTTTTTCCGACAAATAATTAAGGCTATTTAAATAAACTAGGTATTTATACTGTTTTTTTTAACCTTTTTAATGTTTAAATTGGTCCATTATTAATAAGGAAATTCATAGCCCAAAGTTGGCATATTTGTTGTGTTTACAAGGGTTACGAGGGGGTTGATAAATAGAGATATTTATGCTACCTTTAGTAAAAATAGTTTAGATTTACAACTTTTTTTGTCAAATCACGTTCAATCAAGTTAATTCTTATTTAACATAATGGAGGCTCAACAACAAGTAAAAAGCATTCTTTCCACTGATGAAATTCATGCAATGTTTGATAAACTTGCGGAAGAATTGGAAGAAGATAGAGTTGCAATGGTGACTGGCATTGCCTCTGAAGAAAAGGTAACTTTCTTCGAAAGGATGATTAGGGGAGATGATACTGGATTGGCAAAGTCAATTCGTGACCAATCAACTGTCGCTATTATTACCAATCTTATTGGAGATTATGTCAATTTCTTATCAGAGCTGGAAAGTGCCCCTAGCATAGTTGCTTTTCAGTTCGGACATTCTATAGGAAATATTTGGTTAGAGGTTGATGATGATGATGACGAACTCATTCATCAGTTGATTCTTTTAGAGGCCAAAATAAATTCGAAATATCGAAAAGAATTTGGGTACGCCTTGAGCTCAATGATTGTTGAGAAAAGTGACGGTATTGATATACCATCAAACTATTCTAAGTTCCCGCTAAAACCATAAGCTTTGGCTAATTTTTCTGATCACGTATCTCAAGCAAAGAAAAACATTGAGGTATTAAAAGGATTGAATAAAGATTCTCAATTCGAACATGAGTGGCAAATTACTGTGGCTTATTATGTCGCTTTACATTTACTCCATGCCTTTATTGCCGATAAAAGCGATCTGCATCCTACAAATCATAATTACCTTAAAGGTATGATAGAACCAGGGACTACATTTTCTAATACCGAATTAGAAGATAATGTCTATTCGTCATATGCCCATCTTGAAATTCTTTCTCGGAAATCTAGATATTTATGTGTGGGCAAAGCGAATCCAGAGAAAGCTGTTTATGCTACTAATAAGGATTTTCAAAGATCAATTCAATATCTGGACAAGGTAATTTGTTTCTTTGAGGGTGTCTGTAATGAAACAATTGAAAGTATAGACTTTGAAATATGCGAATCTAAGTATACTAAGGAATTGAAAAAATTCAGCGTTACTTTCGTTCCTGAAGCAATATCATAACCGAATTCCCATATTATTTACATAGCCCTGCCTCTGAGTTAGCAAATACGCAGGGGCTCCCCTAAGTGTTTGCGGTTGGCCAGAGAGGCCCGTGGTGGCTTGTGGGGCTATTTAACATAATACTGCATTATAGGGAGG
>CAYZWM010000404.1:0-1872 GCA_964482155.1 uncultured Chitinophagaceae bacterium | reverse complement strand
GAATCTCAATGGTATTTTGTTCACGAATGACATACACAATACGTTAGTAACCAGAAAACCATTAGACTTTGGTGCACAAATAGGTTTTGGCCTGGATCTCAGTCCAGGTTCTCGATTGACGATAAGCTACATCGACTTCTTTAATGGTAAACAAACCTCTAGTCGAATATCAGGAAAAATCGACTACCTGCAGGTAGGACTTCAATTGCGACTTCGAGAGTTGAGTAATTCGGAAAAAGCCGGCAAGAAGTATTTAGCACAACAAGAGCAAATTCAACGCGCACACGATCAGGCAAGAAGTTTAAAAGCAGGTAATGGTGGGGTGATGGTTTTTGTAATTGGACAAGCAAAGAAGTCTTACATTGGATCGAGCAATGCCTGGAAGGACTCAACAGACCGAATTATTCAGAAGCAGAATCGAACAGCCCTCTTGCAGGCCATTCGAAGCTATTACAAACACGGGGAATACGTGATAACCACGGACTCTCTGTTCACTGAGCGAACTCCTAACACCATATCAGTATTGGGAGATGAAGGAAGCAACACATTTTTAATACCTGCAGAAAAGAAGGTCTTTTATGCCAAAATCGATGAATTGTTTATAGCCGAAAATGATAATCTTAAATGGGGTACGTTCGTTTTCGATCAGGACATGAACCTACTTCAAGATCCCTTTCCATATTACACGCCTTATCGGCATCTAGATAAAAATTTCGAATCTGCAAACACCATGATAAGTGAATTCAATTCGATGTTAAGGATGTTAAGCGCAGACTAGCACGTTGTTTTAGACGAGAGTTCCTGGTTTATAAATCCTTTGTTAGTCCCTGAACTACCTTATATCCATGAAAAAACTCCTTGGCTACAATTCGTAAGAAAGTGTATGTAGGTACGGCCAGAATCATCCCTACAACGCCAGCCAACATACCAGCAGACATTATAACAACAAATATCTCCAACGGATGTGCCTTAACACTCTTAGAAAAAATGAGGGGTTGCAAGACGAAATTGTCGGTCACTTGCGCAACTGCAAACACCGTAATTATTTGTAAGACCAACGGGCCAATATCCCCATCCAAATTTAGGTGTACATGAGACAACAGACTTAGTGTTAAACCAAACGCAGCACCAATTATAGGGCCCAGATACGGAATGATGTTTATCAAGCCTGCAATAAACCCAATGAGCAGGGCATTAGGAACCCCAAACAGGAATAAGCCAACACTAACCACCGTGGTAATAATGGACACTTGAATGGCAACTCCGATAAAATATCGAGTTAATAAGTCTTTCGTATCGCTCAGAATATGATGAATGCTGGCTAGATATTTATCCGGTGTTAACGCATCCACTATATTGTTGACAATGCTTTTGTCTTTAAGGAGAAAAAAGGTGATGAACAGGACACTCATAAACCCAATAAGCGCATTACCTAGTCCGGATACAATTCCATCAAGAAAGCCCGTAACTATGCTAAAATCAAAGTAGGTAGCAAATTGTTCCTGAATTCCTTCACGACTAACTCCGCTGATATTGAGGCTTTGAAACCAGCTCTCTAACTGGGTAATCGGTTCGTGAAATTCCAATAACAGGCTTTCCACATCCAGGTTCACAATTATTTCAATCTGACTAGCCAATACTGGAATTAAAAACTTGAAGAAAAGGGATAACATGATGAAATACGCGGCTAAAACTGTCAAAGCCGTCAACCAGTTCGGCATCGTTTTCTCTTTCACTTTTACTTTTCGAAGCAATCGTATGAGAGGTCTTCCCATTAAAGCTAAAACCGTTGCAACTGCGAAATAGATCACCACCTGCTTTATCTGCCAAAAGAACCAGGCCAAAAACAGAAGTCCCAGAATTCCTATCAGT
>CAYZWM010000403.1:0-1873 GCA_964482155.1 uncultured Chitinophagaceae bacterium | reverse complement strand
TTCTGCCATTGCCGCTGAAGTATACATTAAGCAAGAAAAGTACTTACAAGCAATTGAGGCCCTTGAATCGGCCCTGGATTTAACCAAAGTGAAAGATGAAAAATCAAGGTACAACTTCATTTTAGCTCAGTTGTATTTGAAAAATAGCGACATCGAAAAATCGAAGGAAAAATACATTCGTACCATCAAACTTAACCCGCCTTATGAATTGGCTTTCCAATCGAACCTGGGACTGATCAAAACCATAGGTTTAAGTTCGGAAAAGTCGCTCAAAACGCCTCGAAAATATCTGAAGAAGATGCTGAATGATGATAAGAACATCGAGTATCACGATCAGATTTATTATGAATTGGCAAATCTTGAGATCCAGGCTGGCAATGTGGAGATGGCCATCGTAAACTACAAATTATCTGCTCAAAAGAGTGTGACCAACAAAGACCAAAAGGCAAACAGCTATCTGGCTTTGGCCAGCATTTACTTTGATCAAAAAGAATACGAGGTTGCCCAACTATATTTCGATAGTACGGCCATGTTTATGTCTAATAAGCGACCTGACTATGAAAACATCAAGGCAAAGCAACTGGTGTTAACAGATCTTATTGAAAACCTCATAACCATCTACGAGCAGGACAGTTTGCTTATGATTGCTGGTTTAACTGAAGAAGAACGTGACGCTAAGATAAATGAACAAATAGAACTGGAGCAGAAACGCCTGGAACTGGAAAAAGAACGCGAAGAACAGAACCGACCCTTAATCGATGGTTCTGACCCGTTTAATCGGCCTAAAAAAATAACGAATCCGAACCTCGCAGGTGGGCAATGGTACTTTTACAACCAATCGGCTATATCGAGAGGTTCAAACGACTTTAAACGAAAATGGGGAAGTCGTGTAAAATCCGATCTGTGGCGGTATTTAAGTATGCAATCCGCTCTGGGCGCTCAAGACAACGACAACGTTGAAGATCTGGATGAAGACAGTGATGTGGATTTGGTCTATGACGAATCTCAGGACAAGGAAACACAAAAAATACTGGAAGGTATTGAAAAAGATAAACGGAAATACTACAAGGATATCCCCTACTCGGAAAATGCAAAAAAAGCAGCGCGTTCCAAAATCGAATCGGCTTTGTATGGTGCAGGAAAAATATATTTTGAAGACCTAAAGGAATATGCCAAATCCAGAACGTTCCTTGACCAATTACTCAAACGTTTTCCCGCTGGCAAATATGAACCGGAAACGTATTTCATTCTTCACAAAATTGAACTTGAACTGGACAACGCCCCGGAAGCAGAGAAATATTCGCGTTTGTTAAATGAAAAATATCCTAAAAATCCATTTAATCTGGTCTTGAATAATCGCGACCTGGCGCAAGAATTAAGTGGCGACAGCAAGGTATCTAAAATGTACCAGGAGGCGTACGATGCGTACAAAATGGAAGACTACGACAAGGCGTTAAAAATCCGAACAGAAGCCAATGAAAAATTTGCTGGTAACAGCCTACAGGATAAGTTTGACTATTTGCAAGCCTTGATCATTGGAAAAACCAAAGGCAAGGAAGAGTATAAAATACACCTGGCCCAGATTGTTGAGCAATACCCTGGAACCCGCGTAGCCAATACGGCTGACTACACGTTGGCTCTACTTAACGAGCAAGAAGGTTCGTCAAATGAAGAAGAACTTATTTCGGGATACGTTCTAAACCCAGGCGAACAACACTACTTCATTACGCTTTATGATGGAGGTAATGAAGGCACCATTTTGGCTGCCTTTAGTGAGTACAACAAGAAAAATCACGGGTTAGAGAAACTGAAAGTAAACTCGTATGTACTCGGCGACAAAAACATTGTTGCCATTCAATCCTTTAAAGACAAG
>CAYZWM010000402.1:0-1962 GCA_964482155.1 uncultured Chitinophagaceae bacterium | reverse complement strand
CATATTACGATGGTGGCGCTATATGCTCTGCTTGTCATTCAAGATATGCTCCTAGTTCATCTTATGTAGATGTAAAGAGTTCCACTTTTAGCAATAACTCTGCTGGGCAATATGGCGGTGCAATTAGTTCGGTGGCAGGTTATGCCACTGCTTCTGCGTCATTAAAATCTTCGGCCATCTCTTCAGTTCGCTTGGAAAATTCTACTCTAACGATGAATTCTGCTGATCAAGGCGGGGCCATTAATGTAACCTCTACATTGAGTTATCCGTTTAAACCTCAATCCCCCTATATTGCTGTATCAGAAGTGGAAGTCATCAACTCTACTTTGTTCAAAAACACTGCAAACAGGTCTCTATACGGTGGGGCAATTCGATGCCAAGCAAGCAAAGGAAGTGGGCTTTCCCGAGCAAATATCAAGGCCCAGAGTAGCATAATTGCAGACAACGGAACCACCACCATCTATAATTCCCTGTCTCCCTCAATTGTGTCTACTGGGTATAATATATTTAGTGATTTCATCGTAAAAGGGAGTATAGCATCTGATTTATTAGGAGTGGATTCCTCCTGCCTTTTGCTTGGTACCCTCAAGAATAACGGCGGTCAAACATTAACCCATTTGCCCGATTCCGGGAGTGTGGCAATAAACATGGGAAATCCGTATGATTTCCAGCGAGCCCAAAACACCTCGACTAAGGATGGGAGAAGAGATGTAGGATCTGCTGAATCAAACTTTAGTATAGACCGAGACACTATACACCTGGCATCGTGTCACAGCATTCTTTTAAATGGTACGTGGTTCAATGCTTCACAAATCGTTTATGACACGCTAAAAAATACATGTAATAGGGATAGTATTTTAGTTTACGACATCTTCATTAAAAAAACGTCAGGCATTAACTTTCAAATTGCTTGCGATTCGTTTCTATGGACTAATGGGATTGTTTACTATGAAGGTAATTCCATTGATAAGGATACGTTCATAAACAGCGCAGGATGCGATAGTGTTGTTACGTTAAACCTGATAATTAATAGGAGTGATACGTCGCATGAAGAACATAGCGCTTGCGATTCGTTTACGTGGATCGATCAATTAACCTATCGCAAAAGCAATAAAAATGCTCAATATGTTTTGAAGAACGAACATGAGTGTGACAGTATTATTAAGTTGGATTTGAACATATTAAAAAGCAGTTCATCCATCAACCTTCAAACAGCTTGTGATTCATTTCGATGGATCGACGGGAACTTATATTACTCAGATAACAATGAAGCTACCTATACTTTGACAAATGACCAAGGTTGTGATAGTATCGTTAAACTGGACTTAACACTATTCAGAAACAAGAACACTTCACAGGTGGTTCGGGCTTGCGATTCATTTACCTGGATTGATGGAAACACATATTTGTCTGATAATCAAACCGCGAGTCACAGACTGACAACGATCAATGGTTGTGACAGTGTGGTTAATCTCGATCTTATAATAATGAACACGAATGCTTTGATTACCCGACTTGACTCAAGTCTGTTCGGAAATTTGAACGGCGAAAAGTACCAGTGGTTAAAATGCCCAGAGTATGATCACGTGTTGGGTGCAAACCAACGAAAATTCACACCATCAACTAATGGTAATTATGCATTGCAAATTAGCATGCATGATTGTCTAGACACATCACGTTGTTTTGCGGTTGATTGGTTCAATGGAGGGCAACTTTATGGCTATTTGGTATATCCGAATCCCTTTGACCAACTTCTATTCATTAAGTTAACCGGAAACACAATTCTTCAGGGCGCCGAAGTGAGAATATACGATGCTACCAGCAAACTTGTTAAAGTAAAAAAAGATATTGTAGCGCATCAATTTGCAATTGAAACAACCAGTTTGGCCGCCGGTACGTACATTATAGTGATTGAGACCTCGTCCTCATACATTCGACAGAAAATTGTTAAACTAGAGCCTA
>CAYZWM010000401.1:0-1963 GCA_964482155.1 uncultured Chitinophagaceae bacterium | reverse complement strand
TGTGATGACTTACGCTCATAATCGTACAGGAGAACTATGGCAGAGTTTTATGTCGAAACGCGGCTCTGTAATAAACACTATAGGCTCTGATCTCTATTCGGTTGAGGTCTATAACGATACAACGTTTTTTAACAAATTCGATGCAAGTCGAGAGTTTGAGAAATGGGCAACGGTTCGGGTTACGGATCAGTCGAATATCCCTGCAGGAATGGAGGCGTTGACTTTACGGGAAGGTTTGTACGCTATTTTTCACTATAAAGGAAGAGCAAGAGACGCTCAGTCTACGTATCAAACCATTTACGGCGTTTGGGTGCCCAATTCTAAATACCAATTAGACAACAGGCCTCATTTTGCCCTGATGGGAGAAAAGTATAAAAATGACGATGTAAATTCAGAAGAAGAGATTTGGATCCCTATTCTTGAGAAGTAGGTGGTCCATTATTTGCCTGTTCTTCCTCATATTCACGTTGAGGCCAAACGAAAAATCCCCACAACAATCCAAATAGGTACAAGGCCAATTTGGCACTTACTTTAAGGTTAAATTTTGTGGTACACCCCTCTGGATACTCGCAATGATCACAGTCAACTTCGCTGTAATTTTTGTCTGCCGATAGGATGCATTCCACTTTGATCAGATGCCAATACGACAACTTTGAGATTTCTGTTGGTGTTGCTAATTCGCCACATTGCACGTCTTTTCCTTTCTTGTGTAAAACAAAACCACCAATCACCATTAGTAAAGCGATGGAAAACGTGGCTACTTTACGATAAGCTGTTGAAGCGACTGACAAGTTTCGAATTTTGGGAAAGAACACACTGATGGTGGCTATGCCCGCAATCCAGGTTACAAAAAAGAATAACGGTACGGAGTGGAGAACCACTCTGGATACGGTTGGGAGCTGTAATTTGACAAAGGCAAAAGCAATGACGTCAACCACGATCAAAAACAAGGTAACAATGAGAATAAACATTTTTACCCTTTTTACGCCTTTGCTATCCCTATAGCCTTTGACTATTTTGTTATTTCCAAACATCTTTTTATCTATTTAAATTATGGGACACCGTGCATAGTCCAGAAAAAATGGCCATAACACAAACCTGAGAACAGCAGACCAATCATTCTGTACTTATTGGGTTTAAGTTTAACAAGCTGACCGATCACAATCAGGATAACAATAAGGCCCAGTGCTCCATACAATCCATTCGAATTGCTGATGTCGTAGGTCGAAAACATAAGGTGTTTGCTCCCAAAGTATAAATGGGCTGTTACGACACCCCAGGCAAAAGGAATGAAGAAAAGTTTTCCGTTGGACAACTTGTTTAAAAGAACGGTGATGTCGTCGTCTTTGTTCCGATTCGTACCTACGATTACATCAAGTACTACCATAAACGATAGGCCTGCAATTATGGAGTATGCCACTAAATCTGGATTGAGCATAATGAGATTTATTAGATCAGTGCTAAATTAAGACACTTGGCCTAAATAAAAATCACTAGGTTTTGGTATTCTATTTTGGACATTAATTTGACTTATGGTTCAATTTTTCCTAATTCTATCAACCAATTGCTTGTTTAATTTGGCTCCCAATTCACATACAACATACGTATAGTTGGATCATATGCTGTTCTATTACATTATTTGGTTTATCGCACTACCCAAGAATGGGTTGCCAATTATAACGCCTAAACGTTGTTTTAACATGTAAAAACAAAGTAACCATAAAAACGAATAGCAGCCCCGAACTAATGGGACTGCTATTCACCTTACAATTTTAAGAAGACAGAAATTATTCTACCATCAGTTTATGAGTAGGTTTTATGTTGTATTCGTCACAAAACACACGGACTAATAGGAATTAAATATTTCAGCACGATTTGTCTTCGTCATTGAGTGAGGTTAACCGTTATTTCAAAATAATCTGAAATGCCTCATATTGGTTTCCAATCTTTACTTTCACATAGT
>CAYZWM010000400.1:0-1981 GCA_964482155.1 uncultured Chitinophagaceae bacterium | reverse complement strand
AGATCAAACTGGCCCTCAAAACCTTGTTTAACCCAAAAGCTTATTACATAACTTTCACCTATACTTGGTTGCAAGTAAAAATTGGTTACAAAATCGTTCTCTTGAAGATAAAAGTTTTGCATCGGGCTATTTCTAGCCGACGACGATTGTCCAGTATTCCCATTCGCGAGTTTAATATGTGTTAAACCTGGTCCAAGCATCAGTGAGCTATTCCCAGTATGAGCATGCTGTTTGCTAATTCGATTGACACCTCCGATTAGAGATTCTCCAATTCGCCAGTGTCTATAGGACTCACAAATCTCCTCCCTCCATGCCTCCATAATGATTACACCGTCCTCTAAGGAATCTATGTTTCTGCAATTAAATTCGACATAAGCATCAGCTGAATAGTCTTCAAAGCCGTCGAAAAGTATTTCATGGTAAGCTGCATTGGAGGCAACCGCCACAGGAACGGTTCTTTTATAATCGTAGAGAATAGAATTCTTAATGTTATTTACGGTGCTTACCGATTCTAAGTCGTTACCGAAGAAATCTGTTTTGGTCACTGAGTCTTTCCATGTCCACGGATTGGTTAAACTTTGAGTGATATTTCGCTCCCACTTATTTCCTGTAGTATTGTATTCCCAATATGGAATGAAATCATCTAAGTATCCAGCCTCACGAATATTTGTAGAGTTTACGTTACCCGCAATGTCCTCATTTTGAACTCGTTGCGCATAGGCGTCTCGTTTGTCGAAATAAGCCAATGCTGAAGAAGGTCCCCAGATACCTCGAAGACAATAGACAAATGGATTAATTACCTCATTCGGCACAAAGGATGTATTAGCCGGTGCACTACACAACTGGCAGGAATAAATGCTGGATTGTGACCCTGAGCCTCCTGACGAAGCTGGAGCAGAAGCAGCTGAACATGAAGGGCAAAAATAAGGTTTACTGTAGTACGTTGAAGCGTCCTTGTTAAAGATCAAATCTTCATAACTGTAGCTGTAATCCGCTAAATAAGATGCTGGAGTATTTCGATAACCATAACCATACTGGGTAAGGTCTCCTGAAATTTCACTTGATGTGTTTCCAGTACAACTCGGTTCAGCACAATATTCAAAATGGTACATCATATGCCTTGTATCGTTGTAATCGATTACAGACGCCGATATCACCTTGTCCAAATTATCATCCCATCTTCCAGAGGTTTCATTTAAGGGGTTTTGCTTCAACGTAATCGTCTCGGCTCCCAGATCTAACTTGTTGACATGACCTGATTGAAATACTCGCAACTCGTCACTTGGGAAACCCGGTGTATAGCCATCTTCAGTAATAAGGGTTACGACATTACCAACTTTGTCCAATACCCAGTATTTCTGATCATCAGAAAAATCGTTCTTAACTAATATATCTCCGATATGCAAAACACCCGAAGGATCGATCCAATCACTTCCGCTTTGTTGAAGCTGAACCACTGTGTTAATATTGTTATAAGCCCCTGAAAGTGAGGAGTTCATCCAATACGCAGGTTTATTTAGAGTATATACCTCGTCATTAAATTCATCTTTCGATTCACTCAAAAGCACTTTTCCCGTAACCGGATCCCAGGCAAGGTTTTTTACATAAGTAGATGCCCCCTGACTCAAAGTCTCAACCTTGTCCAATACACCACTTCTAAATACCTGTTTGGTCATAATCATGACTCGTTTGAATACATTTCATATGATCCAAAGAAAGAAGGTATCATCGGTACAGGCATAGGACTACCAATGTCTAAGTTGGGCTGAATGGCTCCATCTTGATTGATCTCTGTGGTTCGATTAACATATACCGTAGGATCCATCTGAATCCCCATTTCAACTTCATCGAATGTTCCATCTTCCCTCAGTACCTTCACCTTATTGACTAAAGCACCTTTTACGGCGATTTTATAATAATATTTACTGTATGTATTTGGATCAACGGCATAATTTTTATATGTTCTAACTGATTTAGGCTT
>CAYZWM010000399.1:0-1986 GCA_964482155.1 uncultured Chitinophagaceae bacterium | reverse complement strand
ATAAAAACTATCAGGCCGAAGAAGTCCTGCTAAACAACGAGCAAAAGAAACAGCGCCAGGAAGAAATTATTGCGAAAGAAAAAGAGGCTAAAAAACTCCAACAGGCCAAATTTGGATACGAAGGAGAGTTGTTTAAAAAACGCGAGCAGCTTATAAAACCAATTCAAGATAGAGTGTTTGATGCAATTCAAACCATTGCCAAACGAGAAGATCTTGATTTTATATTTGATAAGTCAGGCGACATGGTCATGTTATTCTCTAATGCGAGATATGACAAGAGTGGGGAAGTACTTCAAGAGTTGGGAATTACACCTTTAGACGAAAAGGACGTAAAAGACGATGGAAACCCACCTGATGAGAATTTACCACCTGAAGACTAATCGTATTAATAGTAGAACAAAACAGTTAACAACCTATAATGAACATTAAAAGTTTAATTCTTTCGTGCATCGCCGTAATCGGATTATCTACGGCATCACAAGCCCAACAAATGAAAATCGCTCACATCAATTCGAGCGTATTAATGGCTGATTTACCTCAATTGGATACCATAAAAGTTCAGTTGGAGAATATCAGCAATGAGTACAAACAAGTGCTTGAAGCGATAGGCAAAGAGTTGGAAGACAAGCAGGCGTTTTGGGAAGCGAACCCAAACACAGATCCAACTATTTTGGAAATCAGACAAAAGGAATACGAAGGTCTGGTAACTCGATATCAAACAGGACAAAAAGAAGCTCAACAAGTGTTGGCAAACAGGGAAGCAGAATTGATGAAGCCCTTAGTAGAAAACCTGAAGAAAGTGGTTCAGGAAATAGCAACAGCTAAAGGGTATAACTACGTATTTGATAGCTCAGATGGTGGTGGAATGATATACGGTGACCCTTCGCATGATTTAATGGAAGCGGTTAAAGAGAAACTAAAGACTCAAAAACTCTAAATAATGGCTCAAGCCATTGGTGTTTTTGATTCGGGTATTGGTGGTTTAACAGTCGCAGCGGCAATTAAACAGCACAACCCAGGTCAACGCATTATATATTTTGGTGATACGGCTCATCTTCCATATGGAGAGAAGTCGCCAGATCACATAAAGAAATACATTAAGGCCATCTCGGCCTTTTTGTTTGCCCAAAATTGCGATCAACTTGTCATTGCATGCAACAGTGCATCCTCGGTGGTAAACCAGGTTGTGGACCTGCCAAAATTTAGTTCGATAATTAACGTTATTGACCCTGTGGTCAACGTTTTGGCCGAACGAAAAGACATTCAACGTGTCGGAGTAATCGGCACCAAACGAACCATCGATAGCCGTGTTTATAAAAACCGGTTGGTCGAACTAAGACCTGATTTAGACGTTTACCAACTGGCTACTCCGCTATTAGCCCCCATGATTGAAGAAGGGTTTATACATGACATGATCGCTGAAAAAGTCATTCATGAATATTTGACCGAAATGCCTGAAATTGATGCGTTGATTCTTGGCTGTACACATTACCCGTTAATTCTTAAAGAGATTGACAGTTTCTATCAAGGCAAGGTCGAACTATTTGATGCTCCAGAACACGTGGCAAAAGAACTTGGTATGAATGGCGGGGCAGGAACTGAGACACAAGAGGATATTTTCTATGTTTCAGACTTTACCTCTTCGTTTGAACAAACAGCGCAACAATTTTTTGGTAAAAGCATCCGATTAGAAAAAAGCGATTTATTCGCCTATTAATAGGCGTTGTTGCCTATTCTTGCTTAGGTTGCCTGGTAGATACAGCTTACCCAATGGGGCTGTAAAACCTCTGCTTAAAAATGCCGAAACGACCACTCCTCGTCAAGGTGATTAATCGAGTTTGACCACAGTTTGATCCGACAGACATCTTAAAATGCCACTTATTTTCAAATATCCGCCGTTGGTAAACCAAGACCATATGTTGGTTCATAGTCGCTAAAAAATAGGGGATTCTCAAGGTAACTTTGGTAAACGCTAAAAAGTTATTC
>CAYZWM010000398.1:0-1999 GCA_964482155.1 uncultured Chitinophagaceae bacterium | reverse complement strand
CAATAACAGATCCTGCACAAATGCAAGAGGTGTTAATACTGTCCATGAATGTGATTGAATCACAGGCAAAGGTTGTAGAAGAACAAGCTCAAAAAATTCAGGAATTAGAAGATGAAATAAACAGGTTAAAAGGAGAACATGGTTCATTGCCCCCGATCTCTCCACCAACAAACAATGGTTCCCCAGAAGACGGACGAGAAAGAAAACCAAGAAAAAAGAACCATAAAAAAGGTGGCAAGAAATCGAAAATACAAATAGATAAAATCGTAAAATGCGAGATTGGCAAAAGTGTTCTTCCTGCTGATGCTAAATTCCAGGGCTATCGAACAGTTGTACAACAGGACGTGATCATAAAACGGAACAATACCCTGTACAAGATACCTGTCTATTATTCAAAGAGTGAGGGACAAACCTATAGTGGGTCATTGCCAGAGGGGTACGAAGGTGAATTTGGCGGTCAATTAAAATCATGGTTACAGCTATTGCATCATTATTGTGATGTGACCCAAGGCCGGTTAAAAGCCCTGATGGACAATTTAGGGATACTCATGTCCACAGGCACGATAAGCAATATACTTTTATCGAATACGGACAAGATGGCAGGGGAATCCCAGGATATCCTTCGTTCCGGCCTGGAGTATATCCCTTACACCCAGATGGACGGGACTAAATCCTGGGAATCGGGAGAGGGAAAATCCACCCAGGTAATTGCGACCCCTTATCATAGTATCTATCATACGATGGTTGCAAAGTCCAAAGCCAGCATTACCTGGGCTTTACAGGGAAAAAAGGGAGATAGTGCACCCTTGCTGTACAACACCTTGGCCATAGAATTATTAAAGGACAGCAAAGTACCAAAGAAGGATCAAAAATTATTACAACAATCATTGAGTCCCGGACAGTGCTATAGCCTTGATGAAGTCGAATCATTATTGACAGAGCGTGCCCCTCATTTACTGGAAAAAGCCACCTATGCCAAAATGATAGAAACCCTGGCATTGGCCTACTACTTATATCAAACCGATTTTGCACGGGCACAAAACCTGCTCTCCGATGCCGGGCCTGAATATATTGGTATTGCTGCCCACCATGCATTGTGTTGGTTACATGAGGAAAGGCATTATAAAAAAATGATGCCTAAGTTACAGGTAAACCAAATTGCCGTACAACAGGTGCGGAGCCAAATTTGGGACTATTATAAAAAACTCCTGAATTTCAAAGAACTTCCACCTGATATTCAAGCACGGGAAAAGCCAATACTGGATCAGGGATTTGATCAAATCTTTACCCACAAAACGGACTATGATGATTTAAACTACCGAACCGAAAAAACTTTTTCCAAAAAAGAAAAACTGCTCCGGGTTCTGGAATTTCCAGATTTGCCGCTTCATAACAATACCGCAGAATTGGCCGTGAGAAGAAAAGTCCGAAAAAGAGATATTTCTTTACATACTATGTCCGCCAAGGGAACCAAAGCCCAAGATGCTTTTATGTCTGTTGTCGAAACAGCAGCCAAACTTGGTGTCAATGCCTTGGATTATCTTTACGATAGAATTACCAATAAATATCAAATGCAATCCCTTGCCGAATTAATCAAACTCAAGACCCTTTAGTTTTGAGGGGATACTTTTATTTCAATTAAAAAATGATTTGACATATGACAGTTTGGGCGCAGTCTTTGGGATGAACGGTTCTACCGCCAATAAAATTTTTAAATATTTTGTGGAGCTGTTGGAAGGGGCATTGAAAAAAAAAGGTTTATCCCAAAAGGTCAAATGAAACCGTGGAAGAATTTGAAAAGGATCTGAAAAAAGAGAAAGAAATAATATTCGATGGTGTAGAGAACAGGACTGAACGGCCACAAGGTTATGATGACCAGAAAGATATGTATAGTGGAAAAATGGGTTGCCATACAGATGTGTCCATGGTGCTGTCAAATAAAATGAAATGGATTTTTTATGTAAGTGAAATATATTGCGGGAGCTGCAATGATTTTGGG
>CAYZWM010000397.1:0-2006 GCA_964482155.1 uncultured Chitinophagaceae bacterium | reverse complement strand
GCCGAGGTAATCGATTTTTCTCTTATCGATGCCGACAAAGTGATATATCCTGAATATTACGAAGCGATTCTGGCGAAAACACGTCCGGGCGGAGTGATTCTACTCGACAACATGCTCCAATCAGGCCGCGTTCTTGATCCACAGGACGCGGCTTCACTTACAATTAATCGGCTTAACGAGATGATATGCAATGACGATCGCGTTGAGAATATGCTTTTAACGGTTCGGGATGGTGTCCAATTCGTTCGGAAAAGATCTTGAAGGGTGGAATGTTTAGCTTCTTTCGTTGTGACAAAAGGCTCAAGGTCGTTCCCTTGACGTTCCTAAAAATAAAGGTCAAACGTAGACATGAACTAAATTTAGTATTTTTTATTTCCAAGCATAATTACTTAAAAAACTTTCCCAGTTTGACTTGATAAAGGGACTTTCTATTCCAATAATCCTCAAAAGACATCTTTTGACAATTTCATGTAGATATCGCATTGAGTGATATTCCTTATCATCTTCACTGCTCATCGGATGTTTCGTCCCCCAAAGTCCTTCATGAAACAAATCATTTCTTATCTCTACTATTTTTTTTACTATTACTTCATTCTGGTGCATTTTGAAATGGGCTAATATTTTATTCAATCTGTCTCCATGGCCTCCCTTTTTTAAACCGTATTGATTTTCCATAATCCACCAAATGGCATCAATGCATATATACAAAAAGGCAAACCGCTCATAATTCCACTCGTATGTCATAGAGCGAGAAAAATTAAAGCAGCAATTTAAGAAGACTTGCTTTATAGGCGAATTCCAAGTTACCCATACCGTAAATGCATCTTCAAATAAATGTTTAAGATCAGTTTGTCGTAGCCATGAATAATTGTATTTATTTATATAGATTCTTCCAGACCACCACCAATCATAGAACTGTGTTGTTGTTTCGTTATTACATCCAAGAGTTTAAGGATCATCGCTCCTTCATTTGTTCG
Source organism: uncultured Chitinophagaceae bacterium (assembly GCA_964482155.1). GTDB lineage: Bacteria > Bacteroidota > Bacteroidia > NS11-12g > UBA9320 > UBA987. Next base: position 1,029 of record CAYZWM010000397.1, on the reverse strand, counting down.
GAAGTCAAATTGAAGATTATTTCCATCTTTTCGTTGGATAAGGTGAGTCGTGACGACGTGATGAAGATTTGCAGGCCTTTTAGTATTCGGAATTTCTTCAGTTTTCTTCCCTGATATTCGATCTGTCCTCCAAGTAGTAACTAAAGGAGGATACCAAAATTTGTCCTTATGTATTCTTTTTTCGAAATCCTTTCGGTTTTGTTTAAAATACGTATTCGGAAAAATTTTATATTCTCCTGCGTGGAACTTTAGATCCATTAACAAGCATCTAAATTCACCTGTTTTTTCTTTCGCCAAATCGGGAGAGTTTTTTCTAAGCATAAATTTGTTTTACTTTGTCCGAGGAGAAAGTTATGTATAAATCCTCAGGTAGTGATATTCATGAGTTCTGTATCAATCATAAAGAATTGACCTCATAAAGTTCTACTTCAAATATAGAAACGGTATTCTAGAAAGTATCCCAAATATTTACATGACGAAATTTTTCTAACCTCCTGGTGGCTTAATATTAAGAACACGAATCAGGTCTTCCCCTTCCCCAGGTTCAATTATAAGACTTCGCTGACGGCTACTAGGTGGTTTTGTTTGTAAGTTTATTGGTAACAACAAAAATCGACCTCTTAACCAATAGCGCGGGGCTGTTATCAATATTGAAGAAAAATTGTAAATGACTAATATGCCTTTCCGATGAATAGGAGATTGATCCATATAGCTCTGTAATTGCACTAGGTTGCTCTTTATAATTCTCTCGTTCACTCTTCTGCCTTCTTTATAAATTTTGGTTTCTATAATATAGCCTTCGGTCGGTAGTTCAGCAAGGAGGTCTGTTTCACTTCTCCCAAATTTGGTTCCAACTGTAAATATATTTCTTTCAAGGAGGAATCTACACAGTTCTTTTTGTAGAAGTAACTCCTTTTTGTTTTTTAGGGAGTCAATTATTTCAGGGGTCATAACTTCAATTCCAAGCTTGTATTGCATGAGAGCCTTTTCAACGAAGGTTTCAAAGGTTGAGAATGAACGTGAGGAACG
>CAYZWM010000396.1:0-2052 GCA_964482155.1 uncultured Chitinophagaceae bacterium | reverse complement strand
CGGTATGATCTATCGGACTGCCAATTAAACATTAAACATTAACACTTAAACATTAAATGCCAAAGGCTAAAGGCTAACGAAACTATACCGCCCTCTGAATGACGGGCTTTTAGACTTATAGATGTTTTGATATTTAGATTACTAGAAGTGTAACAAAAGGGTATGTTCTATCGGACTGCCAATTAAACATTAAACATTAACAATTAAACATTAAATGCCAAAGGCTAAGAACTACCAACTAAGAACTATCTTACTCCCCTATGATGATCCTGAAAGGTTTTCGGTCCCCTCTTTCCAAACGGCCTTTTTAGCAAAAACGGCCAGAATTTTGTCAATGCGTATGGTTAAATCGTAGTTATGGTTTTTGATGTGATATTCTTTAATTCGGTTTGGATTATTGAGGGTTAAAGCGTCTAACTCCTTCGCTTGTTCGTAGCTGTCCACGTTTAAATGCACTCCGTCTTTAAATAGAACTCCACTCATAATTTTCATTAATTAGATTCTCAATCTAGAAATACTAAGACTACGAGACAAGAAATTTAAGTCAAACTTTTACACGTGTCATACACATTTAGCGTTAATTGCAACTATTAAAATCCGTTGAATCCCTTTGACTAAAATCACCAAAAGATGAAGAAATTCGGTCTCATGTTGCTCATAACCACCTTGTTCGTGGCCTGCTCAAGCCAATTTATTGAACTGCCCATTTCAGACTTTAACATGGACAATACGGGCATACAAAGCGGAGAAGAAGTGGAATGCATTACATTCTCAGGTTCCGATAACGATAAACCACCTTATAAGAGCTTCGTCCATTTTATTATGGTCTCAAAAACAACCGGTGATACCTTTAATTTATTGACTATTCTTGGCGCCTTTCCACCCTTAGATGAAGAAAACAAACCCGTTGGAATTTTTCAATCCGTTGATTCCTGGATGGGTCAATCGCTGTTTAATTACGAAAATTTATTTAAAACCTCCTATAAAGATATTGACAAGGTCGTTATAGATCGAATGTTTCAATCGGATGCCAAAAACGATTATCCAACCGTTATTGGTGTACTGGCTCAAAAAGGATAAGAAATGAGTATTAACGAACTCCTAAAAGCCTCAGACCATCGTCCATGGCCTATTCCGCAAACACCCTGGAAATTCTATCAGGAATGGAACCAGGTCGTCTTTTTGCATTGGGAAGTGGAACCAAGTCTATTAAAGGAGTTTCTACCCCGTAATCTTGAAATTGACCTAATTGACGGTAAGGCGTGGGTTTCTATTGTTGCCTTTACCATGGAAAACATACGGCCTAGGAACCTGTTTCCGTTTCCCCCGGTTTCAACATTTTATGAACTAAATGTACGTACCTACGTAAAGCGGAACGGAAAGTTGGGGGTATATTTCCTAAGTATGGAAGGAGGAAAACGACTCTCCTGTTACCTGGCTAAAAAAATATCAGGTCTTCCCTACCGCTATTCAAACATGAAACGTACGCCGAATCGCTTTTCCTCAAGTAATGACCTACACAGCGACCAGTTCCAGGTTTCGTATATACCGGGTAAAAAAATCATCGACAAATCGCCGCTTGATCGTTGGTTAACCGAGCGTTATGCTGTTTTTCAAGATGTGAAGGGCGATGTTGTAGATTACAACGTTCATCATGCAGAATGGGAGGTGCACGACCTTGATGTAAGCGACCTCACGGTAGATTATCCGCGGTTTCAACACCTTCTTATCGGTAATCCAGTTAGACTTCATTATTCACCAGGAGTGCGCGTAGTCAGCTGGGGAAAAAATGAATAACGAGTTTGTATTCGACCGATTTTAAGCTACTTCATCCGAGGTACTATTCACTTCATATATATTTGCCACCTGCGGTTCTGTACAAACCACAAGTTTCTACAGTCTTACATTACAAACACGTTGTCTATTAAAAACCTATTAAAGAGTCCCTATTACCACAATCCATCCATCCGGTTTGGTATAAAACAAGCGTTCTTGTTCGGCCTATTCGTGTTTTTGTTTTTATTGCTTTTTCAACCCTTTCAACTCAACAAC
>CAYZWM010000395.1:0-2063 GCA_964482155.1 uncultured Chitinophagaceae bacterium | reverse complement strand
ATTCAAGATCAAGAGTTGAATATTGGTTTCCGTGCAGACTAAATGCTGCTGACATTCATCAGAGAGTTCAGGATAAACTCTTTCAATTTCCTGAAGTACTCTTTGCTTAATGGCAAAGAGTACAGTTGCCCTATCGAATCCATCACTATACAGCTCCACTATTTTTTCATGTTTGAGTCCTTGTTTTACCAAATAATCCACGCACATTCGATATAGCATGGCAACATCCAGCGAAACGCAAAAATCGGGAAACCAATCACCTCTAATATCCCCTGACAATTGCGCTTCTGCAACTGAGTCTTTAGAGAGAAGAAATATATTCCTTCTCTTAAAATAAATAGGCAGTTTTTTTACATGTAACTTTATTTCGCTCAAATCTAAATTGTTTTCTGATTCAAATTTACTTAACAGGTCATTCATCTCATTCTCCAATAATTAATTTTGTAGAAAGCTACGACAGTATCTTCGAAGCTTTCTGTTCACATTCCTTTTGTAGGCTGGGGTAGAGTCGTTCAATTTTTTGAAGAACTTTAATCTTTACAACTTCCCTGGCTTGTCTTACTTGAGGGTCGTGTGTAGGACCCTTAATCTTTTTTTCAAACTTTTTCCCCTCATAGCAAAGGTATTCCACACAAGCCCAATTTAACTGCCACTCTGGACTAAACTCTGTGATTTCTGGTTTCCCTTTTTCCGTAAGTTTCATTTTTCTGACAAAAATGACAGCTTCCTTTTGAAGGTTATATATATTGATCTTTTTAAATGTAACGGGGGTATCCCATTCAGCTTTATTTCTATTAGGCATTTTGCCGACTCAATAAAATTTAGGTTCGTATTGTTAAATTTGGGTTTTACCAAGCCAAACGAATCCCTAAAGTGCTAACAAGAACTTTATTGACAGAGTGGCTTGACGATTGAGTTTATGAAGGAGATACTATAGTTACATTTTGTAATCGCCTTCATGTTTGGTGGCGACCTTGCGATAACAAGGTCGCTCACTTTAAATCGTAGTAATCTGTTTTTTCTTCATAACCACCTCCACGTTCTTTACTATGTGAAAATTTAGCATGAAATTTAGCATCTTTATTTTACTCAACGTATTCAAACTTTTCTTCTCCTAGCATTGATACATACCCATCAAATATTTCATTAATTCTTTCAAAAATGGCTCTACTTTTCTTGCGCATTTTTTTAGCGTCATGGTCTACAACAAAACCCTCCAATTCTCTCTCATATATGACACGCATCATGTTATTTCTAAGATCGTTTTTCAAGGCATCATATATGCTGACTTTTATCCTGCCTGATGGCTCATCATCACAAATCAACAAAACCTCCAATTTAAATATATCTTTAAAGAACCTTAATTCTCGCTTAAAAGTATCATGTGCCCCTATATATTTAATAAACCCTTCATGTATCGATATATGGTCTACTTCTTTACAGTGATTTAAATGCCGACAAGCATTATATTTTAGATTCCAAATGTAACAGTCTTCGAGCATACTCTTGGTAACTAACTTAACCACTTCATCTTGGGTTGTCATTTTCGAATTGTTTACGTTTAACATTTTTCATTTCCTCTCTGATTGATTTAAACTAGCACGATGCGTAGTTCTTATATTATGCGCTTCTCTCGAAATATTGTGTAAGCAAAAACTCAGTAAACTCGGGTGATTAAGCTACTTATCATATCCGGGAAAAAGCGAGCAACAAGAATTACCGGAAAATATATTCGAAAGAATTTCCCGGAATTAGAAAATTAATGAATGGGTCTAAGGTGATGATTGGAGTGTTTTGATTAAATGTAGGAATTGTCGTTAACGCATGTTTCTCAGTTTATTTAGGTTTATAGCTTGTAGACCAGGCGAACTAGATTAGATATATTAAAAATCTCATTATATTCTCTTAATTTGTATTCTCTATACCTTTCCCCGACATTAGAGGCAGTATCTGTATCGCGCTTCTTCGAATAAACAAGTTCGCCCATTAGAAATTGAGTAACCTTACATCCTGACAAGGTTCCCCAAATCTCCAGATCAAGAGTGATCAAATATCCGTGTTTG
>CAYZWM010000394.1:0-2063 GCA_964482155.1 uncultured Chitinophagaceae bacterium | reverse complement strand
TGGACATTAGTGCTGCGTGTGGGAGTCAGGTTATTTACCAGGGCAGCCGCCTTGGCAAAGACAAGGTCTACCAAAAAGGACCTGGGGTAAGCGCTGCGTTGCTCATGAGAAATCAGATTCAAATTATCAGTCAACGAGATTTTGCCTCCTTAGAAATCCTGTATGCGAAGATGGACCCCAGTCACTCCATAAACCCATCGGCAATTGACCATCACAAAACAGCCTGGTACGTAGACTATTTTAAATAAATTCATTTGAGCACAGCACTAAAAGATTTATACTCAGACCAATTTTACACTTCTTTGGGCGACTTGTTTACGTCTGTATATCCAAAATTTGACACCGAACAATTCAAAAAACAGATATTCAATTCTGCGTTTGAGATGATGGAGCTGAAGGAAAGAATGACACACACTGCGGTCGTCTTTCACGAGTTTCTGCCTGCTCACTTTCCAACGTCTGTAGACCTAATCCTCAGATTCGTTTCTGCTATTGAAAAACGGGGACTGTTTAACCAGGGTCTGCAATACATGTTTCTTCCCGAATTTATTGCGATTTACGGATTGGACGACCTAAAGACGTCGATCCAAGCCATGGAACGAATCACCCAATTGACCAGTTGTGAATTTGCTGTTAGACCCTTCATCTTGAAATACGACCAGCAAATGCTCGACCAAATGTTGCTCTGGTCGACTCACTCGGACACAAAAGTAAGGCGGTTTGCAAGCGAGGGTTCACGCCCAAGACTTCCCTGGGCTATGGCGTTGCCAAAGCTAAAAAACGACCCTACTCCACTCCTGTCTATTCTTGACAACCTAAAAAATGACCATAGTGAATTTGTCCGCAGGAGTGTGGCCAACAACCTCAATGATATTGCCAAAGACAACCCAGAAGTAACCTATAGGCTTGCTAAAAAATGGCTCGGTTTTAGTAAAGAACGTGATGCCCTGGTTAAACATGGATGTCGAACCTTGCTTAAAGCGGGCGATGTAAAAACTTTGCAACTCTTTGGTCTTGGAAGCGACCATATTAGACTGCTTGATTTCAAGGTAAGTACACCTTTAATTTCAATGGGGAATCGCCTCAAATTTTCGTTTAAATACACCCTTGATTCAAAAAAGGAGCAGGTTGTTCGTATGGAGTATGCCATCCATCATCTAAAGAAAAGTGGTGAACACACCAAAAAGGTATTTAAAATTAGCGAACGTATGATATCGGCAAATGGAGTCATCCAAATGAACCGGCATCATCATTTCAAACCCATTTCTACCCGGGTATATTACAGTGGCTTGCACAGGGTTTCCATCATTCTTAATGGGAAAGAGTTTGACTCCATCGACTTCGTACTGGTTGTGTAGACCAATATAATTTCCATTGCGTTAAATTTGTATACCACCATTCATTACGGAGTAATCATTCATACGGCCTATGATACGGATTAAAAATATGTTGTGTTTCATGTTCCTGTTTATCACCACCATAGCCGTGGCACATGAGGGAGGACACCACAATGCCTTAAAGACCTGGGTAATCGAAGAAACGAACGAAGTCATTGAAGCTTCGTTTCTTACCATGAAGGGAAGCGACATTGTTCTGGAAGATCACGATGGAAATCTGCATTACTATGCCATGGAGAGTCTGACCCCGGCTGACCAGGAAATAGTCATTGCTCAGTTGAAAAAAATCCACAGCATCAACGGAACACCTACAACATCGACGAAGGAGGTTAAAGACATGCCCCTATTGTCTGGCTTAGTCATGTTTTTATTGGCTCTTTTTTTCCTGATAAGGAGGCTTAGGCAGCGAAAAAAGGCACTGACTAAACCCCTTATTCTTTTGTCCATTTCGATGCTGTTAATACTTGCTTGCAAAGACGATTCGGTCACCAAAACGTCAAACAATAACGCGTCGATCTCTGCCAATAACATCAACGAACTGCAGGCACTGTTTGAACAATTTTCTGGGGTCACAACGCATTCAGACGACAGTTATTCTTATGTTTCTTCTAATGGTCTCCCAGATCATTCCATGATGAAGGGCATTACCAACGATAGATATTCAGA
>CAYZWM010000393.1:1228-2068 GCA_964482155.1 uncultured Chitinophagaceae bacterium | reverse complement strand
GCTCTTCCGATCTAACAAAAACGATTTTAAAGATAAATTAGGTTCAGAGATTATTATCAAACATAATCACTCTCACTTTAATGAAGGTGCAGGGTACACAGAACTTCCTATAGTCTTGGAGAGTTTGTTAAAGATATCTACCTAAATCCCAGCGGTACACGTCACCAGCCACCATTTTTTTTAAAATTCACAAACAACTCAAGATTGATAAAGTGACGTCGGACGCCTCTATTTACCTATATTAGCTTTCCCAAACTTTTTTTATCAGCTCGCGCATGTCATTTGCTAATAGCTCGTCGTGTATCTCATATAGATAAAAAGGAGTTTGTTGAGTATTGATAACCACTACAAACTCTTCAATTACCCACAGGCTTGATTGGAATTGAGAGCTATCCCCAAGATACTTCATCTTCCGTTTTGGATATTTCTGTGCGATCTTTTTTTCAATGCCTGAATGGTTGGTAAGCATCCTTAGTTCCACAGTGTTAGGTGCATTTTTCCACTGCCAATCAACCCACGTTGAGTATCTGTCCACGAAGGTATGGTCTTGGAATCCCCACCATATTGGGTTTAAAAGGTTTTCAAGGGAGTTATGCCATTTTGGCGTTTCTTGTTTTAAAAAATTCTCGATTTTAGATTCTTCAATAAATCTTATTTTAGGCACAGGATAATTTTTTGCAGAGGTACGTTGAGCGAGATTTTCAGCAAAGTCTTTCAAAATTCTCTCTTTTTTTGTTAGGCGTCTTTTTTCGTCGTTTAAACCACTCAGAATCTGAGTAGGGGAGGATAGAGAAAAAGTACGTGGACGTTTTGAAGAATCTTCCATTAACAATCCTTTTT
>CAYZWM010000393.1:931-1159 GCA_964482155.1 uncultured Chitinophagaceae bacterium | reverse complement strand
ACCGCTGGGGTAGAGACTCCCTCTTTAAAGACAGTATCGTATATAGCGATTTCTTTCTTGTTTAAATCGAATGCCTGTGTTACATCCTTATTCATATGGAGGAAGTCTACTTTGTTGACGATTAATTGTCAACAAATGTCCGTCACATTTTGACAATTTGTCCGTATAATACTAAAATAAAAATATATGAATCAAGGAAACTGTATCGTATTGAAATCTGACGAATAT
>CAYZWM010000393.1:333-919 GCA_964482155.1 uncultured Chitinophagaceae bacterium | reverse complement strand
ACGTAGGGAAAGAAGAATCGGGTTGTTTTTACTATGATGCATTACCACTCGATAACCTCGTGTCTTCTGCGGGAAATGGTTTAGTGGCTCGTGCAGCGCGAATAGAAGTTAAAGATACAGAGGTGGATATGCATCAGCATCGTGGTGCAGTAATAGCTTTTATTACAGCAGGAAACGGTTTCTTAAAGACCAAGGTTGGTGAAATGAAGCTAAAACAAGGCGATATTATTTATATCCCAGAAATGACTCCCCATTTGAGCATTGCAGACAAAGGTACTGTAATGATTGAACACATTGTATATCTTGCTCTAAAAGAAGATTGGCAAGAGTCTTTCCCGGTTTAGTCTGTTTATCTAGTAACTAAATCCCATAGGAAGTGGTAACGATTTTTGATAAAAGGATAAAAAGGGCAGACACCATTTTTTAAATCCCTAAACAACTTAAAAATAAGGGGACGTCGGACGTCCCCTTATTTTTAATACTGTGCGTTCTTTAGGTAATAGACATACTAATTTCAGTTCCTACATCGTACCCCTAACGAGAATCAGGAACTTTTTTCGTGTATCATATTGAAATGCAAACACCT
>CAYZWM010000393.1:0-323 GCA_964482155.1 uncultured Chitinophagaceae bacterium | reverse complement strand
ACAGTCGTTCAAAGCTGACTGAACGAATAAATCAGTTGTCTCAAATTGAATTATCTAACGGATTAGTTGTCCGTTATGCAATGAAAGCTAATCCACACCCTGAAATCATTTCTATGATGAATACTGGAGGTATTCATTTTGACGCTAGCTCAAGTTATGAAGCTACAGAATTATTGAAACTTGGAATACGAGGAGAGAAAATATCCCTATCATCGCAACAAACTGCCCATAATCTAGAGGAATTATTACAGAAGCAGGTAAAGTTCGTAGCAACCTCTATCAAACAACTTGAATTATTTTTACAAACTTCCAATCACCCTAAT
>CAYZWM010000392.1:0-2070 GCA_964482155.1 uncultured Chitinophagaceae bacterium | reverse complement strand
ACCGTCGAAAAGTTCGTATGTAACCAGGCCATAAATCGAATGTTTTGGAAGTCATCCAAAAAATTAAGGAAGTCTGTCGTAAACGTTTGGTTCTGGTAATTATTGACATAATCTGGATAGACAAAATGGATATTTAGAATCGGATCGGTTTTTAAAGATTGTTGAATTTCAACAATAACACCCCCATTTTTAGGATCAACATTGATTAGAGTGTCCACTGGACAATCAAATGTTCCAGTAGCGGCACCTCTTAAACGAATCTGCCCAGATCCTTTGACAACAAAACGGTATGTACCTGCCGGGTATTTTTCTTCAAGGTCCCACAACAGCAGAGTTCGAATGGCCAGTTCTGGGTTAACGCCGTCGTTATACGGAATTTCTAGGGGGTAACCACGGGCATCTAATGGGATGGTTAAATTGGTCTGCCACGGTGCTCCTGCTCTGGTTTCGTGTACAATCCAGCCTCTGCTTTGTTTAAAAGCATCAGTAAAAACCAATTCTGGGGAGTAGTCATTTACAGGTGTCAGATTGATTCCAATTGGCCTTACTATTTGCGCCTGGCTGGCGTAAATAAAGGAAATCGCAAGTAGGATTAGGGACGTATATCTCTTCATATTATGGATATCTTGTTGATCAAATAAGGATACAATAAAGGATCTAATTCGCATCAAAACGCGACCCATGTTAGTCATAATTATGTAAGATTGTTGTACCTCTTTCCACTCAAAACTAACCATAAAACTAATGTTCGTTTCAATTAAAGAATTTCTTGTTGGGGGATTTCTCAAATCCAATGTCTCCATTGAACTCTCTACCAAACTGGATTACATACTCCGTTTGGTAAGCATTTAGTACATTTGACCAAAATAGATCTATGACCAAATCAATCCTAACCAGAAAATTTGTACTACTGTATTTGATGCTCACGTCATTCACCATTTTTGCCCAAAGAGCAAATAACCACAAAGCAATTAATCCTGTGGGCAATGATATTTACAACCTATACAATGTAGGTGAACAGGGACTCGTCCTAATTACTGAACAAGTTCATTTACTTTATAGCGTGCACTATTTAGAATACCAGAGGCGTTTTGAACATTATGACACGAATCTTAACGAAGTTCTTGTGCAAAAACTTGAGTCTAAATTGACCGACCCGCAAATGTTCGAAGAAGAGGAAAGAGGACGTATCCATTTTCTCAACTGGGATCATTATAAAAAGAGATTTGACTTCGTAAGTTATTCCTATGACGACAAAGATTTGACTGAGGTTCATTACGAGATCAATTCATTTCAAACCAAAGTTAATATTCTAAACTTTGCAGTAATTGGTCAATTTGCACATGCATTTGTAATTAGCAATTCCCGAGGTTATATGTTGCGTTTTGATTGGGAAAGTGGTGAAGTTGAGAAGTTCCCATGGAAGTTCAACGCAGATGGTTGGAGTCCGACTTTATACGTTCCAGATTTCGAGGTGTTTTCAGATAGTGAAACTGGTTATTTCTGTTCTAAACTGATGAACAACTCTAAATCAAGCATCTTCTACCTGTCTCCCATTGATAAAGATGGAGAATATGGGAATCAGTTTGACATCAATCAGGACATGAAGGTACATGTCCAATCTCTTCAGTTGGAGGGGGGTGGTAGTGAAAAATTAATTGCTTACGGTACATATTCAGAAGAATACCCTCAAGCGTCCCAAGGGGTCTATTTTGGAGTGTTGGTTAACAATCAATTAACAGAAAAAACGTTAGTTCCATTTGAGGACATTTCAGGCTTTATTGACAATTTGCCTCTTAGTTATCAGAAGGAATATGCGAAAAACAAAAATTGGGGCATTAGTTATGCCGTTACTGATGAACAGTTAATGCCACTGAAAGATGGCACTTTCCTTTATTCTTGCACGGCCATCCAAATAAATAATTACATGTTTCTTTCGGGTGGAAAACCAACATCAAATCGGAAAACTAACGCGTATCGGTCAACTCACGGTGTTCTCATAAAAATTGACTCAGATGGCAACGTTCTTTGGAGTAATTGCTATAAGCACTACAACCTCCATTCTCAAGA
>CAYZWM010000391.1:0-2125 GCA_964482155.1 uncultured Chitinophagaceae bacterium | reverse complement strand
TAAAGAATACTTCGGGACCATTAAAGGTGATCGGAATAAAATTCTTCCAAAAGAACTCAAAGAAATTGCCGGTGATAATGAATGGGTGTTTAACAAACAGTTCTACTTTATGGCAGAGTATGCCGATGAAAAAATACCTGTTAAGGAAGATCTGCTTGAATTCATCATGGCTCATCACGAAGCGGGAAAAGAGTTCAATTCGTTTTTTAGTCGTCTGCTGTATTGAAATTGACCGCTAGTCCAATGTTTCGAACGAAAAGTGTATTCACTTTTCTAGGTTTGGTTGGCCTAATTCTGTGGGTTAGTTGTAATTCCTCAACCCCTTCGAATACAAGTAACCAGACCAAAACCGATTCACGTGAACTGGTCCCTGAACCGGATCTCAACCTACGTTTACACGGAGAGAAGAATGTAATTGAAAAATTAATTCGGCTTAAGGAATTAGATATTACGGTTTGGGTGCAACAAATTGGCGTTAAATCACCTACTCAGGTGTTTAATGAGCAATGGCCTGAAGGTATCGAAACTACCTTTAATTTATGGACAGATTCCAACAACGTTCTCGTTTGTCTGGGTGAATATCCGTACAGCGAATCTGGAGACTGGAGCATTGCTTTAACTCATTATTTTGACCAACGTGGCAACACATTTGCGTTTGAGTGTTCAACCTCTTTTTACAACAGTATATGCACCGACGAACTGGCTATAGAACAAATAGCCACCTTCTACAATACCAATCACCAACGGATTGATTCTACCTACCTTTTAAGAGACAGTAATGGCGCAACGCTGGCTAGGGATTCTTGCCAGTTTCCGTATGAATACCCCTATGATATCTATCCAACTAGCCAGAAATTACTTTCATCTATTGAATTGATGGACGTTATTGAGGAGGTTCGATAGAAATCCGACCGGATATACATATTGTATCTAGTTTATTAACCACTTTTACCGTGTCAAATCGTAGATATGCCTTGCGAACTTTGTCGTTTGAATGGAATTCAATTTCTTCCAACGTAATTAAGCCCCGGTCATAACTCACATACTCCGAATCACTTGAATTCGTTGGCCTATAAATTACCCAGGACTGTCGTTTTGGATCATTCTGCAATGGATAAACTCCAGAGGTAAGGGGTGAACCATAACTAACCAGGTTTATGGCTAGATCCTTCGAATCATCTATAGGGTGTCCACCTAGCTGTAAGGTCGGTTCCCCGATCATGTCATCCAATCGTTCGTCATATACATCGGAGCCATTGTAATTAAAAGTTCCAGGTTGCGTACAATTCCCATTGGTATCAACGTGTACACTAATGCTCCTGGTCTCGGTAGGTGGCACATAAGGGGTATCGTCACCCTCATCGCTATAGCAGTTCGTATTGCCTACTATAAACAAGGTACAAAAGACCAAAATGAGCGCTGCTTTAACATGTGATGAAACTTCGTTTGCGAATACCATGACTACTAAAATTAATGCATACCAAAAATACAAAATTGTTTCTCAATGCTATTTTACTCCAATTTAATGGCAAGAAACCCACTGTTTAAGTTGGGTTTATGTTGCCATTTTTCGTTGTTTTTATTGAACCAATTTTGAAAATAATGTCTCTCTCTATAACTCAATTCACTGCCCAAATAAATTACATCAGATGATTTAATAATTCGTTTCCAATCGACACCTTTTAGAAGTTTCACCCATACTATTCCATAGGTCGTAGATGGACTATCGTTAAATTCTTTCTTGGTCTCTGTGCTTAAAACAAAAACGTTCTTCTCCCGTACGGAAGCCGTGTGCCAAGTTGAGTCTTTGGTTCGATTTACTATCTTCCAATCAATCCGTTGACCCAATATTCCACGTTGAACTAAATACGGTTGACAATGATATTTCCACTGGTTCTCAGACATGTTTGCGCTAAGCAAAACGATCACATCGCTCCCATGCCTATAAACCAGAATTGACGATTTACCAACATCAAAGAACACCAACTCGGTTGAGTTTGTTAACGCATTTTTTCTGTGAATTTGAATGCATAATACCAGAATGCTGGCGCACAGAGTAATGAACAAAAACTTCGGTTTACTTCGGTATTTGAAATAGCCAACCGAACAAATAATGAGAACGAAT
>CAYZWM010000390.1:0-2176 GCA_964482155.1 uncultured Chitinophagaceae bacterium | reverse complement strand
CGGAGGTAGTGGTAAGACAATAGGTGCGCGACCAGCTGGTGCGGATCATAAAGGTCTTATTAGCAAAGAAGTAACGACCACCTTAAATATTCCCGGCGGTGTGGAAGATGGTATGCAGCTTTCAATCAATGGGAAAGGAAACGAAGTAGCCGGTGGAATTCCTGGAGATCTTATCATTCTTGTTGAAGAAAAACCGCATGACGACCTTAAACGAGAAGGAAACAACATTATTTATAATTTGTACATCAGTTTTCCAATGGCAGCATTGGGAGGAGATGTAGAGGTTCCCACGGTTTCTGGTCGGGTTCGAATTAAAATTGAACCTGGAACTCAAGCAGGGAAAATACTTCGACTTCGAAATAAAGGTGTGCCGGATATCAATGGTCATGGAAAAGGAGACCAACTGGTACAGATCAACGTATGGACCCCACAGAAATTAAGTAACGATGAAAAGGCGTTGCTCAAGACCATGGAAGAGTCTGAAAACTTTAAACCAAGTCCCTCTAAATCAGAGAAAGGTTTTTTCGATCGAATGCGCGAGTATTTTAGGTAACTATTGGTTAATGCTGTGCTCTTCCGTAGCGGTTACGCGTAGGAGAGTAACAATTGAACAATGTATCCTTCGCTGACCGTACTTTGCCTTAACGGCTACAAACGAGGGGAAGCTTCGGATTATTAATATGTTGTTCTCATTAAATCAGGATGTCAGTTCGAGTGGTTTTTCGCAGTGTAACGAAGAAAAATTGTATTGAGAATCGCTTGTAAGGACAACATCGTCCTTAGTGCTACAGACGATTCTTCTCCGTCGCATGTCTGGATGTATCGAGAACCCTTTTTCGTGTTGAAAATCTGAAACCTTTTTGATGCATAACTGTCTTATTGATCATGAGTTTCATTAAAAAACACAGGTCAAATATTTTATTTGTCTTGTTAATCGGTTTGCTGTTCATACCACAAACGGGAAGACCGATAAAGGTTTGGATCAATAGAGTTATTTCGTTTAGCCCATCGGTTAACGATTCTGAAAATCGGGATCGGCTTACAGATTACTCATGGGCATTGCTACAGCATAATGGCCAGGAGGTTAATCTGAAGGAGTTTAGAGGTAAGAAAATTCTGATAAATTATTGGGCAACCTGGTGTCCTCCTTGTATAGCGGAAATGCCCGGAATGCAAACGTTGTATGACGATTACAAAGATTCCGTTGTTTTTTTGTTTGTTACCAGCGATGAAGCCGAGGTAGTCAAAACATTTATGGATAAAAGAGGCTTTGATTTACCTGTGTTCAGCGCACAATCCTCTCCTCCCGACTTGTTGGAGGCAACGAGTTTGCCTACTACGTATTTGATCGACAAAAACGGAGATATTTTGATTCGAAAAGTGGGCTCAGCGGATTGGAACTCAGATGTGGTAAGACAGGTGTTAAACCGATAATCAATACAATACCTTAATCAGAATGACAATTGTTATAAGCTGAATGGCAAATATCAAACCACCATAAATCAACCCATTTTTGCCGGCAATTCGAAGGGATTTAAAGCTCACTTTAAGCCCAATAGCCGCCATGGCAATTGCCAATAAGTATGAACCTCCTGTTTTAACCGTAGATAGAAGGTTTTCTGGTAATTCGACAATGGACACAAATATGGAGATGCCAATAAATAGAACGAGATAAATGGGCAGAGAAACGTTACCCTTACCTTCTTTGTTTTCTTTCTTAGATACGAAGAAACTGAATATCAATAGAGCCGGGGTCAACAAGGCAACCCGTCCCATCTTAAGAGTAATTGCGATGTCTCCAATGGAGTTGTTCATAGCATAACCCGCACCCGCTACATTGCCAACGGCATGAAGAGAGCCGCCGATTAAAATACCATTTTGTACATTGGTGTATAGTTCGGCCGTAATTAATGGAATGAGAATCATGCCAATGAGCCCAAAAAGGTTTACCACGGCAAGAGCGATACCAATATCTGCTTTGTTTTTGGTGATTTTTGGAGCAAGGGCTACAATGGCCGCTGAACCACATATTGCTGTACCAAACCCAATTAGCCAGTTGGTACTCTTTGATCCTTGCATTCGCCTTCCGAGTATGATACTGGCACTAAGAACAACGGTGATGGTGATGAGCAGAAGAACCACTGATTGCCAACCAAGACTTAAAAAACGAGATTGT
>CAYZWM010000389.1:0-2179 GCA_964482155.1 uncultured Chitinophagaceae bacterium | reverse complement strand
AATATGGTTAATTTGCCCACAAATTTTCCATAGATGAAGTATATAGTAACCAGCATGTTAGCGCTCGTATTGACCACATGCGTTATTGGACAAACACAGGAGAAAAGGATCCGTTCTCATGAACCCTTAGTGTATCAGGTAGATTGGCAACAAAACGTTGATTATTATCTGGATGTAACGCTAGACGATGTTGAGCATACATTGACAGGAACAGGACGTTATGTGTATACAAACAATTCACCCAACGGCCTGTATCAACTGTATTTTCATATTTGGCCAAATGCTTATAAAGACACAAAAACGGACTTTGCCAAACAGCAGTTATTAAACGGATCGACTAAATTTTATTTTTCCGAGGCGTCGGAAAAAGGAAGAATAGATAAACTTGATTTTACGGTTAATGGAAAGTCGGTCACCTGGAAATACGTAGGCGACCAAATCGATATATGTGTTTTGACCCTGGAAGAGCCTATCATGCCTGGGCAGACAGCCGAAATAGAAACACCATTTTTTGTCAAAATACCCGGTACCTTTTCGCGATTTGGTCATGACAAACAAAGCTATCAGATCACCCAGTGGTATCCCAAACCAGCGGTTTATGATGTGAATGGTTGGAATCCAATGCCGTATTTAAATCAAGGTGAATTCTATTCAGAGTATGGCCGGTTTGAGGTAAAAATTACGCTTCCCAAGAATTATGTAGTTGCTGCCACGGGGGAGCTGCAGGAGGAAACCGAGAAAGAATTTATCCAAAACCGAATTGATAATAAGCTTAGTTCAGGCACAGTACCTGAAAGTGCTAAAGAGACTAAAACGATCACCTATATTCAGGAAAATGTCCATGATTTTGCCTGGTTCGCTGACAAGAATTTTGATGTTAGAAGCAAAACGGTTACGTTGAGTAATGGACAAAAAGTGGAGGCCTATACCTATGGAATTATGGGCGAAAAGACCTTTAATGTTTCGTTAGAAAGTATTCATAAGGCATTGGACTATTACTCCGACCACTGCGGTTATTACCCCTATAGTCATTGTTCAGTGGTCAAGGGCGCGTTAAAAGCAGGTGGAGGAATGGAATATCCGATGATTACCGTAGTGGCTAATATTGACAAAGAAGTGGTGGTGCACGAGGTTGGTCACAACTGGTTTTATGGCATATTGGGTAGTAATGAACGCCCATATCCCTGGATGGATGAGGCCATTAATTCGTACTTTGAACATGAAGCACTTCATGGAGCAGATGAGAAAACGAAACCCAATCTGGACAAACCCAAGTTGCGATTTGGAGGGAATATTAACCAATTGGCAATGACCATAGGTGCACGAGAAACGGAACGAGCGGAACTTCATCAAGCAATTGGAGAACAAAGTGAACTTCTGGCAAGTGCCAATTATGGTCTCATGGTGTACGGTAAGGGCGCTGCTGCATTTGCATACCTCAAGGCGTATCTCGGTCAGGCAACCCTGGACAAATGTTTTAAAGCATATTTTGATGAATGGAAGTATCGGCATCCATTGCCTGGCGATATTCAAGCTGTTTTTGAGCGTGAAAGTGGACAATCTCTCCGTTGGTTTTTTGGTGATTTAATCAACAGTGAGAAGCATATTGATTATCGGATCAAGTCTTATGCCGATGGAATTCTGACGGTAGAAAATGTAGGTGGAATTGCGGCGCCTTATTCCATTGGATATTTTACTAATGGGGAAATGACTAAGATGACCTGGGTTGAAGGTCATATGGGGGAAAAAGAAATTAAACCGGATGTTGCGGCCTTTGAGGTGGCTAAAATTGACCCTGAAGAAGTGATTCCGGAATATGAACGTCAGAATAATTCAATCCGTAGCACGGGCATGTTCAAAAAGGTGGAGCCTATCGATATACGATGGTTGTCTTTCCTGGAAGATCCTAACTCATCGTCGTTGAATGTCTCGACTATGTTAGGCTGGAATAAATACAATAAGTATATGTTTGGTATTTGGCTAAACAACCATGTTACCCCTACCAATAAATTTACTTTTTCTGCTATGCCTTTGTATAGCTTTAAAACCACCGATGTCAATGGTTTTTTCAATGTGAATTACAAGTTTTTTCGCAACGCGAATCTAAGACAGGTGAAAATAGGGGCAAAGGGATCTCGATTTGCATTTAGGGAAGGAAATTATTCCTACAACCGAGTGG
>CAYZWM010000388.1:0-2180 GCA_964482155.1 uncultured Chitinophagaceae bacterium | reverse complement strand
GTGTATCATTTGGCTTTATTGCCGAAAGACATCTCCAATTTAATCATTACAGTGGGCGACCCCAAGCGCGTTCAGGAAGTGAGCCGATTTTTTGATCACATCGACTTAAAAAAGCAAAACCGCGAATTTGAGATTCACACCGGAAGCCTTAACAATCAACGTATTACCTGTTTAAGTACGGGCATGGGCACGGACAATATCGACATCGTTTTGAACGAATTAGATGCCCTGGTTAATGTAGATTTTAATACGCGAAAAGTAAAAGAGCACAAGACAGTGCTTCGGTTGGTGCGCATCGGAACTTCGGGTAGTATTAACAAAAATATAAACGTAGGTGACGTATTGTACAGTCAGCTGGCTATTGGGTTGGAGGGTTTGATGAATTGGTATAAACCTCACGCCACTTCTGATTATGAAGCAGCATGGTTGAACGAACTATCCAACATCGATTGGCCGATTAGGCCTTTCGTTCAGGAGGCTGATCATATGTTAATCGACCTATTTAAGACCGTTTATTCTCCCGGAATTACATTGACTACGGGTGGCTTTTATGCACCGCAGAATCGGTCCATTCGGCTCAAGCCGTCTATGGATGTGATATCTGCTTTGGACGATTTGTCGGTCAATGGCCAACAAATCACGAATATTGAAATGGAAACAGCGGGCATTTACGGCTTGAGCTCGTTACTTGGCCACAAGGCTCTATCGATCAACCTTATTTTGGCCAATCGCAAAACGGGTGAGTTTGCACAAAACCCTGATCAACTTATGCAGGATACGATTCAAAAAACACTTCACATTTTATGCAGTTAGTCGAGGTTCGTTCATACCGTTTGTTCAGGGCATTTTTGGATGTCCCTAAACTGGTGTACGCCTTAGACGAAGAGTATATCCCACACATTCGAACCGAAATCAAAAAGACCTTATGGACGATGCCAAAGGGAGAAGTCGGTTTATGGTTGGTGCGTGATAATGGGGCCTATATTGGACGAATAGCCGCATTTGTCAATAATGGTCTCGGTGGTTTTGGTTTTTTTGAAAGCATTAATCACGTCGAAGTTGCTGAAATTCTTTTTGAAGCGGGCAAGACCTGGCTAAGAGATAAGAGCATTACAGAAGTAGAAGCTCCGGTCAACTATGGCGAACGTGACCAGTTTTGGGGCTTAATGGTCTCCGGTTTTAAAGAACCGAGTTATCAGGAAAACTACAATCCGGAGTATTATCGGTCCTTGTTTGAACATTGGGGATTTACTCAAAAATTTGTTCAATCTACTCAGGAGGTGAACGTGAGTTTGTTTAACATCAAAAAAATTGGTCCGTTAGCACGACGGGTATTTAACAATCCCGACTTAGAATTCCGTCAACTCAACAAAAGCCAAATGGCAGACTTTGCTGATGATTTTGCCCAAATTTACAATGCAGCCTGGAAGCAATACGACCATTTTCGCCCTGTAGATGTTGAGAAGGTATTGACATTAATGGGTGCCGTTAAGCCTATTTTGAGGGAAGATTTGATTTGGTTTGCATATTCAAAGGGCAAACCTGTGGGGTTTTATATCAGCATTGTAGAAGTGAACCCTATTTTAAAGCATCTAAACGGGCGGTCGGGTTTATGGAGTAAGATCAACTTTTTGAGGTTGAAGCGGTCCATCAAACTGACTAAAATGCGGGGTTTAGTATTTGGAGTAGTGCCTGAATATCAGGGCATGGGAATCGCAGCAGGCTTAATGATGAAGGTATTTGAAGTGATTGTGAGGGATCCACATTTGACGACAAGTGAGCTGGCGTGGATTGGAGATTTTAATCCAAAGATGTTATCGTTGTTAAGGGCGGTTGGAGCGCAAGAAACGAAGCGACACATTACTTTTGAAAAAAAGATTTAATTTTTCGTTTCATGTGTTGTTTTGAATCATATAAAATCTATTTTTGCACCCTCAAAAAAACGAAAAAGTTTCGACTTTTTTGAATTGAGGAGAGCTGATTCGGTAGCTCAGCTGGTAGAGCATTTCCCTTTTAAGGAAGTGGTCCTGGGTTCGAGTCCCAGCCGGATCACAAACACACTTTTATCAAAAGCCCATCAACATCACTGTTGATGGGCTTTTTCTTTGGTATCAAAGGGATTGCGTATATTTGATAAAGTCGCCAAGGGTCGCCAAGGGTCGTAGAGAATCGCGAAACTG
>CAYZWM010000387.1:0-2182 GCA_964482155.1 uncultured Chitinophagaceae bacterium | reverse complement strand
ACAAACGGGATACAGCCTTGATCGTATTGAACGATAAACGAATTACTCTCACAGAAATAGATGATCTAGATAACATTGATATCTTCATTTGTGTCATTGGGGCTGAGATTGATGTTCTTGATGGAACCACTGCTCCTTCGGACAACGAAGCGTATGCTTGTTATGATGTTTCATCGGAAAGCATTCCCAACTATACGCCACCAGTAACACAGAATGAATCTGATAAACCCAAAGTGGACTGGCAACCACAACCAAATCCCGCAAAAACTAGTGTGGAAGTTGTTTTTAACCTTAAAACAAGACGCTTTGTTGAAATTGAAGTCTACGACATTTTGGGTCATAAACTAACATCTAAAGAACGGTCTCGTTACAAAAAGGGTAAAAACAGCGTATATTTTGACGTTCACGATTGGCCTACCGGGATGTACTTTGTAAAGTTCAATTATGATGAATACTCGGATTCAAAGAGATTGCTTATTCAAAGGAATTAAGAGCGCGGCTCTAGGTACTATACATAAAAGGGTGATGTTTAAGTATATCCCCCGAACACAGGGTAGTTGGTTGAGCAATATAATTTTATGATTGGAGGTTGTTCAAAGAGTGACAAGCTTAAAGAAATTAATAAGGGACAAGAACGTTAAAAAAAGCCAACAGCGTTAAAAAGGCCCTTTTAACAAATGTTCGGTTATTTTTTGGATTTATTACCGGAACTCTGTTTACTTGGATTTGATTGTCTTGGAGGATTGTTACCACGGCCTTTACCAGAATCCTTGCCTTGATTTTTACTTGGGGCATTAGGTACTTTAGAATTTGACATAATTTAATGTGTTAATTTAATGATACATGAAAGTCATGTGTCTTTTATGATAATGGTGCAAACCTTATTCCACAAAACAAGCTGTACCTTTTTTGCAAGGTTTTAAGCCAAAATGACAGTTGGCCATTTAGAAACATAAATATATTGTAGATGTAATCCTGATTTGCCTAAGTCATGAATAATGATTACCATCCATAATGACTCAGTTGCACCTCTCTACATTTATATTCGACTTATTGAAGGAATACGAAATCAGTAAAGACAATTCTGAAAACTTTACCGATGACGCCTTCTTTTTGTTTTGTGACAGCTATAAGGAATATGCCCATCAACGAGATAAGGCATTGAGCAATCATCTAGCAACTAGTTCAAAACAATTTCGAGTTCATCTCCCATTTAGTAAATGGGTTTTTGCATTAGCCGCACAAGTGGTTTGGTATTATGATGAGTTGATTATTAGTGACCCTATTCTCTCGTATGTTGAGAATCGTTCCATGAGTACTCAAGAAAAGAAAAAATACGTACTCGCATTAATCCCACATCTTCTTGAGAATAAGGATGCCATAATTGGTGGTTATCTGCTTTTTGTAGGTAAAGACTTAGCTCCAATTCAAACAGAGATTTTCACAGAGGACGCTACTATCCTTTCAGGAGTAAATCCAATCCAAAATGCATACCAATCCGAAGTTCGGTGTCTAAGTAAAAGTTCACCTATTAATGACAATCCGGAAGACAACTTGACCCAAATTAGACTGATTTATGAAGGTCTTTTAACTGAACATCAAACAATGGGTAATCACATTCCAATTCATGTGATGAATTCTGACAAACTAAAAGGAGAGTTGTGGATGGACCTTATTAGCCCATACCGTGTCATTTCTCCAAAGGAAGTAAGAGATTTTGGAAAGTCCAATATGCTTACTTCCTTAATACCACATTACATTAAAGATATTGCAATAGTAATCGAGACGGTGGTAAATGCGAGTAACTTAAATTCACCAGTTTTATTCCACAGAGAAGCTGACGGGTTAGCGGCTCAGCATTACATGTCTAATGGATCACCCATCGCCGACCTAAGTGTTTTTAGATGTATGGCACCGTATCTTCAGGGCCTGCCCCCCGAACGCCTTTTGGAACTTCGAGAAACTATGCCTGATGCCTTTTTTGATTTTAGAGCCTTGACGGAAGAAATTGTTAATTCTGCCAGGAAAAAGGGGCTTATGAACCAAGAGGTGAAATATGAATTTGACAAGCAAATGAAACCACAGTTACGGGCTATGAACGTTGAGATGAAGAGAATACAAAGGAACTGGAACATACGTGGCAAGGCGGTTCCAATTGTGGCACTTACGGGATCTTTAGGCT
>CAYZWM010000386.1:0-2207 GCA_964482155.1 uncultured Chitinophagaceae bacterium | reverse complement strand
TATCACTATTTGTAGAACGAAGATATCCAAGCTCAGGCTTCGCTCAATCTTCGACTAGTGGGTTCTTTAACATCATCAGGAAGAACCACTACAGGTGACTTCATGCATTGAGCACTTGGCAACTATATACCTATTTAATGGTCCTGAATTTTTTCAATTTTGGTAGTATGTGTTTCTTGATGTCATAATATTTTCTTAACCGTTTTACCTCAAGTGCCACAAGAGCAATCATTTCGTTTCTCTGACCCGTCAAACGATCCTTTCTAATCCCGGGTTCCATATCAGAATACTCTTTCCTGTCAGTAAAGGAGACAGGGTGGACAACCATTTCGTAACTGTTCTTGTCCAAAGTACTGAATCCCTCTAATATCGTTCTTAAGTTGTTCTCATTCCCATTTCGAAAGAAGTGCTCAATAAAATAATCCGTGGAATGGAAGGAATTGTTGTCTAAGTCAGTTCGAAACCTTGTGCCTATTTCATAATTTAGCCAAAGTTTCTCATCCTTTATGCATTGAGCTAATTCTAGGTCACCTGTTTCATCTGAGTGACCTGTGCCCTCAATTAGAAAATTGGGTATCATTTTTTGAAATGGGTCTCCGTACCACTTCAATTTATCCCCCCAGGTCGCTTGATTTCTTAGCTGTTCAATGGTCAGAAAAGTAGGACATCTCAATGCAACACCATTATCTTTGGCTAATTTGGTATAAAAGGGATATAGCATTCTATTCATTGCCAAGAAGCCAATATGGGAACTAAGATGTCTAGGGTGGTATCCAGTAATAGTTGTGAACTCATTGTATTGAGCGTTGAGTTCTAATTTCATGAACTCACTGAAATCTCTCCATAGATTGCATAATCTTGGGTAGAATCCTCTCCCTCTTTTGTATTGAAAGAAACCCTTTTTATCTGTGATTTTTTTATAATACTTATCGAAATTGGATTTTCTTTTACCGGTTAGGTTTAAACCTTTGTATAAAGGCTTACCGAAAGTAAACGAGAAATGAAGTCCAATAGCAATTTCACCTTCTAGAATTTCCGATTTGTGCTTCTCAAATAGTTCATATAGATATTTTTTGGAATTTTTCCCAGTCAGAAGAACGTCTACACAATCTAGAACTTCATTTCGTATACATGTATAAATTCCCGTGTTGTGAACTCGGTGTGCTCCAAAGTCATCTGCGGTTATGAGTAAACTAGCCATGGATAATATTTTGTTAGTTCCACATATTGTAAAATCGTAAATAAAATTTTGAATGTCGATCTTATCCCATATACAATGATGTTACAAGTAAAGCAGTTCTACACATTGATTAAACCTATTTTTTGACAATAAATGCTTCTCGAAGCTAATCATTTCATCCATCCAAAACATCACCACTTCTAGGTATTTTTGAGTGGCAAACATCACAATCTTTAAATACGCCTATTTGAAAACTATATGAGCTCAGATTGCCATCATTTAATGCAACAGACCACAACAACTAGCTTTAGTTAAACATGGAAATTTCATGGAACAAGACTCTTAATCGGAAAACTTGGAAGTCTCATAACCAACGACCAAATTCACTACTTAGTCGAATCTCAGCGTTTTCTCTTTCCTCAAAGAAAACTCAATCCAAAGACAATCAGGCAGTCAGTCATAGTCAATTTGTTTAAACAGGGTTGGGATATCAAAGACGTGCAACTCTTTGCAGGGCATAGGTTTCCGAGTACGACTGAAAGATATAAACCACAAGATTTGTCTGAGCTAAAAGATGCGGTTGAACTGTGGCATGTTTGGTAGTTGACTAGTTAGGTTTGGGGGTTGTAACTTGTCAGAGGTTTTAATAAGATTGGTGTGAGGTTGGTGGGATTGATATGCGATTGAGTTTGTTCACACTACGGATACTATTTATCAACCTTTTGTTTAACACCTATATCCGCACAAATTCTGTAATGGCTTAAACAAAATATATGTAACCAACTGGCCTAATTGAGTTTGGATAACATTCGATATTGAGTCTTAAAGTGAATAAATTTTGAATATTGGTTTAACAACAAGTTGGCAATAATTAAAAAGAAACATTGAGTATTACAAAAAACATATCAGATGAAGATTGCAAGAAATTAGCAAAACGGATACGTGATGATTTTTACAAACCCTTGAATACTTTTAAAACAACAATGTTTTTATGTGGAGCAGATATTTCATTAAAAGATAAAATGAG
>CAYZWM010000385.1:0-2240 GCA_964482155.1 uncultured Chitinophagaceae bacterium | reverse complement strand
GTTGGGATGAATTATCCTCTTGCCTCTCGAAAAGCAGGCGTTTGCCATTACCCTGCCATATCCTGATTTTCCACTACCGTTCCTGCCCCAAACAAGTGTCAATTGCTTACCAAATTGTAAGCTCTGATCGTTTGGTATAGCATTGACGTTTTCAAGGTTCTTTACTTCTTTCAAACAGATCGTATCCATTTCCGTGTCTTCCGGTGGCAAAAGTCCATCAAGGCTTAACTCAGGCAAATCCTCTTCCGCAACTAATTCATATTTCATCTTGAAATACTTATAAGCCTCTTCCATTTCATCATCCGTTACTTGGCCATTTTCCAAGCACTTTTTCCAAATGTACTTTTCCCAATAAGGTCTACTTGCCGCCCATTCTATAATGGGATTCTGTTGCGGCTCTTCAACCGCTTCTTCTGCAACCTCAACTATTTCACTCATATTACTACTGTTTTACACCAAAAAAGTCCAATACATCAGACCTTTTCCTAATTGAACATCTATTGTCTATCAATTACTTCATTTCTTCCTACAGGCGGTTTTCTTCGCCACACTCACTATTGAACCATCCTTTATTTTATAGCATTTGTCTTTAGGGATTGCATTATGCTTCGTGCAGATTGGCGCAATCCACCAGGTATTCTTGGAGCTATCGCTACACTTCAATACGTGTCCACCTACTGTTGCTTTCCTTGGACAATTAGCTCCGCTACACTTATTCACCTTGTGTCCCTTTGCACGTTCCCAATGTTCGATGTAACTATCGCAGCCACACAAGGGTGCATAAGGATCTACGCGTTTCAAATTCTTTACTTCAATTGACATGTTTTTTGTCTAAAAGTTGAGTGGTAATTAAAATTGTGTTATTAACTGGGGCTACTACCACTTTTACCCTTTCCACCACCAAAGACCAATACAAAGATTCCTATCAAAGCCAATACACCTAAAACCACATCAAACCAAGGAAATGGTTCCCGTTGACTAGGCTGTTTTTGCGCCCATTCTTGTTGCTGTTTTTCGTAGATGAATTGCTCCTCGGCCTCTCGTTTTCTTTCCAATTCAACATCATGTGCAGCACGCTTCACCTTATCCTTAAGGTGGTCAAACGCGTTTTGGATTTTCTTGAAATGTTCTTCGGCTTCTTTGTTATCTGGGTTTTTGTCCGGATGCCATCGAAGGGCTAGTTTGCGATGGGCCTTCTTTATTTCGGCTGGGTCAGCATCTTCCTTGATGCCAAGGGTCTCGTAATAATTGTTCATTGGGTAGCTGTTTTACATACGTGGTGAGTTGTGATTGTATCGATGTACTTTCACAATCCATGCCAAAAAAATTTCAGGACATTATGGCAGAATTGATTTCAGCTACAAATAAATCACAAAACCCAGAAAGAAAACACCGTAGAAATACGTGTTTTAAAACAAATAACCCCTCTGAAATTCAGAAGGGCTCATTGCATAACAAGGAAGGGATAGCAACAAACTACTCTATCACAATCCTCCTATTAACTTCCCCATTATCGGTTCTTAACTGTAAAGTATAAACCCCAGGCGAATACCCTTTGAGATCAATCTCTTTCTGGTAGGTTCCTTTGATCTGAGTTAACTTTTCAAACAAAACCTCCTGCCCTATGACATTTGTGATCGTAACCTCCATATCCTGTACTTCTGTTACCTGAATTTCCAATGTAAATACTCCTCTGTTCGGATTTGGATAGATATCCACGTTTACCCCTGCAAATACTTCATTTATACCAACCACAGTTATCTCGAGAAGAGCAGAAGTAGCAGAACATCCGTTCGCGTCTATTACTGTTACACTGTAAAATCCTGACTGGGTAGCTATATGCACTTGCGATGTTGCACCAATGATCGTATCACCATTAAAATACCATTGATAAGTAGTTCCGGCCTCGCTACTCACAAGGGTATTACCACTTGGATTGACCGTCGGTGTAACAGGAATGGGATTAACGGTTACCATAACCTGATCGCTGCTGGTACAGCTATTCCCATCGGTTCCTGTTACGGTATATGTGGTTGTACCAGTAGGTGAAACACTAACTGAGGCGCCTATTCCTGCTCCATTATCCCAACTATAGGTAGTAGCTCCTGTTGCCGTAAGCGTGGTCGTATCACCTGAACATGTTGTAGCAGCTCCAGTTGCCGTTACCGTTGGCAAGCTGTTGACAGTAACCATCACTTGGTCTGTATTCACACATCCATTTCCATCTGTTCCAGTTACTG
>CAYZWM010000384.1:0-2278 GCA_964482155.1 uncultured Chitinophagaceae bacterium | reverse complement strand
CACATTGACTTTGAACGTAGACTTCTTCCCATATTTGGCAGCCGTTAAGTTGAACGACTTTAGATCTGAACTGGCGCGATCTATAAAACCATCACTTTCTATGACACTTCCTCTCAATTGAAAAGCCCAATTGTTTTTCAATCGACCGGAACCATAACCGAGAGTACTGCGGAACGTCCCAAAACTTCCAACACCTATCTTGACTGTGGAGTATTCTTCTTTGGGAATATCGTTGGTTCGAATATTAACACTTGCTCCAAAAGCTGCTGCACCGTTCGTCGATGTGCCAATACCTCGTTGAATCTGAACACTTTGAGTCGAAGAGGCTAAATCCGGCAAGTTTACCCAATACGTCCCCTGACTTTCGCCGTCATTAAGTGGAATTCCATTAATCGTTACATTTACCCGGGTTGGATCAATCCCACGAATTCGAATTCCTGTATATCCTACCCCATTACCCGCATCCGAAGAAATAACCGTAGACGGTGTGGTGTTGAGTAGAAACGGAAAATCCTTTCCCTGATCGAGGTTTTGAATCGTCTTTTGATCCAAGTTTGTAAACGTGGTTGGCGTGGTATTAATCGCTCGAATCGAGGTAATAATAGCCGCTCCTAAATAGTTCATGTCTGCGCTTAGCACAACGTTGAATTCCTCGTTATGAGGGATGTCCACCTGGGTCACGAATATGGAATAACCAATGTGCGAAACAGAAAGCGTATAGGCCCCTGAAGGTATGGTTTCCATGGAAAATTTACCCAACGCATCGGAATAGGTTTCAAAAAGACCCTGACCGCTGGATAGTTTAATAAATGCAGCTTCAATCGGTTCGGAAGATTCGTGGTGTCGAATCGAACCATTAAAGATGTTCTGCGCATCACACAGCCTGGCTGTGAACGCCATCAGAATTAGTAAAATTGTTTTTTTCATTCCTGTATTTTTTAAATAACAGGAGTCGAGAGATACGTATCTATCATTTTCCTACGGCAGCATTACCTGCATCAGGTTCTTTGGGTATCATCTCAGCCTTTTTGTATTTCTACTCAAAAGCACCCCTTTAGATTGGTGCAAAAGTAATCAACTTTTGTAAACTAAAACCCAATAGTGCAACACTTATATCCAAGGTACGTTGACCCAAAACCGAGACGTTTTTTGCCTATGCTGACTGAAATTCATACGGAAGTACTAAGTTTGAATCTGCATGAAGACAAAAGATATTGTCATTGTTCGAAAGGAACACATTGAACCGGGTATTGAAAAATACAACGGGCGAATAGATTCTGATTTAGAGAAGCTCTTTGTGCTGTCTGGACAGGAAGTAAAACCCTACGTTTTTGAAGACGGTCGTGTTTTGCTGCTCTACAAAGAGCAGGAACATGGTATTTTGTATGCGTCGAAAGATGTTTTGTTTTCGAAATTGGATTTGGAATAGATTGACCCATGGCTCAAACGTAGTGACAACCATTTTCCTTTAAAACCGATAGAAATGCTTCGTACCGCATACATAAAAAAACGCCCCTGGCTTTCACCAGAGACGCTTTAACTAAAACGGGGCGCTCCTACTGTTTCCCCACAAAAACTATCTCGTTGACGACGATCTCTGTTACATATTTGGTAACTCCGTCTTTGTCTTCGTAACTCCTGGAATTGAGTTTGCCGTCAATAGCCACCTCTTTTCCTTTTTTAAGGAACTTCTCTGAGATATCCGCTTGTTTGTTCCACGCTATTATCCGGTGCCATTGAGCACTTTCTACGCGCTCCTCATCGGCGTTGGTGTAGTTGTCCTGGGTAGCTAGCGAGAACTTCGCTAGTTTCTTTTCGTTTGGGAGAGTTACAATCTCTGGATCATTTCCTAAATGTCCGATCAACAGTACCCGATTTCTCATTGAATTCATGTGTTTGATTTAAGGTTTAAAATAAGTTGGCTGTGAATCGTGGTTTGGTTTATTCGATTCTACAGTCCAAAGGACAGACCTACTAAATCAAATAGCCGTACGGAAAACGTTTATAGTCATTTATAAGCGTTTGCAAATTGGTAGAGTCACATTCTTTGAACAATTACAACCTTTACAGGCAAATAGCAGAACATATTTACATTGAAAGTGCTATTCCTCTGACATTTGTAGCTTGAGTACGAACTCCTTGTACTCTCTTAGCATAAGGCGAATTTCATAATTTAACTCTTCAATATCCATATAATCAAGCCCATGCAAACCAACAAGCTTAGATTTCCTTTCGAGCTTAGTTATTTCCACTTCGAGTAGGTGAAGTTTCTTCCTAA
>CAYZWM010000383.1:0-2285 GCA_964482155.1 uncultured Chitinophagaceae bacterium | reverse complement strand
TGCACCAACATCCACCATTCGGTTGGTGATGACTCCAGAAAACGGGGCCTTTACCGAAAGGAAATCAATGCGATCCATTATGGCCTTGACATTTGCCTTGATAACAAAATATTCGGCACGGGCTTCTTCCACCAGTTGTAATGGGGTTAAAGATGGCGTCTTTTCATATGTGGATTGAAGCCTTTCGTAAATCGATTTTTTTGCCACCAACTGGGCATTGCGTTCTTCCAATTTACGATGCAGTTCAGGGTTGGCCAGAGCTGCAACTACTTCGCCCTTACGCACATAGTCGCCAATGTCCTTATTGATTCTTAGGACATAACCGCTCTCCATGGCGTACAAAGTGACCTGTTGATTGGCCTCGGCGGTACCGGTTATGAGTACTTCAGCCACAAAGGATCGCTGGGTTGGTTTTACAACTTCTACCGACTGCGTTTTGGTACTTTTAGTGCCCGGTGCAGCATTCGATTCAGAAGTCTTGTCTGAGCCGCAGGATACGATCAAAAGTGATAGTACCGCTAACTGTACAAAGACATATATAGATTTTACTGTGTTCATTTTCTTAATTGTTTTTCGTTTTTGCAATGAGGGAATACATAATGGGAATGATGTAGAGAGTTAGAAACGTGGCCATAAATGTTCCACCAATTACGGCAATTGCTAGAGGTACGTTGGCTTCAGAACCTGCGCTGGTTGCCATGGCGGTTGGCAGAAGCCCAAAAATGGTTGTTCCGGCAGTCATCAATACAGGCCGAAATCTGTCGGTTGCTCCATGCACAATGGCGTCTGTTTTTGATTTGCCTTCTTTAATCAATCCGTTAATCCGATCAATCAATATATTGCCATAGGATACGGCGATTCCAACCATCATGATTATTCCCATCAGGGATTGAATATTCAAATTCGTACCGGTTAACCACATCAATAGGGCAACACCAATTATACCTAATGGAAAGGCTATAATGATGATAAGCGGCTGTCGAAACGATCGAAACAACGGCATCATAATGAGAAAAGCCAGAATAACAGCTAGGCCTAAGCCCAGACCAAGATCACTAAAGGCTGTATTCATAGTGGCCACTTCTCCCTGAAAACTTACTTTATAACCTTTCGGGAATTTCATGGCATTCACCCTTTTTTGGATTTCATCCGAGATGCTTCCAATGTCGGCGTCTTCCACATTTGCGTAGACATTAAACACACGTTGCAATTTGTAGTGATTAATTTCGACTGGGTTGGTGGACTCACTGATTTTTGAAAAATTTCGAAACGGCACGGGTTTGTCATGCGTTTGACTCGTCACGTTTACGTTTTTGAGAATATTTTCGTCGTTAATGAGGTACTCTGGGTACGTAACCCCAACGTAGTAGTGATTCCCGTTTTTCTCATCAATCCAAAAAGCCTTGTCGAAGGTTGCCGATGAGTTTAAGGCAGATACCATGTTCTTTATCGCATCTACGGGTTTAACACCCAATTCCGCTGCTTTGATTCGGTCAATATCAATGTCTTTGGTGGGTTGATCCATTCGCTGTAAAATGCGAACATCTCGTGTAGCAGCGATGTCGGCGATGGTGTCTTTTAACCGCTCCGATATCTCTCGAAGCACATGAAGCTTGTTCCCAACAATTTGAACGTCTATAGGTGCAGGCTTACCATCGTTCAGCGCAGC
The DNA here is from genome assembly GCA_964482155.1 of uncultured Chitinophagaceae bacterium. Taxonomy (GTDB): domain Bacteria; phylum Bacteroidota; class Bacteroidia; order NS11-12g; family UBA9320; genus UBA987. The sequence continues at coordinate 616 of CAYZWM010000383.1, read as the reverse complement.
TGTGATTAATCCACCCGTATTAAAACTCAATTCAACACCGGGGAAGGCAGCTGTCATTTTTTCGCGTAATCGTTTCGCGTATTCAAACGTACTTACCGTATGGTCTTCTCTAAGTTGAAGGCCAATAAACGCATCTTGTGTACCTGAGTTGGGTGTATAAGCTGCTGGCAAATCATAGAAAATTCCAATGTTAGAAATGATTTGCTCTAAATCGTCGTTCAACTCGTCACGAATCAATAGCTCCATTTTGGCAATGGTTTTCTCCGTGGTTTTGAGCGGTGTACCCGATTCCATTCGAACCTGAATTTCCATTTGTCCAACATCGGATTGTGGAAATAATTCGTAGCCCAACTTATTCTTCATCACAAAAAGAGACAGCACAAAAGCGACTGCCACAACGGCTAATATGCCCCATTTTCTTTTTAACGCGGTGGTGAGGCTACGTTGATACCGAATTCGAAGTCTATCGATAAACCGTTGGAAGAAACCTAAGGCAGATTTCTTAGACTTGCCATCGGAATCGGGAAGTTTGTTTCGAAAAAGGTACGCTGCTGCCAAAGGAACAAGCGTAAGCGAGAATATATAGGACCCAATCATGGCACCCGTTACCGTAATG
>CAYZWM010000382.1:0-2286 GCA_964482155.1 uncultured Chitinophagaceae bacterium | reverse complement strand
AATGGCACAAAGGTTGCTCCAATGTATAGACAATGAAGCAACCCTGGTAAAAATACTACAGAAAAATTGAATTAATAAATAACCGTGGTTTCGCGACGCGTTTCCATGGCCTTAGGATCGGGAAGAATAGTAACATCGCTTTTGATAACTACTTCGCCGCCGGTGTCCTGAATGATATATTTCTTCATTCCTTGCTCCCGGGCATCATCTTCAACACACCCTTCAAGAGCCTTGCACCAGCCCTTCATATCATCCCGATCCCACAGTTTTTGCTCGCGAGAAGTGAGGGTATACCGCCAAATAGTTCGTCCCATATCGGTGCTTTGCTCCTTGTGAAAAATGCGCCCAAACGAAGCCAAGAGTATATCAAAAATAGCTAAAAAAATACAGCCCTTTAACAATTCGAGGAAGAAACAATGGCATTGGAATTCCAATACTGGAAACACAAAAAAAGTGGCGAAACCTTTGCAGTCAAACTCAAAGATGGACTCCCCTTTCGTAAATACGGCCCCCTTAAAGAAATTCAATATATATCCTCTGACGGTCGCCTCCTTACCCATAAACTTGAGCGATTTCACTATGACCACCGTTTTGAAGACGATCCATTCGGTTATATACTCATTGATGGGATTTAAGTACCCCTCAGTGGTAGAATATTTTTTGATTTAAAGGTGTTTTAACAACATAAAAAACATAAAATCACCCATTGAATCCCCGTGTATAGGGCGTTAAAATCTATAAATCGAATAAACTACCTTTACTGCGACGTTATGACAATAATTTTTCTGTATTGTATTCATTGATTTTGGGTATAATTGACCATCTACTGTAAAAAACGGTGGTATCAAAATGAGCTTTTATTACTTATTTATTGCACTGGTAGTCATATTAACCCTCATTATCAGCTATACCGTGGGTTTGGAATACTACCTGCGCCGGAAACAAGATCGCCGGAACCAGGATAGGCGCAGTACAGAACGACGCCACAGCAACCTCCAATGGGCCGGAGTAGATCGCCGGGTTTCTGACCGACGACAAGAAGAGCGACGCCACAACCTTTCCACAAGATTCGCTTGACCCTAAAAAGTCACAAAATTTGGTAATTGTGACAAAATTTGTCCCTCGCTCCATAATTACTCAATAAGAATATCCCGTAATCTTCGACTGCAATTACTATAATTTCAATAATTTCATCTAAAGCACTTCTTCTTTTGCTTTTTTACGATTTCCCATGCAAGATTTAAATGCACGTCTTTGTCGATAAATTTCGAGAAAGTACATCAATTTAGATTTTTCATTTGGGAGTTAGGCTTATGAAACAAGAGGTTACTACGTCTTACACAAAAAAAAGCGATGGCTTTACCCTATTGGAATTAGTCATCGCATTCTCACTATTTAGCATCATGTTTTTGGCTCTCATGGGCGGTGTAGCCAGCTCCTACTCAAACGTAATAAATAGCGGTGACCGTACCATTGCAATCAAAGAAGCCCAGATTGTACTGAATAATATCCGCCTTGCGCGCGATCAGGGTACAGCCGTACCGGCAGGGATCGTAGCGGCTTTTCCTGCTGGACCGTTAGTGCCTCCGCGTACAACACTTCCAAACGAAGTCGTCATCATTGGATACGGCAATGTAGCGATTTCCCCGTTAACGGTTACCATTCAAGTTCAATGGTCTACCCCGGAAGGACGAATATATTCCGAAATCCTCAGCAGTATCCTGAGCGGAACATAAGGAGATGACCACAATGAAATCAAATTCCAAAGGGTATACTTTGCTGGAGCTCTCCATGGCCATGGCTTTGTCTTCCCTGCTTATCTTAACCGTAGCAGGAGTATTAAATCGCTCCATGAATACGTGGGAGCAAGAAGAAGATCATGCTATGGTAAATCAGTCGCTTCGAGCCGCTGAGATCAACATACGCAATTCACTTATGACCGCTTCCCTGTTAGGAGATGTTTCGCAGGCCCCCGCAATTCAACCACTCACGCAAAACGCAAATCCAGGTACATCCGTTACGGTGCAGCAGCCGTTGGCCATTGACGGTACCGTATGGACCAATCCCATTACCATTCAGTTACGCAATGAAGATGCCAATGCGAATTTACTTTTGGAACCCGGCGAAGACTTAAACAATAACGGTGTATTGGATCGTGTTGTTGAACGACTTGAGGATATTAACCAGGATGGCGATTTCAATGATCCCGGTGAAATCCGTACCTTGAGTACTAATGTGGATGTTTTAACCTTTACGCTAAACGGTCAGATAATGACTGTAAATCTA
>CAYZWM010000381.1:0-2318 GCA_964482155.1 uncultured Chitinophagaceae bacterium | reverse complement strand
TCCTGATCCGCTTTGGGCAAGAACTTTTTTGACTGTTGGCTTATGAAGGAGTTTCCCAAATTTGCTTTGTTTGATCTCTGAAATTTTGGTTCTTCGATCGAATGCATAACTCAGTAGCTCCAATGCATATTTGTCCTTAAAATATGGATAAACCATTTGCTCTGGAAGGCACTCTTTTATCCATTGTATTTCTGTACTGTTCATTTTCAACTCTTCGTTGCAACCAATGGCTACAACGAAGAGTTGTCACCACTGGTTAATTAATTTCTTTGTTTTTGTTCATCTTTTTTATCATAAAAAAAAGGCCCGGTTTCACATGTGAAACCGAGCCTTCAAAGTCTAAATTTTGTTGCTTAAGGTTCCCTATGTTGATTATTGACACAAGCCGGAATTCCGACCGTTTCAATGGGTGATATGTTTATTTTATTTCTCATTTTTCTAAAATTTAAGCAAAAAAAATCCCGAGTTCTAAGCTCGGGATTTCATAAATATCTTTGTTAGATTATCTCCGAACTAAAAGCCTATGGCCTTTTTTGTTGCTATGTAATTTACTTGTTTTCAAATCGTCCACAAATATACATACGGCTTCACCCATAAAAGCAAATGGTTTTTTTGAACTGTGCAATTCATCTTCACAAAAACAGGTGGTAGCCACCATCTCTCTAACGTTTGTTCTCATTACTCATTCAGCCTCATTTTGAGGTCTAAAACCCACCCACATTTATTTTTGATTTGGACTGTTTTATGATAAAGTTATGATAAAACATCCCTCATTTTGAGGAGATTTACACCTTCTCAGAAGGCCAAATTCATTCTTATTCCACAAGCCAACTTTAAATATTGCCAAATGAAATGTGTAAAAAATCCCTTTTCTTTGGATTTCAAAAACCTAAAAACACATCATCTGTTTTAATGTTATGCTCAACTTCGAATTACACAATCCGGTCAAAATCTTATTTGGTAAAGGTGAAATAGCCAAAATCGCGAACGAAATCCCTACCGATGCCAATATCTTAATATTGTATGGTGGAGGCAGCATCAAAAAGAATGGCGTATACGATCAGGTAATAACCGCATTAGAAGGTCGCAATTACCTTGAATTTGGAGGCATCCCCGCTAATCCAGAATATGATATCCTGATAGACGCGCTACGCGTGATCAAATCCGAAAACATTACGTACTTATTGGCCGTTGGTGGAGGTTCGGTCATTGACGGTACAAAATTCTTAGCTGCAGCGGCTCTGTTTGAAGGGGATCCCTGGGATATATTAGACAAGAGCATTCGTACTGAAAAAGGCATGCCGTTTGGCACTGTACTTACCCTACCTGCCACCGGAAGCGAGATGAACAGCGGAGCTGTCGTGTCCAGAAAATCCATTGGTAAAAAACTAGGCATGGGTGGCCCAGGACTGTTCCCACAGTTCTCCGTATTGGATCCAGGTGTGGTGGCTTCCATCCCACAAAGACAGTTGGCCAACGGGATTACCGATGCCTTTATGCATGTAATGGAGCAGTATATGACGTATCCTGTTGGGGCAGATTTACAAGATCGGATTGCGGAGGGCATTCTAAACAGTTTGATTGAAACAGCTCCAAAAATATTAGAAAACCCGGGTGACCATAATACAGCTGCCAACTTTATGTGGTGTTGCACCATGGCACTCAACGGTCTGATACAAAAAGGTGTACCAACCGATTGGGCTGTACATGCAATAGGTCATGAACTTACGGCCTTATATGGTATTGATCATGCACGTACGCTGGCCATTATTGCCCCAAGTCATTACCGTTATCACCTCGAAAGTAAAAAAGAGAAATTGGCGCAGTATGCAGAACGGGTATGGAACATTACGGAAGGGGATATAGAAACAAAAGCACTATACGCTATTGAAAAAACGGAAGCCTTTTTTCATTCGCTAGATATCCCAACAAGGTTGTCGGATTATACATCTCACTATGACGGAACGGCAACAAAAATAAAAGACACCTTAAACGATCGGGGTTGGGTAGCTCTCGGGGAGCACAAAACGTTAAGCCCAGAACACGTTGAAACGATTGTAGAAATGAGTTACTAACAGGCCTGTTTTAAGAATAGGCAGGAAGTCAATCGACTATTTGATATTCCGTATTAAATCGCATGGATCGAATTAGTCCCACGCTATTTTCATCTTCTACTTTCAGGTAATAGCGTACCAGGTAATCACCATCCAAGTCATCCGTTCTTTCGAATTTAAGCACGTTCAATTTGATCACATTTACATCTTTTTCATTTGTAGTGTAGTGATTTAATATCAACGTTTCGAATTTGCTCTCCATGT
>CAYZWM010000380.1:0-2327 GCA_964482155.1 uncultured Chitinophagaceae bacterium | reverse complement strand
TTATTTCTTATTTGGTTGTTCTCCAAGCCCGTCATTCAGAGGTCACCGCCCGTGGAATCTTGGCTTTAGAGTTCGTAGTCTATTGTCTAAAAGTCTAGAGTCTATTTGTCTCATTGCTACATTGTTTAATTGCCACATTAATCCATTGGTACATTGATCCATTAACAGTCTTTTGAGGGCTTAACGTTGATAATATCCTCTAAATAGCTTATATTAGGGGTATTGAGTGTATGTAATGTATGTCAATTCGGTCAGGTCTATTTATCTCAAATCTGATCGGCTGTAATCGAGGCTTCTACCTTCTCGATCAAAAGTTTTTATCATCCCCTATACGTTGAGGCTTTCAGACTGGTTATACGAATATGTTCCGTTCCTTTTATGGATCAGAATATAAAATGACATGGTCCTGCCACAACCTAAATGCTATAGCATACGACAACATTTAATGAATTAAGGTTCATTTAAAAATTGTTGATGTGAAAAAAAATTATTTCGTAATTACCATGGTAATTGCACTTATCGTAAACCCTGGAAGCTTTAAGGTTTTCAGTCAATGCACTATCCCATCCGCCAATTCAAGTACCAGCCCACCGTCCTCGTTTGACTATGAAACGAAGGCTGATGGTCCATGGAATGCCACGGCCACCTGGACTGGAGGAAATAAACCGTCAACGACACTCTCTGGCAAGAATGTTAAAATTACACATGACGTTTATGTCAATAATTCGAACATTATTCTGGAATCCGCCAGTATTATTTATGTTTTAAATGGGCAGTTGACGTTGAAAAACGGCAACTTGCAGCTGTTAGATGGGAGCGGTGAGAAATTTCTAGCGGTACATTCTACCATTGAGACGTCTGGTAACATACAACAGACCTCAAACACCGTGTTTTGCGCAAATAATGTGATACTCTATGTGGGTGACAAAGGGGATGCATCCGGATCACCCTTATTTGCTTCAGGTTCCACTACTACTTCAGCAGATTTTCAAAATGATGGAGGATATCGGAGACTCGATAGTGTTTGTATGGTCGTTACACACGATTACGACAACATAGGTGAAGATGAATTAATCAATGTATGTGCAGAGATCGGCTTACAGAACCCGTTAAATGCCTCCAATCCCGTTGGCCAGGGATCTGGTAACATCAGTTCTTCCAGTAGTGCAACATCAATGAAAGTGTATAATTCCCAGTTCTTTGTCCCGAATGGGAATGTTCAAAATTCCAAAACAATGACTACCTGTGAAGTGATATTTAAATTAACAAATGGGCATGTGGAAAATCAATCTTCTTCAACATGGTCGGGCGATTCGCTACATATATGGATCGCTGGTACTTCATCTCACAATTTAGAGAATAGCGGTACCTGGAATGTTAGTGTAGGTGGGCTTTGCATAAGTGGAGATATTGTAGGAACCTTCAATACCAGTTTACCTTCCGAAAATTGCTCTACAATTTCATCCTATTTCAATGATCAGTGTTGCGCCAATATATCCCTTCCAGTTGTTTGGATTTATGTATCAGGCGAGAGAAATTCGACTGGTAATGTTGAGCTTAAGTGGGCTACTGCATCCGAGTTAAACAATGACTTTTACACCATTGAGCGGTGTGCCAATGGAATGTCCTTCATTGAAATTGGGGTGGTAGACGGAATGGGGTCAACACATCAAGTTCAGGAATATAATTTTGAGGATGCAACACCAGGAAAAGGCAACGTGTATTATCGAATTAAGCAGATCGATTATGACGGCAATTACCAGTATTCCAAAACTATAAAAATAAGTCCAGAAGACACCTGGTTTACCTATCGTATCAGCCCGAATCCTGCACGATCGGTTTGTACCGTTTCGTTCAAACACAACACCCAGGATACGTGGTCACTCATATTAATTGATATTTCAGGGTCCGAAGTCATACGAGAACTATTACCGGCTGGGCAAAAAGTCCATTCGGTCAAACTGGATCATTTGTCAGAAGGAATCTATATAGTCAACCTTGAATCACCGACTGGTCTGTTGCCCCCTCTTAGATCGAGGTTGGTAGTTCTTAGTTGGTAGTTCTTAGTCCGGAGCCTATAAGTCTAGAGTCTATTAGTCTCGTTGTTACTCACCGCTTCGGATTACTTCGTGATCCCATTCCGGAATACCTGATACAAGCAAAACGCTTTCTCCGAAAGCATGTTTTTTTTGTTTTCCTCCATCGCTGAAAACACGTTTTCGCGATTTCGTTAAACAAAAAAAACGCCCCATCTGGCGATGAGGCGCTTTGCTTGCGGAGAAAGAGGGATTCGAACCCCCGGAGGTGTGACCCTCGCTAGTTTTCAA
>CAYZWM010000379.1:0-2348 GCA_964482155.1 uncultured Chitinophagaceae bacterium | reverse complement strand
CCTATGTTTTTTAGCCATTGTTGGGTTTTAGTGCTTTGTTTTCCATTTTATTTTTCCGCTTTATATTCTTTCTGCAAAGGTTGGTTTTTCAGTCAATGATTTTTAATCACTTTTTTAACAACCACTTTATCACTTTGTAAAGTGATTTTTACAAAATAAATACCATTTGATAAACTTGAAATATCTACTTCGTTGGTAGTTACTTCCCCACTTTGGTAAGACAGGCTTTTTACTTGTTGCCCTAATTGGTTATAAATGATTACTTTTTCTAAAACTTCACTTTTTAAATTAATGGTGAAAGTGTTAGATATTGGGTTTGGATAAATACTTACATCAGTAAACTCATTATCATATTCAAATATGTTTAAAGGTTCAGTTAAGTGTATTCTAATTGTATTAACTGAAAAAGCAGGAAGTTGTGCAGAATACACATTATTTATAAGTAAACTCTCCTCATAGTTGGTGTAAATTGTATCGTTTACCATTGTTCCAAAAAGTGATTGAAAAATAATGCTATCTGCCTGCCAAGTAGTTGGAATTTGAATATCTATTGAATGTGCATTTTCGTCATCTCTATTTATAAGTAATAAATTAATATACTCTTCATTAGCACCTATTCCGCCCCAAATAGAAACAGCATCAACGCTTATTGTTTGGTTATCAATGATTAAATCTATCTGAGGATTATTTGAGATTGTTACCGGAAACATCCCTTGTCCTACAGCCTCCATTACCATAGTAGCAGCTTGCCCTTCTGTACTTACAGAGAATGTACTGTTAGTATGTAAAAGATGAATAAAATTGTTTCCCATTGAAGAAAGAGCGAAGTGATTTAGTGTCCTAAGGTCTAAGGAATCGTTAAGTGCATATTCAAGAGTTCTCGCCCAAAAATCGGCTACATATAAACCACAGGTAATGCCACGTATAGGGTGGTTTGAGAGTGCATCATCATACAAGGCTACATTCCACTCTGTTAAAGACAAGCCAATTTCATTAGGGATGATATTCCAATCTATTACACGTTGATTCCAAAGTTGCTGAAAATTAACAAATGTTGTCGATATTTTGTGTTCTGATACATAAGCAGCTTCGGAGAACTTATTATCTTCTATTAACGGTATGATAAGACCACCTGAATAAGGATGTTTAATCATAAAATTAGGAGGGCTAGTGGCAAAATCTAGTTGAAAAAGAGTTTCTGAAGCCAAGTCTTCATCAAGTTTAACATTATATCCTATTTCAATAGACGAATCGGCTGTTTTCATAGCATCTCTAAAAGCGAATGCTCCGTCATGACCAACACTGTTGTACTCTATCAAAACTACATCGGTGGAATCGATTCCATTATTAGGCGTTAGAATCACATCTGTTTGGTTCCATGAAAATTCTCCTAATGATAAAAGGTTAGCTGGGTTTGCAATACTATCATACAATTCTTGCTGAGTAGCAATATCTCTTCCCCAAAGAAAATCAAAATTTGCGGTTCTATAAACCCTTACGGCATTGGTATCTAATAAGTCTAACGAAGAATATTCAACTGCAATAGTATCTGTAGTTTGGCTGTCGGTATAAAATTTTAAATCCCCTAAAATAGCGTTCATTTTATCAAGTTGTCCTATAGTAGTAGGTATCCAACCTTCACGAAAAAGAGAACCTCCATAATAATAAAGGCTATCGGCTTCTCTTTGAGTAGATACTTTATCTGGAATACCAGTTTGAAAATGAATACTCTCCCGAAACCCTAACCAAGAATAACCATAAGACCAAGCATCGGTAGATTCATTTCCTATTTCCCAATATTTTACATTGATTGGATTTGGGTTGTCTAATAAACTATCTCGCAGTTGCGTGTAGTATGTATTTTGATTATTGCAAAAATTTACAAATTCTGCTGCTTCGGTAGCCGACCCATTTCCAAAATTTACAACGATTTGGAGTTCAACACCAAAAGTATCTAAAAAGGGAATTAGATTTTTAAGATTTAACTTGCCAGTTTGATTTAGGTTATCTTTCCAGCGGTAGTTATTGCCAGTATTTCCTCCAGGCCATCTTATAATTCCTGGATCAAGTTTTGAAAAAGCATCACTAAACTCTGCGGTTTGAATTTCTGAAATATTGACATTGCTCCCATGATTATGTCCTTTCCAATTAGGAGGAATACTGTCAATTACTGGATTTTCTGGAAGCAAAATGTTAATTTGCCCATAAGATAAATATGAGAACAGAAATGAAAAATAAATAAGTGATAATATTCGTAACATTTTATTTTTATTTGTTAATTATTGATTAATCGAACTAATAACTTTCTTTCAACCTAAATTTAGTTGACTCAGTTACTATGACTTTTT
>CAYZWM010000378.1:531-2359 GCA_964482155.1 uncultured Chitinophagaceae bacterium | reverse complement strand
TGGTATTTTGATGCGAGCAGCATGAAATTGCTCAAAACTGATAAGAATTTAAAAACTCAGATCGAAGGTGTGCCCATGGCCACCTGGACCCAAAATGACTGGAATCCACAGCACATTCTCGACAATGCTAAAAACATATTTGTCAATGACTCCGCTAACGGTATTTCCATATTTGATGTATTCGGGAATTACTACAAAACATTGGAAATTAAAGGGTTATCTGACTTTCAGGTAAAAAAGAACACCGTTATTTACTTTAAAGACAAGCAATTACTGCAATACGACTTCAAATTTTTTACGACGGACACATTGGCCTACGACAGCGTAGCCAGGCACATCCGATTTGAAGCGAACAACGTCTTTATCTGGAAAAATGACTCGCTGTATATTCAAAAAAAATAGAAACATTTGCACGCATGGAATTCAAAGATTTTAAGAAATATTACGTCATCTCTGCACCTCCTCAAGAGATTTATATGGCTCTTACTAATGCAAAAAGCATTGAGCTCTGGACGGGCGATAAAGTAGAAATGACTACTGAACCTGGCTCCGAATTTAGTCTTTGGGGTGGCAGCATTTGTGGCAAAAACATTGAGTTTGAAGAAAATCAAAAATTAGTGCAGGAATGGTACTTTGGAGAACAACCTGATTCTTCAATCGTTACCATAATCCTACACCCTCACAAAAAAGGAACTTCAGTAGAATTGAGACATACCAACATTCCATTAAAGGACTACGAAGACTTTGCAAACGGCTGGGACGAATACTACTTTGCTGGTATAAAGGAATTTGTGGAAGACGATGGGTTGGATTAACCATTCCATTTCCAGACTAGAAATTTAGTTCACATTCCTGTTCCACTAAGCCATAATGTGCATAACTCAAAATGGCCTAAAAAGTTATCCAAAACCCTTGATTCGATGCCTTACGACCTCCTATCTTTGGTAAAAAACAATGATTAAAGGCCGGGGAACATCCATCAATTCGACCAATCGATTTGAAAAGAATCAATACGTAGCTGACGAAGGCGAACGGTTTGAGGATGTCGGAATTTCTCCTTCAAGCTATATAAATATCCATCCGAAAACGATCGTTAACCCTGTGCCAAGTCCAGATATTCCTATGAATTGGAGTATGAATCCATACCAGGGTTGCGAACACGGCTGCAGTTATTGCTATGCAAGAACGACTCATGAATATTGGGGATACAGCGGAGGGGTAGATTTTGAACAAAAAATTCTGGTCAAAAAAGATGCGGCTGTTTTATTAGACCAAAAGTTCAAGTCGAGAAGCTGGAAAGGTGAAGGTATAATGCTTAGTGGCAATACGGACTGTTACCAACCAATCGAACGCAAACTAAAAGTGACCAGGCAATTGTTAGAGGTATGCCTAAAGCATCGCAACCCAGTTGGTATCATTACAAAAAATAGTTTGGTTACGCGAGACATAGACATCCTTTCCCAAATGGCCAAACTTCGATTGGCTCATGTCATATTAAGCATTACGACCTTAGACGATGAACTCCGAAGAAAACTAGAGCCGAGAACTTCTTCGGTAAAAAGTAAGTTGCAAACCATCGAAAAACTCGCTAAGGCAGGAATACCTGTTTCTATAATGATGGCCCCGATTATTCCAGCCATTAATTCGCATGAAATTATGGCCATGGCCAAAGCAATTTCTAATGCAGGTGCACAGGCAATGAATTATACGATAGTTCGCTTAAACGGTTGTGTTGAACAATTGTTTTCCGACTGGTTGGAAAGACATTTTCCAGATCGAAAAAAGAAGGTATTGGCACAAATAGCTGATTGTCATGGTGGGAGTTTGC
>CAYZWM010000378.1:0-513 GCA_964482155.1 uncultured Chitinophagaceae bacterium | reverse complement strand
TTAAAACCCGAATGAGTGGCGAAGGCAATTTCTCTCAGATGATCAAACAACAATTCAAACTTGCCAGAAAGAAACATGGACTCAATCAGCATCGGATGACACTGGACTCTTCTCAATTTACTCGAACCGGTCAAATTGGGCTCGGTTTATGAGCGGGATCACGTATCAAAAAAAAAGGAGATTTGGCGTTACCAAATCTCCTTTGTGTTTCGAATATTTTAAGAATTATTCCTTGGTGGAATTATCTGGTTGATCAGTCATTTCTGTCGGCGTTTCTTCGTCCTTTTTAGCTTTTTCATCTCCCTTTTTAGCGGTATCATCAACTCCGATTCCATTTAACGAATTGTCCGTCGAAAGGGTCTCCTGAGGGTCATTGCCAAATGGCCGTTTGCCAAATATACTTTCTAAGTCTTCTTTAAAGATGACTTCTTTCTCCAGAAGTTTTTCTGCTAACTGATTAAGTTTATCGCGGTTTTCTGATAGGATTTTAATGGCACGTTGGTACTGTTCATC
>CAYZWM010000377.1:0-2362 GCA_964482155.1 uncultured Chitinophagaceae bacterium | reverse complement strand
TTGGCCTTGATATTGAATGTATCGGTTGCCACACCTTCTCCTCGGTGGGTTAACCAAACACTTAATCCAGCAGATTACAAGCACAACATGAATATGATTCTTCAGTTTAGTACTGACTCTACTGACGCCTCATTATCCAAAGATACACGAGACGTCTTTGGGGTATTTGTTGGTAACCAATTGAGAGGCAAAGGCTATATCCAATATGTACCTCAATTTAGAAATTACGTTGCCTTTGTAACAGTTTATAGCGACACGACAGATATTGAGAATCTTACGTTTAGAATGTGGGATGCAAGTCCTGGGGTACAGTACCGCGCAGTTGAGACGAAGGTTTTTAACGCCAATTCAGTACTTGGGCAGATACAAGCTCCATTTATACTTCACCCCGATGGCATATACCAAACGATTAATTTGACTAAAGGATGGAATTCATTTGGCCTATATATTGAAAACGCAGACGCAAGCATAGGAAACCTTTTTGGCGATGCGCTGAAAGATTCCGTTAGTGTGTTGAAAACCAGAGATGATTACGCCCAATTTAGTGATTCAAGTTGGCTGGGTAACATTGACAGTTTGTCTGCAGGAATCGGCTATATGATTAACGTACCGCAATCGGATACAATAGAAATTTATGGCAAAATTGCCAATCTTGGAAATATTCAAGTCGATGGAAATGACGACTGGACATGGATCGGGAATTCGGATGTGTTTGGCTCGAAGGTGAAGGACAAATTAAGTACCCTGACTCTAACGGACGGCGATATTATCAAATCACAATCAAGCTTTGCGATATACAACACGTCTGCCAGCGATTGGATTGGAACACTTGGCTATTTAGAAGCAGGTGGCGGATACAAAATCAGAACCAAAGTGGCTGGAGAAATTGAGGGCAAAAAGCTGTTAAAAGCTCTTCCAGGTTGGAACTTGTCCTATGGTGATTTTGAATTTAACATGAGTGTCACCAGTGAGATACTGGGTGATGGCAGTCGTGTTGATGACAGCCATTACTTATTAGGCGCTTTTGTAAACGGTGAGTGTTATGGCGTCGGCCAACCAGTTTATGCCAATAAGTTGGGTAGGTTTATTATTTACCTTACAGCATTTGCGGATAGTACGACCTTAGGCGAGTCAGTTACGTTTAAACTTTACGATACAGACCTGGGATTGGAAGTGCCTATTACGCATGGTGCGTTGACTTTTGGTAACAATCAAATTACGGGAACGATTGCTTCGCCGTTTGAGATTAACATCAAGACGTCAAGTATAGAAGAGTTTCAAAGCAATGGGAAAGGTTCCAGTCTGCGTTGTTATCCAAACCCGTTTGAATCTTCTTTCCAACTTAAATTAAACGTGCCTTATTCTGCCGATGTACACCTCTATATGGTTGATGTAATGGGTCGAGTAGTTAGTCAAATCCATAACGGTGAAGTACACCCTGGAGTGCTAAGTCAAACTATTGATATGGCTCACCTGGCACCAGGTATGTACTATTGTATTGCCAAAATAAATGGCAACATACTGCAACAGCGTATGGTTAAAAACTAGAGAACGGTCATACATAGTTATTAACCCGGTGATCGTACGTTTGATTAATTTCAATAGGCAACGGCATCCAGCTATTTCATATGGGCTGAGTGCATTTTATTAGCGTATTGTCTGAACGTCGATAGTCAAAGAATTGAATTGTTTTAAAGTCTAACGCGAAACAATTGTGTCCCCAAAAATGCCCTGGTAGACGGGTCTGAAATGTGCCTTTTACTCTTTTCGTCAACATTGAACATTCTTCCATCTCTAATTGTCGTAACGTTTTTTTTGTAGCGTGTCGTTCTTTAGCCACAGCAATAGGTTGTAATCAATGACAAACAATTTCTGAATACATCGCTAACTATGCGATAACAAAAGAAATAGTCATATATCAAATATGATGTAACCTCATAATTAAAGTTAACCAAGTGAATCAACAGGTAATCTATGTTCGAATTGATGGGAGAATAGTGAGTAAACAATGCAAAGACATTGTTTATGCTAAATCGATCGGTAACTTAACTCAAATATTGTTCAAAAAAAATACAAGCGTTTTTGTAGGAGACAGTTTGAAATTAATAGAATTTCAATTGAATCTACCGAACCTGTATCGAATTCATCACAGTTACATAATTAATTGTGACTATATCGTAGACTATGATATTGCATCTGGATCCGTTTCTCTGGGTACATATGGCGTATTTACGGTATCTACTAGACGTAGAACACCTTTTTTACGGAATCTAGAACGAAGGGGTGTACTGATTTCACGAGCTGTTAGTCCGTAATTCGGCTGAATAAATTGGCCTCCACAACTATAGGCATGTCTAGTTAA
>CAYZWM010000376.1:0-2364 GCA_964482155.1 uncultured Chitinophagaceae bacterium | reverse complement strand
AACTTCACTGCGTCGAAGCACCAATCGAACTGCCTGCTCAATCGTTAACTTCTTTGGCAAGTCAAATGGTGCACGAACATCTTCACGAGTAGTATCACTTAGTTCAATTGGTGGCATATCTGCCAAAACCGAAGCCAAGTCAAACTCAATAACCGGATCAGCGTCTTGCTGTTCAACTTCTTGCGCTGAAGCTTGGCTGTAAACGATCAGTTGACCGTCACCAGTTACTTCACCAAGAACTTCGCAGGGACAATTCTCACGCTCACATTCTTCCAAGAGCGTCTCTAGCCCTTCCTTGTGAATCACAAATCCCTGTCTGTCTTGATATTCACAAATCCAAACTTCCACATCAGACATTGTTGAATCACCACGGTTTACTGCACCCATGTACAGCTTACCGCCACAATTCTCAATTAACTCCGTCAGAAGATTAGCAATTCCACCAGCACCTTGATCATGAAGGGTAACAATTGGATTTCTTTCACCCTTGGCAATGCAAGCCAAAAGTACCTGATAGAATCGGCGCTCCATAACTGGATTGCCGCGCTGAACTGCGTTTAGATCAAACCCAGCATCGTTAGAACCAGAAATATCGCTAGAACCAGAGCCGCCACAAAAACCAATACGAAATGACGGACCACCAATTTGAACGATAACCATTCCCTTGGTGGGAACTTTTTTCTCTAAATGTTCCTGTCGCACCGTACCGCCACTAACACCATAACAAACCGGCTTTAATGATTCAACGCGCTCATAATAGATGTCTCCACTACTATCACGTCGTGGTACCCAAATTGCGCCCGAATAGAAGAACCCGTAGATACAAGGCTTTCCAAAACAGTTAGCATAATCATGCCAACCATTAAATCCGTCGAGTACAATTTTCAAGGGATCTGCCTTATCATTTGGATAGGTATAGCGCTCTATACGATCTTCCAAAATTTCTCCTGGAATTCTATAGCCGTTCGGAAACCAAAGGCTGCCGACAACAGTACCATTACCTGCGTAAAGAATATCTGAACCAATCCCAACGCCAAGCTGATCACGGATTTCTCCTCCAATTTCCGTAGCACGTCCAGGATAAGGTGAAACGTGTGATGGATAACAATGAGTTTCTCCGCTTAGTATGTGGTGCAGCATTACTTCCTGCATTACATACGGACAAGGTGAACCAGGAACTGACGGTACTAAAAGTTTTACACTGCAACCAGCAATAGCGCTGGCATTGTCGTAAAAACCAATCAATACATTGTCAGTCTTGCCACCCCTGATTTTCTGATATGGAGATTTAACCAGATCAAAAAGAGTATGCTTCAACTTTTTGCCATCAATCGTCAAAATAGCGTTAAACAACAAATGACGACAATGATCCGACCACATTTGCGCCAATTGAAATAGCGCAATGTCAGTTGGATTTTTTCCCATACCAAGAAAGATGCTCTCGATATGTTTGAGTTGAGATTCGTTAAAGTTCAAATTTTGGTCCTGCGCAAATTTTCGCAACACTGTCATCCCCTGTTCCATCAAAGGAATAATTTGAACTGACGGAATATCTGCATCAACCAAAAAGGTTGAGGGTCTGTTGGGATGAATGCACTCGGTGACTGGATCGTACAAGTTAGCGAGAAAATCATCGACAACTACGCCGGCCGGAACTTCATGCCCTCTAAATTGTTCAACACGTATCACATCTGGAAAACCAGACTGATTCATAATTTCTGTAGCACTAGAACTAAACGGTGTCTCAATCGTCAAGCGCGGACCAACTTCCCCAATCTGAGCTCCACTCAGCACTGATGACGTAGTCACTTCATGCGTAGGTAGATACTCAAAAAATGGAGTCAAGGCCTGACTAACTTTTTCAACTTGCTCGGGATTCAACGCCCCCTTTAGCTCCACCAAAAAGCAACTTTCACTGCCATCTGGTTCTTTTCTGTAAAACGGCAACATCGTTGTTTCCATAGTCTGAATTCCTTTCCTTATCTGTAAAAATGCCCAGTTCTTGTTTGTAAGTTCAGCAATATATGTAAGTCACATTCTTAATTTGAATGGATAAAAATTATCAAAGTACAAAAAACACTGCCCTCCTTTATATGGTTAGACAATGTTATTTGGCCTCATCTTACTGATTTTTACTGAATAAGTCAATAAAAAAGCCGCGTAATTCTCTCTAAAATTACGCGGTTAAGTCTTGGATACAACCCTTCGCCGTCCCACTGTCTGACACTCTTGCGGACAAAACGGTTGTTTTTTATATTCATGGGTTACGATGACAGTGTCTTCTTTGCGACCACTCCAGCAAATGTCGCCATTAACTCCCCAATTAGTTACCTTCCATGGGGCAACATGCTCCACCGTGTTCAT
>CAYZWM010000375.1:0-2372 GCA_964482155.1 uncultured Chitinophagaceae bacterium | reverse complement strand
AGAGCCGATATGTAAAAAGGTGTGAGCCTGTACTTGGTATGCGCCGTATATATTATAGTGTCACAAAGATTGGATGAGAATTGTTCCCAAAGTTGTTCCCAAAATTCACTACACATTTTGATATTGAATGAAACGGGTTGAGCCTTGTACAAATACAAAGCCCCCGTTATAAAACGAGGGCTTTTTTATCCTACCGAGATGTGGGCGATGAGGGAGTCGAACCCCCGACTTCCTCCTTGTAAGGGAGGTAGTCTGATTTGTTTTGTCAAGAAGGAATTAATATTTCAATAGGTTTGTTCTACTATAGTTGAAGCACGAAAAAGATTATCTGCTGCTTGTAAAATCTTTAATTTTAAAGGTGGTGAATAGTTTGGATAGTCTTCAAAAAATTGATTAACTATAGTTCTCGCACTTATACTCTGATGTCCTGAAAGTGTTGCGTTAATAAATCGAGCTGGAAAGAAAATATCTCCAGTCCTTTGAATCTCTTCAAGTAATTCTAAGCTAGGTTGAATATACTTTTCTGATTCTTTACCTCTCAATGGATGGTGAAGATAAGCAACGGCAGATTGAACCCAAGGTTCTACTGCACGGTTTTCTTCTTTTTTAATTAACTCAAAAAATTTATCTCTAATAATTAAATCATTAGACAATGAAGGCATTATAAATTTAAAACGTAATTTGCGATCAGGGTTTGATATTCGATTTAATTGGGTAGTTAAGATCTTTTGACTATCATTCTTCCCTCTTAAAGCTAACTCAGAAGCAATAGCAATGTAATCTCGTTCTGATAAAGTTAATCCTTTGATTGAATCAGTTTTCATCCAAATAGATTTTAACCATTCATAACCATTATCTGTTAAAATCATAGAACGTAATGACCGAAAAAACAAAGAACGATTCGTCAGAGTAGTCGCATCATTCATATGGAATCTTAATATTGATTCTAATTCATCTGCTTTTACTTGGCGTTGATCTTTTGTTAAAAAATTCCAAAATGTAGAATTGAGTCGAACCAAAATTCTTTGTGTATTCAAAATGTCATTCTCAGTTTTTAAAGCATTAATACATAACTCAATCATATCAACGGGTTTTATATTTCCATAAAGCATATCATCCCAAAGGTTTAACCAAATTATTCCCCTTAAATATGAGTCATTGATTTTTGGGAGATTTTCTAAAAGAAATGAACGACTTAATGGGTCCATTTTAAAGTAACCATATCCAACACCAACTCCATTAGGTAAAATGTAATTGGGTTTACTCATTCCTTTCGCTTCTACTATTCTGATCTCTTTATCTTTTAAATAAACTGGAAGTAAGATGTCACCATTGTCATACCCTAACCTAACTTTAAGATGTTGCATCCATATTCTGTTTTTCTTTTTTGAATCTGATTGTTTGAGTGTCAATTCTTGAATTAAAGTATCTTGATCAATTACCAAATCATATTCAACTATAGGACGATCAGGCTCATCCACCCAAACTTTACTCCAGGCTGTTAAATCTTCCTGAGATAGGTCATCTAATATTCTAATCAGATCTGGCCATGTAGCATTATCATAAGCATAATTAGAAAGATATATTTGCATTCCCTCTTGAAAGGTTTTCTCACCTACAAGTAATTCAAGTTGCTTCATTACAACGGGTGCTTTTGAATAAATGATTGAGCCATATAAGGTTCCAGCCATATTTAAGTTTTCCAAAGGCTGACGTATTTCGTTTGCTCCCAAACTCCGATCCACACCGTATGCTGAGGAGTAATTACTTAAAAAACGAAGTTCATGATTTATTTCTGGAAAACTTAGATTAACAATTTTGCTCCCCATAAAACCAGCAAAAACTTCTTTTGTCCAAACATCATCAAACCAGTTCATAGTGACAAGATCTCCAAACCACATATGAGCTGTTTCATGGGAGATTAATCCAGCACGACTTAAATATTGATTTTTAGTTGCTGATAATTCTAAAAATAGACTGGCATCTTTATAAAAAATAGCACCAGGATGTTCCATGCCACCATATTGAAAACCAGGGATCAATGCAAAATCAAACTTTTGATAAGGATAATCAATTCCCGTATAATTTTCCATCCAAGAGATAGCACGGGAATGAAGATCGAATATTTCATTTTTATTTCGTTCCACTTTTTCAAGATCTGTTTCCCTGTGGAGCATTGTCATTTGTCGACCATCTTTTTCCTGAGAAACACGTTTAAATTTTCCAGCAGTAAAAGCAAATATATAGGTGCTCACTGGTCGTGTTTCACCAAAAACTATTACGCGCTTATCATTCATTACCTGTTCTGATTGGATAGGACCATTTGCAATTGCTGTCCAATCAGTTGGTACAGATAAAGTTAATGAATATCT
>CAYZWM010000374.1:0-2376 GCA_964482155.1 uncultured Chitinophagaceae bacterium | reverse complement strand
ATTGTTAAGGGGTATCCGAAACGTATTGATTTGCCATTTGAGTTCGCCGTCTTCTTCAAACCAGGCGGTGTCCTTAGTTCGTAGATTTTTGCTCCATGATCCAATCTTGTCTCCGAGCATGGGTTCGTAATTAGAGAAATAACCCTGTTCTTTTTCGATGATTTCGTCCATTCGGTGTATGTCGAAGTCCTGAACCGATGAACTACTACCGTACGCTTTTACGTCTGTGTTACGTGCAAGCGATAATATAACGGAATCAATAGATGGGGTGGTTCCAAAATCTACATTAATCTCTCTCAATAAGATTTGCACGTGTAAGCTGGCAATGCTTGTTCCAAATTGAGGGTCATTAATAGCGCCTAAAATGGTACTGGATAAGGAATCTACCTTTAAGGAATCTTCTTGAATGGTATAGGCCACTACCTGAAGTGTGTCTATAACAGTGCTCGCAAAGTTGTCGCCTTTCGGTAAGAAGTTGATACCTACCTGATCATCGGCTTTTCGACAAGAAGTAAACAAGAAAGATGTAAGTAAAAAAAGTAAGGCTGCCCTTTGGACAGCCTTACCGCTAGTTATGCTCCAGCAGTGTGTCATAAAATTCTGTGTATACTTCAGCAATATTTTCACCAGTAGGTTCCAATACAGGCTTAGAATTTTCCTTTTGAAGATGATCCAATACTTCCTGATTGATAGATCCTTCACATTTAACAATTGCATCTGAATGCGTTATCGCTCCAATGTACATGCTTGAACAATCGGCATTTTTAAAAGGCTTCATTACATCATCCTGGATGTGATTTAAGCTTGCCTTTCTAATGAAATCTTCACCTAAGGAAGCTTGAAATTCATTGTCAAATACGCTGTAAACAATTTTTGAGTTCTCAAAAACCGGTTCGTCTTTATAAATAGTCTTTAAATAAAGAGGAATTAAACTGGTCATCCATCCGTGACAATGAATAATGTCTGGATACCAACCTAGTTTTTTAACGGTTTCCAATGCGCCTTTACAAAAGAAAATGGTTCGTTCGTCGTTGTCCTTAAAGAACTCAGTTTCCTCATCTCCATAGACATGTTTTCTGTGGAAATAGTCTTCGTTGTCTAAGAAATAAACTTGCATTTTTGTATTTGGTATCGACGCCACTTTTATGGTAAGTGGGTTGTCGTTGTCATCAATGGTGATGTTCATTCCAGAGAGACGAACTACTTCGTGTAGTCGATTACGTCTTTCATTAATAACACCAAATCGAGGAACAAGGATTCGAACTTCATTGTCTTGCTCTTGAACTGCCTGGGGTAGAATACGAGCAATGTCAGACAACGGGTTACTTTCTAAAAAAGGACTCATCTCTGAAGAAATGAACAATACTTTTTTTCTGTTGTTTTCCATAAATTACTGTGTTTTTACTATAATGCGACTGCAAAGATACCCCCTATAATCGGCAATTTTGTGAGTAATAATACTTGTATATTAAGAATTTTTTCACTATATGTTTATAATCAAATCGGCTGTTTTACTGCATTCTGAGCTTTCAAGACAAAAGAAAAATGGAAGTAAAGTTGGTTTTGTACCTACCATGGGGGCGCTGCACAATGGCCATGTTTCCCTATTAGAACGGGCTAGAGAGGAAAATGATACATTAGTTTGCAGCATTTTCGTAAATCCAAAGCAATTTGACGATAAAATGGATTTAGTGAAATACCCCCAACCCATCGCCAACGACATGCGGATTATGATGGAAGCGGGCGTTGACTACCTATACCACCCCGAGGTTGAAGATTTGTATAATGCCGATTACCGCGATGACGACCTGCCATTAAATGGCTTAGACAAGATCCTGGAAGGTGCTCAGCGTCCTGATCATTTTCAGGGTGTGGCCAAAGTGGTGAAGCGATTCTTTGATATCGTCCAACCGGATAAAGCGTATTTCGGTCAAAAGGACTTTCAACAAACCGTGGTGATTGGTCATTTGATCCGTCATTTTAACCTCTCGATAGAAATGGTGGTGTGTCCGATAGTCCGTGAAGATCATGGATTAGCAATGAGCAGCCGTAATGTGCGATTAGAGCCATTAAAACGAGAACGAGCCGCATTGCTATACAAATCACTTTTGAAGCTTAAGGAGCGCTGTTATTTCAAGCCGTTGCCAGAGGCATTGGAAACGACGCTAAAATATCTTAATTCGATCGAAGATGCTGAACTGGAATACCTGGTTTGCGTAAACGGAAATACCAT
Source organism: uncultured Chitinophagaceae bacterium (assembly GCA_964482155.1). Classification (GTDB taxonomy): domain Bacteria; phylum Bacteroidota; class Bacteroidia; order NS11-12g; family UBA9320; genus UBA987. The sequence goes on along the minus strand of CAYZWM010000374.1, from coordinate 143 downwards.
GGAAGAGGTGCAATCTCTTAATGATGCCGACTACATCGTAGCCGTTGTGGTCATTCGATTTGGAGGCATCCGATTGTTAGACAACATCGTTTTGAAAAACTGACCTCACTCTATCTATCTATCTATCTATCTATCTATCTATC
>CAYZWM010000373.1:1584-2378 GCA_964482155.1 uncultured Chitinophagaceae bacterium | reverse complement strand
TTTCGTTGAACATGGAATCTTTGACTGAAGTAGATTCTTTAAAATATTGAAGTGAGCCTTGAGTTTTTCGAGGCTCACTTTTTTTTAGAAAAAAACTTTGTAAAGAATCAAATTTAACTATTAAATTTGCACCCCTTAAAGAGCGGGTGTGGTGAAATTGGTAGACACGCTAGACTTAGGATCTAGTGCTTAACCGCGTGAAGGTTCGAGTCCTTTCACCCGCACTTTTTTTTCTTAACACATTCAACATAAAATTTTCATTAAGACGTGAACGTAACATTTGAAGAAAAGGACGCTTTAAATGCATTGCTTACCGTGGAACTTAATCCAGCCGATTATCAACCCAAAGTAGATGCAGAGTTAAAGAAGTATAGAGGCAAAGCTTCTATACCAGGTTTTAGACCAGGGAAGGCACCAATGGGTGTCATCAAAAAAATGGTTGGAAAGGCGATGTTGGTTGAGGAGATAAACAAATTGGCCAGTGAGACGCTTTTTAAGCATCTTGAAGAGAACAAAATTGATGTTTTAGGTCAACCTATTCCTTCAGCTGATCAAGAGGCTGAAATGAATTTTGATGAGCCAGAAAACTTTATTTTTAAATTTGATCTTGGCCTGGCTCCAAAATTTGACTTAAATGTGTCTCAAAAGGACAAATTGACGCGATACGTTATTACCGTTCCTGAAGACGAAATCGAAAAGGAAATTGACAATAATCAACGTCGATTTGGTAAAATGTCAGTGATTGAAACCACCGAGAACGATCAAGACACGGTAAAAGGAGTTTTGACCGAGTT
>CAYZWM010000373.1:0-1574 GCA_964482155.1 uncultured Chitinophagaceae bacterium | reverse complement strand
ATAAAGACGGAAAGTCTTTTGAAGGCGGTGTTTCAGAAAAAGAAACCACTGTATTGTTGGAGATGGTTAAAGACAAACCGACCCAAAAGAAACTGATCGGCAAAAAGGTTGGAGACGTCGTTGCGGTAGATATTTTTAAGTTTTTTAACGACAACGAAAAAGTACTTGCCAGCACCATGGAACTTCCTGCAGAGGGAATTAAAGATCTTAACAAGAACTTTAGTTTGGAAATAACGGAGATTAATCGATTTGATAAGGCACCAGTAAATCAGGAGTTGTTTGATCAGGTTCTTGGACCTAAAGCCGTTGCCACTGAAGAGGAATTCAGAGCAAAACTCACCGAAAACATGGCTCAGTACTACAGCTCTGAAGCGGAGAATCAAATTGATCATTCTATATCACATCTTATCATAGATAAACATACGCTTGAGCTTCCTGATGGATTCTTAAAGAGATGGCTTGTGAAGTCGTATCCAGACACATATACGACCGAAAATATTGAGGAGATGTATACCAAGGAGTCCAACCAGCTGAGAAAACAGTTGATATCTGAAAAGGTAATCTCTGAATTCAAGCTTGAAGTGACTCAAGAGGATATAAATCAAATCTCCGTGGGGTACACAGCTCAGATGTTGAGACAATATGGAATCAATAATCCAGATTTAGAAACGATCCGTCATTTCGAAGAGCGAAATAAGGAAGACCAAAATTACATGCGAAAGATCGGCGATATTGCCATTGATCGTAAAGTAACCGAGCAGGTTAAAACAATGGTCACAATCAAAGACAAGAAGATCGCTTTAGAGGATTTTTACAAAAAAATAGAAAAGCACAACGCTGAACATAATCATTAGTAATTGGTTATTTTTGGTAACACATAATACTAAAAAATAATACGAATGGATTTCGGCAACGAGTTTAAAAAATACGCGACCAAACATATGGGCATGAACAGCATGCATGTAAATCATTACATCGAAAGCACCATGCGCCCCACAGGCTTGACACCAAACATTATTGAGGAAAGACAACTCAATATAGCTTCAATGGATATTTTCTCTAGATTGATGATGGATCGCATTATCTTTTTGGGGGTTCCAATTGACGACCAGGTGGCAAATATTGTTATGGGACAGTTATTGTTCCTTGATTCGACTGATCCGAATCGTGATATTCAAATTTATATTAACAGTCCGGGAGGTTCGGTGTATGCTGGTTTGGGCATATACGATACCATGCAGTATATCAGCTCAGATATAGCAACCATCTGTACAGGAATAGCAGCCAGCATGGCGGCCGTTTTATTATGCGCCGGTACCAAAGGAAAACGAACGGCACTGAAGCATTCCAGAACGATGATTCACCAACCATTAGGTGGTGCTCAAGGGCAGGCAAGTGATATGGAAATTACAGTTAATGAAATCAAAAAGCTTAAAAAAGAGCTTTTCGATATCATTTCCCATCACAGTGGCCAGACGTATAAGAAAGTTTCAGCCGATTCAGACAGAGATTATTGGATGACGTCGACGGAAGCCAAATCATACGGTATGGTAGACGACATTCTTCAACGAAAC
>CAYZWM010000372.1:0-2379 GCA_964482155.1 uncultured Chitinophagaceae bacterium | reverse complement strand
TTGTCAATGGCGTCTACAGCGGTATTGATCGCTGTATCGTAACCAATGGTAAAATCCGTTCCGTAAAGGTCGTTGTCGATGGTGCCTGGAAGGCCTATGGTTGGAATTTTATGCTCTTCATAAAGTGTAAGTGCTCCGGCATACGAACCGTTTCCACCAATACACACCAAGGCATCAATTCCATGTTGTTTAAGATTGTCTGCCGCTTTGGATCGACCTTCTTTACTTCGAAACTCTTCGCAACGAGCCGTTTTGAGAATGGTACCGCCCGACTGAATGATGTTTGCTACGGACCGTGTATTCATAGGCAACATGTCGTTGTCAATCATGCCTTGATACCCGCGTTTAATACCCACTACTTCCAGTCCATGGTAAATTCCCGTTCGAACCACAGCGCGTATACACGCATTCATTCCAGGGGCATCGCCACCTGAAGTAAAAACACCAATCTTTTTCATATGTCAGTTACAAAGGAGCATAAAAAAAAGGTCGAAGGCTAACCTTCGACCTTTTTTGGGTTATTAATTTCTAAATATCTTCAACCAAAATTTGGACAGAAATAGTTTCGTCTGCACCAATGGTAGTTACTTTAAGTAAAACGTGTTTGCCATTTGCGCTCACAGGACCGATGTAAATAATATCGCCTTCGGCAATCTCCATCTCGTCCGTAGTTGCAGCACTGCTGTTAATTTCATCAAGCAATTCTTTCGAATCACTCATTGAACCAAACTGACCAGAACTATATGTAGTTTTTCTCATCTTAGTCTCGTTCTTAGTTGTCCAGGCAGCAATAGATGGTAGCCATGTTTGAACCGTAGTTGAGCTTGAAGCTCCTAAGAAAGACGTACCACCAGTTTCATCCAAAACGTAAACCAAATCAACATTAGCAGAATTAGTTGCTGCAGCAGCTAAAAGCATTACACTCATGTCTTCAAGGCTAATCGACGAACCTACACTAGGAGATTTTTGATTTCCTAAAGTAACGTCAATTTTTCGAATAGGCTTTGGCACAGCCGTTCGATTGAAAATGATCGACTTAGTTGTAGCAATACCATCTTTATCGGTAATTGTAAAGAACCATTCTTCAGAACCTCGTGAGTCTTCAACCTTGTTTTCAAAGTCCAGTGTAAACGTAGTCGAGTTCACATTGGTATCACACAATGAACAATTTAATGGAGCAACTTGAGTTCCTCCGTCGTAGCTTACTGTAACAGTCAATGTTTCTATTTTACTTTCGTGAGATGCAGAAAGGCCAACCTTGAAGGTGGATCCTGCAATGATGTCACCATTTGCAGAGGTGTAACCCGCTCCCGCTAAGAAATTTAGGATTGGTGTTGCTGTTTTAGGGTCATCATCTGTACCTCCACAAGAAGATAGTACTAAGGAACCCATTGCTACAAAGGCGATTAATAATTTGAATTTAAGGTTTTTCATTATTGTGTATGTCTATAAGTTTTTGACAAAGATAGGAATCACAATAGAAAATTTTGTGTAATTGCCCAAACTTACCTTTTTATTACACGTGTTATGATCTTAAGTTGGTTGGACTGGTTGATAATTGCCACGTTTTTTGCTCTATCAATTGGAATAAGCTTCAGGTTCCGAAAATTAGGCGAGTCAGGCTTGTCTGGGTTCTTTTTAGGAGGACGAAACTTACCCTGGTATTTGGCTGGATTAAGCATGGTTGCGACCACGTTTGCCGCCGATACGCCTCTTGCGGTGAGTGAATTGGTTGCTCAAGGTGGCATAGCCAAAAACTGGTTGTGGTGGAATTTATTAGCAGGAGGTTTATTAACTACCATCTTTTTTACACGTCTGTGGCGGCGATCTGGGGTATTAACCGAAGTGGAATTTATTCATATTCGATACAGCGGGAGAGCTGCACGATTTCTTAGAGGCTTTAAGTCCGTTTACCTGGGTCTGTTTATTAATGTGATGATCATAGCCTGGGTTAATCAGGCGTTTATTGCGTTGGTTCAGGTGTTTTTCGATGTTCAGGGTGACACCTTATATCTGATTACAGCGGGTGCCATGTTGTTTGTGTTTTTCTATTCATCTATTTCTGGACTTAAAGGTATAGCCGTTACGGATGCGGTTCAGTTTATTATTGCCATGGTTGGATGTATTATTTTGGCGGTCATTGTGCTGAATAGCCAGGAAATTGGCGGTATATCCGGACTTAAAGAGAAGTTGCCAAGTTCGACATTTGATTTTTTCCCCAAAATTGATGGACCGGGAATAGGTAAAGGTTTTGCGCTAACGATAACCACTTTTTTGACCTACGTCGGTGTACTTTGGTGGAGTAGCTGGTACCCTGGGGCGGAACCTGGAGGTGGAGGTTATGTGGCTCAACGCATGATGGCTGCCAAAGACGAAAAG
>CAYZWM010000371.1:0-2452 GCA_964482155.1 uncultured Chitinophagaceae bacterium | reverse complement strand
CTATGTATTTTCATTGGGAGTGGGCTATCGATTTAATGATGTACACATAAAAGATCTAGAATGGAAATTCCCTACAAAGAAATAACCAAAATACTAGGCGATAAAGACGTCATTCTTAAACAGGTTATTGAGAATACAGAACGAGAGATTGTACCTACACCTAGTGTTGACACGTATGTTTATTTGATGAATTCTATTGTGTCCCAGCAATTGTCAGTTGTGGTAGCCGACATTATATGGAATCGATTTGCCGATTTATTCGAAGAAAACGATCCCACTGCAAACCGCGTATTAGCAATTGATGATACGGTATTAAGGGGAATTGGGTTGTCACGCCAAAAGCTGAAGTATCTCAAAAATGTAGCTTCTTTTTCGTTGGAAAACGACATCAGTTTTGATCGGCTCATCGAGTTAACCGATGAGGAAATTGTTGAATTGTTGACGAAAATTTCAGGCGTTGGAAAGTGGACCGTTCAAATGGTCCTGATGTTTCCGTTAGATCGATCGGATGTATTTCCAGTGGATGATTTAGGCATTCAAACAAAAATGAAACGTTGGTATAACCTTACGTCAGAAAAGAAGGCCCTCAAAGAAGACATGGTCAAAATTGCCGAATCCTGGGCACCGTATCGGAGTCTTGCATGTAAGTACCTTTGGTCGTCAGTTTATAAATGATTAATCCGGTTAATCCGAGTTTAATCGTTTAGCCAAACATCATACACATACCTTTGCACACATGGCCGGTATATACATCCATATCCCATTTTGCCGCAAGGCGTGTCACTATTGTGATTTTCATTTTTCGACGTCGTTATCGATGCACGATGAGATGATTAACGCCATAGTGACGGAATTGAATTTGAGAAAAAAGGAACTGGCTAACCAAACCATCAGCACCATTTATTTTGGAGGAGGAACACCCAGCGTGGTAACGGAAGCTGGTTTAGGGAAAATACTACAGACCATTCGATCTAACTTTTCTATAAACGAGGACATCGAATGTACACTTGAGGCGAACCCAGATGATTGTTCGATGGAAGCCTTGTTGATGTGGAAGTCGTTAGGTATCAATAGGTTGAGTATTGGTGTGCAGTCATTTGATCAGCATGATTTGGAATGGATGAATCGATCGCACAACAGCAAACAGGCCATTCAGGCCATTACTTCTGCAGCCGAGGCAGGGTTTAAAAACGTAAACTTAGACTTGATTTATGGGGTGCCGAGTATGAGCAATGCGACGTGGCAAAGCAACGTTCAACAAGCCCTGGCCTTACCCATTAACCACATTTCTGCATACAGCTTAACCGTGGAAAAGGGGACAGCTTTACATCATTTCATCAAAAACAATACCTACCCCGCTATGGATGATGAAAAGGCCGTACGGGAGTTTGAGTATTTTCAAGAACAGATCAAATTGAATCATTGGGAGCAATACGAAATTTCGAACTATTGTAAAGACCAGCAATATGCTGTGCACAACACCAATTATTGGAGACAGAAAGATTATCTCGGAGTCGGGCCATCCGCACATTCATACAACGGCAAAATCCGGCGTTGGAACATTGCGAACAACCAGATTTACATGGAGAAAATTCGACGTGGAGAAAGCTATTTTGAAGAGGAGAAGCTAAGCCAAAAAGACTGTCTAAATGAGCGCATCATGTTGGGTTTGCGTACGAAGTGGGGAGTGGACCTTAACGAGTTAAAAGCAGAGTTTAACTATGAGATTTTGACGAAAACAGGCGGTGAAATTGACGGCTTTTTGAAACGTGGTTTAATTCAATTAAACGGTCAGAACCTAATGTTGACAGACCAGGGTAAATCGTTTGCGGATCAAATCGCGTCAGAACTTTTTATTTAAAATGACGGGCAACCCATAAGAGCCCTTTTCCTAAATATGCCTCGTCGAAACTTTTTATGTTTTGTTTTTTTCTGTTTTGCATCCGGATTCTTTTCAAGGTTATAGCGCGTATTGTCCGAACTGGAAACTGACTTTTTAAAGGGTGGGGCGACTGTCCACTCTTCACTGGCTTTTGGAATAGTGTCTGTGGTTTGTGCCGTAAGAGGTTTGATGTTAAACCCAATGAATGAAATTAGAGCCAGGCCGTAGAATAACGTACGGTGGAAAAACCCATATGTTTTCTGATGAGTCATTTGGTCAGGATTAAAAATCCCACAACCTCCGTAGCTAATAATTTGCTTGATTTCATCGATCGATTTATCCCGAAAATCAATGACATCTTTTTGGCATGAATTGCAAAAAAACTGATCGCCTTTTTTGTCCATTCGTTGGATGGCAACGGGACATGGATTCTTGATTTGCATGATCTATTTATATGAAAGACACCATATTGATGTAAAATGTTGCATAAATCGTGCTTTAAATCGTAGAAAAGCTACATTCTATCCTTCCGATACTTTAACTTTAGATCGGAAGAGCACACGTCTGAAC
>CAYZWM010000370.1:0-2456 GCA_964482155.1 uncultured Chitinophagaceae bacterium | reverse complement strand
TTTACTGTAATGATACTATCACAACTCGCAGCATTAGTTATCGTGTCGTTCCGCGTTCCGGATGTAGTCCATGTCTTTCCACTTGGCGAGGTATAGCTATCACACACATTTGGGTTGATCGTTGCAAACGTTTTTGTTCGAACCGTCAAGTTTACGGTAATGATGCTATCGCACCCAACTGCGTTGGTTAACGTGTCGTTGCGTGTACCGGACGTTGTCCAGGTCTTGCCGCTTGGTGAGGTATAATTATCACACACATTTGGATTAATGGTTGACGTGCTATACGCTTTGATTGTTATGCCCGTATTGGCTGTTGCAGCACAGGGGTTTACTGTGTGAGTAACCGTATACGTGCCAGGTGTAGAGCCGCTCACATCTATCTGTCCGGTCGTCGTATTGACAAATACCAAACCCGATGTAGAGCTAAATGTACCCGTTCCACTCTTGGTAGGCGTCGGATCTGAATCATTGGTACAATATGAACTTCCTCCATAAGAGAATGTTGCGTTGCCAGGAGTTGTTATCGTGGCGGTTGCCGTTCCGCAACTGCCCGGAGTAACACAGCCCCCTTGACCGCGGACCCAGTATTGGGTTGACGAGCTTGGCGAAACACTAAACGTGGTTCCTGTGGTTGACCCTGCTGTGGATCCACCGCATGAACCTGTATATAAATGCCAGGCCGTGGCACTGTTTAAGGTACCCGATACCGTTATTGTTCGGCTACTACCTGTACAGCCTGATGATGGCGATATCGATACGGTTGGTGTCGATGGATTGGTGCATGAGGATAATGAAATTGACCCCTTTCCATACCAAAGCTGTCGGTCACTGCCAGACCCACAAGAACCTGAAGGAGGAACATCGTACAAGATCATTATCGTTCCCGTATTTGTCATAACCGAAGAGATAAAAAATCCACCCCCACTTGGGTTAATACCACCGCTGCTAACCGTCCAGGAAGAACTTCCGCTGACCTGAACCATGGATTTGAGCCTGCTTGAACTTCCGTCCCAAAACCCAATACACTTGTGACCACCACTCGTAATGTTGAAACTCCCTATATCAGGAAATGAATTACTTCTAATTGTTGAAGTAGAAAATGAACCACTCTTGTTGGTCGTCATTTTCATTTTACTTTGATAGTTATAAGAAACAATATAGACCTTATTATCAGGTCCTATTTCTAGGTCATTCCCATACCCCTCATACTCCGATGTCCAGGGCGATACATTTAGCCCATTCCCATGGATTAATTCATAGGCCCTCGACCAAAGCGACCCTGTACTATCGTATATATACCATAAACCTCCATCTCTTCCAGATCCATTGGTTTCTGCAACGAAAGCAATATGTGGTTTTCCTGTGGTGTCTAAATCAAATGAAACCTGATTCAATTCGTTACTGGATCCAGATTGGGTATACACAGTTCTTTTGCTCCACGAACTTGTTTTCTTGTAATGAAAAATTGAATAACTCCATACTCTTGAATTTGTAAACTGAGCTACGATGTGAGGGTTACCGTTTTTGTCGACTTTGATAGATGCATCATCCAAATTTTTCCAACCACTTGGGTCAGTGTATGAATCTACTTTGGTAAAGGCCCATGAGGTTCCATTCGTACTGTACCCATAGACTATTCCTCTTTCGGACGCAGATCCACCTGAAGTAGCACTCGCACGTATTGCAATATGAAAATACCCGTTCCCGTCAATCGCAAGAGAAACATCATCACTTGCACTTCCTAACGACGTTGCTGAATTCACAGACGTCATATTAAATGATCCTATAGACGTCCAACTTGATCCTCCCCACTTGATAAGTTTATAAATGGCTGAAGTCCCGCCACCATCTCGCCATAACGTATAAATATCACCAGAAGGACTTACAGTTGTACTGCTAAATGGCCATTCACACTGATTCCCATTGTCAATTTTGGCAGTGGAGAAGGTCTGAGAGGAAGATTGGTTTGGTGCAATGAGCAATGCCATCCCAACCAAAACGAATAATAGAAACTTTTTCATACTAATTTATTAATATTTATATGTAGTTCAAACCAGATGGAAAACGATTTTAACGTTACACGATGCGAATGCACCGGACTGCGGTTGTTGTTATTCATGCGACTACTACTACTGTTAAGCCCTTTCTTTTATGAATAAACATTCAAAAAAAAGCCGACCAAATGTAAGATTAATCTGTTACAATATCTTTTTTAGGTCACAGAATCGAGCCCAAATGATCAATCTAGTTATATATGACTAGTTAGAATTCGGGGTATTTTCTTACATGTAGTTGATTGTTGTTAGTCTCTGGTTCTTAGTTGATTGCGCTTAGTTGATTGCTCTTAGTTGGTAGTTCGGAGTTGATAGTTCTTAGTTGGTAGTTCTTAGCCTTTAGTTCTTAGTTCTTAGTCATAAAAAAACGGGCGATCCGTTAGGTCGCCCGTTTTGTCTAAA
>CAYZWM010000369.1:2199-2479 GCA_964482155.1 uncultured Chitinophagaceae bacterium | reverse complement strand
TCAGACAAGACTAAGGGCTTCTGAAAAATGCCTATTTATGGATGGGAACTAGCTAATGCCATAGGGCTGTTTGTGAATCATCCAGATTAGGAATAGGCCATGTTAGAAAGAGTATGGTCCATAATCCCCTCTATATCCAATACCATGCAGTATTGGATATAGAGATTTCCTCGTCACATTCTCGATTAAATGAATAATGTGCGATACTTAATTGACTTAGTTGCAATCATTTGTTGATGGATCTCTCCCTAGATCTGCAATAATTTCTTCTGCTCTGAGG
>CAYZWM010000369.1:0-2189 GCA_964482155.1 uncultured Chitinophagaceae bacterium | reverse complement strand
TCTTCAGAGATCGTACCATCTTCCATGTAATTTATCGTTTTACAGATAAATGCAAATACCTGGTTAACAGCAGCATTAATTTGATTCTTTTCAACAAATTTACTGACTTTTATTAGGTTTGCCAAATATGGTGTTTTGATATTATCAGATAAGTCCATTAAATTAATCTCAGCTATTATATCCTCAGCTATTTGAGTCGGGTTTTCAATATTCCCAACAGTAATTAATACACCAATGACACTTGATTCAATTGGTGTTCCATTATCCGTGGCAGTGAATTCTAAAGCGTAAACTCCTGCTTGAAAATAATCTGGGGTCCACGTAAAGACATTAGTCTCAAAATTAAACGCAGCGCCGGGGGGTAATTCGGAATGTGTAATTGTTACTGAATGATTATCTGGATCACTCGAAACTACTGTAAATTCGATTGCATCTCCTTCATTTCTTTCTATCGTTCCAATTGGTTTTAATTCTGGTGGGCGATTAATATCTCCTATGGTAATTGTAACAAGCTCTGTCGCAAGTCTCATAGGAACACCGTTATCCCAAACAGTAAAATTTACCTCGCTGTAATTACCTGCATCATCAAAACTCGGTGTCCAGGAAAATAGACCAGAATTATTATTAAGTTGGGTGAATGTAGCACCTGTAGGCAAATTATCAGCAGTGAAAGTAAGAGTGTCTCCAACACTGTCGGTTGCCGTAACAGTAAATTCAAGAGCTTGCCCTTCTGAACCAGATTGAGGTCCAATTGGGTTTAGAATAGGAGCTTGATTTTCTGAGACAATTGTTTTGAAAATATATGAGTCGAAATTGAAATTATTTAGGTTATTCGCCGCAACTAAGAACGTGTTGCCATCTTTAGTAAAGCTTTCCCAGCTTATATTGCCAGTTGTAGCAAGCGCTTGAGCTACGACAAATGAATTCCCTTCAAGTTTATAGATAATTGAATCAACATTAAGATTTTCCACGCTATCTCTAAAATTTGCTAAAGCAATATACACAGTATTACCAATCGTAAAGGTTTCCCAGTCTTTTGCTCCGTGCGATGGAATTGTTTGAAATGTTTGAAATGACGTCCCGTTCCACTTATATATTACAGAGTTAAGGTTGTAACTCACGTTAGTACCAATATATTGTGCAACAGCTAGATAAGTTTCACCATTAATGGTGAAACTTTCCCAATCTTCTGCGGCTTGAGTCGGAATAGATTGGTATTCAACAAACGTGGCTCCATCCCACTGATAAACTATTGAGTTTAGGGTGTATCCAGTGTAACCGTCATTAAGATGAGTTACGGCAAGATACGGCACATTATCAATTTCGAAACTTTCCCAACTGTCGCCACCTACTGTAGTTATTGTTTGGAATACTTCAAACGAATTTCCATCCCATTTATAAATTACGGAGTCTAATATTGCGTTTGGGAGAGAATCAGCAGCGCTATTTGCTACTGCAAGATAATGTTCTCCATTAATAGTGAAATGCTCCCAATCTTTTGCGCCATATGTTGGTATCAATTGATATTCAATAAAAACATCATCGACCCATTTATAGATCTTAGAGTCAATATTATACGAACTTCCGTTATGATAATTCCCAATGGCTAAATATGTCTCGCCATTAATTACAAAGCTTTCTAATCCTTTTGCTTGGCTTGTGGGAATAAACTGATATTCAATAAAAGTACCATCGACCCATTTGTAAATTATTGAATCTATGTTTTTTTCATTAGTTGCGCTATGGGACAACATCACCGCGAGATATAAATCATCACCTATGTGAATTGCTTCCATTACTGATGGATTTACTGTTTCAAATGAGCTGTACGGCTCAAATAGATCCTCAGCGTTAACAAATACCGTTTGAGTTAAGCAAAACAGAAAAATAATAATATTTCTTTTCATTTTTACATACCTTTTTGAAGTTTTTGGATGAGAATTTTCTAGGGTAATGGATTATTTTTTAAAGGCTTAGACTTGCACGTTCTGAAGCTAAATAAGACGCTTGGCATTTTCCCTTTACTACACCTTACTAATCAAGATTTATATAACGATCGTTTTGTTTTTATGATCATCCACAAAAAACATTAAAAAAAGAAGCCACTGCACTGTCAACAAAAATCAGATAAGATCCTGCAGGTTACTTATGGCTTCCATAATTAGTGGATATGATTGATTTTGGGCATC
>CAYZWM010000368.1:0-2493 GCA_964482155.1 uncultured Chitinophagaceae bacterium | reverse complement strand
CCTCCAACAAATGAATTGACATAGTTCTCTGCCACAGTGCTCTCACATGGACAGCCTTGAGCCTGTACAGTTGAGTTCATGCTACCAGCAAAAGATAAGCGATACATATTATGAAGCAATAAATAATCTATCCCACTGAAATCACCTTTGAGCCAACCATCGCTAGTGTAGTCTCGGTTTGGCAATGAAAAGACATCAGATTTATTAAAAGGATAATGACGTTGAGATTCAGTTGTATCAATGGACAGAATTTGGCCAAACCCATCAAACGTAGTATCAATTAATGTGTCAATTGGCCATTTACTAACACCAAAACATGACGCGTTATTTAATAAACTATCATAATACCCCTTGCTCAACAAGGGTGTTAGTCCGTTCATATTTGCATACATGAGCTCAAACCATGGATAGTTATTAGTATTCGCAAGTGTATAAAACTGGTTGTGAGTCCAAGCACCAGTAACTGCCCCAAGTCGCATTATCATACTTAGACCATTATCAATCACTGGATTATTCTCACCTCCAGAACTAAGAGTATTAGGCAAATTATTCCAGGTCCTCCTCCAAAAATTTTGATCCGAAGCACTGTCCTTAAGCACGTCAATAAAAGGAATCAACTCTGGCTTTACAAAGTGATTTACTACAAGTTGCTTAAACCAGCTCGAATCATATTTTACCTTGTAATTTTTGATTTTAAGAAAACCAGCATCATAATTCAATCCTGTTAATGCTTCTCCTAGAACTTCATAACCTCCAGACAGCAGAAAAGACTCCCACCCCCGAGCAACCGGAATGTTGGTCACAGGATTAATTATGATATAACTCGCAGAATCAAACTCAACAACAATGGTATCTGGCACATTTGCTGTAGTGTCATGAACGGGAAATTTAAACTCTACATTGCCATGTTTTCGACTAATTTGACTCATGATACGCTCTGCGATAAGCCTTGTTTCTGCCATCACCCACATACCCGTATCATTTGGAGTTGGTCGAATGAATACACTATCGTCATCGATGTATTTTTGGACAAATTTCAAGCCTAATAAAACACCAAAGGCATGATCTTGGCTCATTTCATTACTTTGCCTTATCGTAGCATGAATTGGTGTAGTATCATTTCGCAAAACCCCACAGGCTTGCCCTGTTTCATTTCCAGCATACCATTTATAAGCCTTAAAACCAAAATAAGGCGATCCAGAATAGTTCGTATCATTAGTCGCTTTTAACGGATAACTTCCGTTAGCTGGCAACCACGTTTCTCCGTCAAGATACAAAACGTTTGTATCAGGAGCAACTATACTGTCTGCGTCAAACCCGTTAGTCCTATGAGATGAATGGAATGGCATATCATCCGTATGTTCCCAGAATTTGTAATAATCAATGGGCACATCATCTCGGACAAAGAAACCTTTTGTGTCAATGTTGTTCACTCCAGGATAATATGTCTCCGCAAATTGATCTACTCTGTCTATCGCTCGAATGGCATAAAATAATTCATTCTTGCATGCTTCAAACTTTTCGTTATCGTCGCTTTGTTTAAGAATCTGGTATTCTGTGGCCAATACGGCCAAATACATGCCCAAATTTGCCATGACATCACCAGCTTGAATCCGACTTCCCTGTATATCACCACAATTCATGTCATGAACAATAATGTCCATAGGAAGTGATTCGCCAGCACCTAACCCAATGTGAGTAAAATGTTTCAGGAAACGGTCCTTATAAACCCAGTATCTATTCTGGTTCATACTATCGATACTTTGAGCCAATCCCAAAACACCTAGCAAGCATAAGGTTAGCATCGTTACAATTCTTTTCATGTTATTTGGTTTTTATTATTTCATTGTAAAATGTGACTCTCCACCAACTCCCAGGAAATGTTTCTTTGGGTATGTTCTTTTTTTATGATACCAATTTTTGGCGCAAAATAGTATTGTACGGTACCCCCACTTCTGCCCAGGTCATCGTCATAGATGAATGTGCCATCGTCGGAAATATCAAAATGTTTTACATCCATATATTGGCTTCCTTGTATCTCTATAAGATCAATGTCTTTCAACATCTTTGTTTCATGCGTATGACCGTTATACAATACTTCTTGAGTAAATGGATATGTAAAAACATTAGTACAACATAAAACACGCCCAGGCCTACTTCTTGAAATAAAATATTGTCTCCATACCGTACCCTCACTATCAAACAACTCAGGCAAGGGGGGCGGTACTGGCCTGTAAAATCGGTATTGGTATTGGTCTAATCTACTCTTAGCTATCCATTGTAAATGTTCAAAGTACATGGTATTTCCTCCACCAGTTAATTTAGTTGTGTCAATCCAACTGCTGGTTACCTCTATCGTATCTAACTCGCCTCCAGGAACTCTTTTATAAACCCACCATGTTCCGGTTTTGAAATAGATGTAGTCACGCGCCTCGTTAAGATATTCGTACCGAGTCCAATTCTGCGGTTTGTCATCATCGTCACAACCACTCA
>CAYZWM010000367.1:0-2515 GCA_964482155.1 uncultured Chitinophagaceae bacterium | reverse complement strand
AAACCTGGTCCGTTGTGTATTGGAATGGCCATTTCAAATACCGGGTAACGAATACAATTTGTGGAGGTTGCTGTTTAGCTTGAAATGGAAGAGTCAAAACCAACTTGACAGTCTTATGTTGCCCATTCACGACCTGGTTCTCAACGCTTGCGAAGAAATGAAATATGAGGACCCGGAAATCGAAGCGCATTTGATCATGAGTTATATCGATGGGTTTATGATGGCTGTTTTGTTGAAATCGGATCAAGTCGATATAGAGAACATGCTTAATGCTCTACGGGCGAAATATATCAAACCGGTTTAGACAATTGAGTAGAAAATGTGAGTACTCACTATTAAACTCATTTTTCGTGAAACCATAGACAGAACGAACGGTTTGAAGGTAAACTTCGGCATACGTTCATTGTATTGTCAATTGGCGTAGCCATAAGTAGAATAGGTCAAATGAAAACGGCTTCATTCATGAGATTTTTCGTCACGATTTATTTGGGCAGCCATAGGTGTATTGAATTGGGACAAAAGGAATCACTATTTATTCCGCCGTACGGCATTGCACTAAACTAAAATGGGATATTTTTGTTTGATTCAAAAGGAAAGAAAAACATGACACAGAATGATATTCTATATCGATTAAAACAAGGCAACGAGCGTTTTGCAAGCGATAATCTTGAACACAAGTTGCAGGATACCGGGCGCCGGGAAGATTTAACCACTGGGCAGGAGCCTCACACCATTGTATTGAGTTGTGCGGATAGCCGAGTAGTACCTGAATTGGCCTTTGATACGGGGCTTGGTGAATTATTTGTGGTACGCGTGGCTGGGAATGTTGCCAATACATCGTCCATGGCCAGTATAGAATATGCTGTAGCCCATTGTGGTTCGCAATTGATAGTTGTCCTTGGTCATCAAAGTTGTGGCGCCGTTACTGCCGCCATCAATGGTGGAGATAATGGATATAACCTAAATCACTTGTTATCGCATATAACACCAGCATTGAATGCGTCAAACGAAGGATCAACCGTTAATGACGTCGTAAAAATCAATGCACAAATGACCGTAGATGAGCTGAAGAACAGATCAACGATTATTGGGGAAGCCGTTGCTTCCGGAAAAGTTAAAATAGTTTCCGCATACTACAATCTCGATTCCGGTAAGGTTGACTTTCTGGATTAACAGTCCATTGTCTTAACGATTTAACCCTAATTTTAACACCCTATGTACGTAAGGAAGAATTTTAAATTCAAAGGCCTGATGCAGTTTACAGGTATCCATATCATTTGGTTAACGATCTGGGCCACTATTGTTCCTATGTTTATTGAATACATGCACTCCATAGGAATCTTTGCGTTTAAAGTACCCTGGCTTCCAGTATCATTAGTGGGTACAGCAGTCGCATTTTATGTTGGTTTTAAGAATAATAGTTCATATGATCGACTTTGGGAAGCTCGGAAAATATGGGGTGGAATTGTAAATTCCAGCCGGATGTGGGGCTCCACGGTCCGGTCCTTTGTCTCCAATCATTTTAGAGAAGAAGACATTAAAGAACATCAACTCAAACTGTTCCAACACAGGTTGATTTATAGACACATTGGTTGGTTGTATTCATTGAGGAGTCAGTTGCTTGTTCCTACGCAATGGGAGCATCTGGGGCAAGGTGGGCGTATGAAAAAATACACTGAAATGCGCATGAAAAGTTTCGGCATCGGTTTGTATCCAGATGACGTCACCAAAATGGAATTACCCAAGTGCTTACCACAAGATGAAATTGACGAACTAATTAATAGTCAGAATACCGCAACCCAAATTATTGATAGTCAGGCTCAGGACCTAAAAATGGTTCGTGATTTGAATTTGATTGACGACTTTAGACATATGGAGTTGCAAAAAATCCTGAACGATTTTTATACCCACCAGGGAAAAGCAGAACGAATCAAGAAATTTCCTTTGCCAAGACAGTATGCGAGTATCAGTTTAATCTTTGTGGCCATATTTATCATTTTGTTACCATTTGGATTGGTTACCGAGTTTCACGATTTAAGCGATTGGGGCGCATGGCTTTCCATACCTTTTACGGTTATTGTAGGCTGGGTCTTTCTAATGATGGAACTGGTCGGCGATTACTCTGAAAACCCGTTTGAAGGCCTGGGCAACGACATACCCATGTTATCGATATGTAGAACGATTGAAATTGACCTCAAGGAAATGATGGGAGAGGACGATTTACCACCTGCCATTCAGCCTGTCAACGATGTGTTGATGTAGGTTACACGGATGATTCTGCTTAAAAAGGAATCGAATAGGGTTATTCCAGTAGCATTATTTAAATTTCCCGAATGAACCGAAAATTTGGAATTGTTCCTCTTTTGTCAGTGATTCCAGTTTTCCTCTTTTTTCGGAAATTCTTCTTTATAAAAGGTTTTGCTAAACATGGTTTTGACCAGACCATTTATGCAGTTGTGGCTCGCCAACTTGATAGAGGCAGTACATTGTATTCGGATATCTGGGTAAGCAAACC
>CAYZWM010000366.1:0-2521 GCA_964482155.1 uncultured Chitinophagaceae bacterium | reverse complement strand
AAGACCCAAAGTCAAATTGGTTTGCTACTTTTAAGTCTTTAGCTGCATAGTTTGATTTGGAAATTCCCCTAAATTTACAATTCAATCAAGTTAATGCAACAGAACCCCGTATGCCTTCAATAACTCATGGACACTTGAAAATAGAGTTATTCATGGTTCAAATCATTCTTTCTTCGGATCTTAATGTTTGCCCGGGTAGTCTTAAAGTGGTTTCTGAACGAAAGTATTTACAGGCTTAATAAAGCCTATTACCATTGTACTAGTAAACATATAAAAACAACAAATTATGACACTTTTTGAAAACGCAGAAAAATTCTTTCACAATTGTGAATCACTAGGAGGATGGGATAAATGTAAAGATCTCGTAGCTGAAAACGCTACATTTAATGGACAATGCGAACCTTTGACAGAACTACAAACTGTCGAAGATTATGTTGGGTGGATGGTTGGATTTGGAGCAATAGCACCTGGTTGTAGTTACGATTTACATGCCTCAAGTTTTGATCAAGCTAATAACATAGCACTCTTTTTTGC
Organism: uncultured Chitinophagaceae bacterium; assembly: GCA_964482155.1. Lineage (GTDB taxonomy): Bacteria > Bacteroidota > Bacteroidia > NS11-12g > UBA9320 > UBA987. Next base: position 1,987 of record CAYZWM010000366.1, on the reverse strand, counting down.
AACGTACACAGCAACCCATACTGGAGATGGAGGTCCGGTTCCTCCAACTAATAAAACCACTAATGCAGAGTATGTTTATGCTCTTAAAATGAATGAAGAAGGTAAAGTAGTTAGTATGACGAAAATCTGGAATGCATCCTGGACCTTGCGTGAATTAGGTTGGATGGAGTAAAAACATGAAACTTAAAGTGGTTAAAAAGGCAAGTGATACATATCGCTTGCTTTTTTGCTGTTTTTAGTAATTCAATGTATTAAGATTTTAAGTTTTTCCTTTATTATTCAATAAGAGCGAAATACGAATCGATATTGACTATCAATTCTTTACTCGATTTATAATGAAGAAGTAAATTTAACCCAAACATTAAGCCTACTAACATCTCTACATATTCGGGTATTTTATTAATGTCCTTAATACCTCCATCTTTGTAGGTGCGGTTGAGTGCAGCACTATAAGACCTTCTCATATTTTTGAGAAATTGGTCATATACCGGCCGTAGACTTTGCAATTCATGCTTTAGTTCTAATGCAATATTCATAAGCATACATGTACATGGATCGTCATTAAAGTTTGATTTTGCCACTTCATGATAAACATCTCTTATTGCTTCAACTCCTCTTTCGCTATGTTCTATTGCGTGAAATATGGGATCAATATTTCTTGAGAGGTAACAATCTATACTATCTAATAGAAGTTGCTCTTTCCCCCATTGATTATATAGAAAAGATTTACTTATACCCATTCCATCTGCGAGTTCTTGATATGAAACAGCCTTGTAACCATTCGCCCAGAAAATAGGCAAGGCCTTTTTTATTAGTAGATTTTCATCTATTTGTTTAGACATTTGGTGATAATTTTTATGTTGTCTTGAAGATATTTCTGTGTTTCTTTATGAGGGAAAATGATATACATACCCATACTTGTACAATAGAATGTAATTAGCAGTTGTGAAATAGTTGCCGATTCATTAGGGCTCAAAGTTGATCTTTCTTTCAGTAATTTGCCAATTCTTTGATTTAGTAAATTCAAGTATGCGTTAAAAAACAACTGCATTTCAGTGGTTTCTCTGAGTTCCATCGCCATAGTAGAGATATAACATCCTATGGGGTGATTATTGCGTTTGGATGGATTAAAGAAACTCGAATAAAATTGAAATAAAAGGTCCTGTATTGATAAAGGTTGAGACAATAGTTTCCAAGGGAGATCGGTCTCTTTATAAAGCTCCAAGGAGGCAAGTAGTATCCCTTTCTTATTCCCAAACTCTTCGTACAGTGAATACCTGTTCACTCCTGTTCGATCAACTATTTTTTGAATACCAGTGCCATTGTATCCCTCATTCCAAAAGAGAATAATGCACTTTTCCAAAACACGGTTTCTGCTGAATTCTTTGGGCCTCATATTTTAATATAAACTCGTTTAAGGGGTTCTGTTGCATTAACTATGGCAAATTACTAAATCTTTAGATTTGCTGATCAAAACTACTTTTATGTTTAAACGTCACAGATATCCAAAATCAATAATTCTTCAAGCAGTCTATTTCAAAGTCAGATTTACCTTGAGTTATCGTGATGTAGAAGAGATTTTGAGAATAAGAGGAGTAAAAGTGGACCATACTATAATCCAAAGTTGGGTATTTAAGTTTAGCCCAATGATTGAATCTAATATGCACAAGAGGAAGAAACAAGTTTGTGATAGCTGGAGAATGGATGAGACCTACATCAAAGTTGGAGGCAAGGATCGATATTTATATAGAGCAGTAGATAAGTATGGGAGTACCATTGATTTCCTATTAACAAAGAGCAAGGATGAAAGGATCAGCACAGAAATTCTTGAATAAAGCCATTGGGAACAACGGTAAACCAAGAATCATAAACATTGACAAAAGTGGAGCCAATACATCAGGAATACGGGTAGTAGACAAGAGAAGTTTATCGGTAAAAAAGATCAAGATTCGAAGGGTGAAGTATCTGAATAATATTGTTGAGCAAG
>CAYZWM010000365.1:0-2553 GCA_964482155.1 uncultured Chitinophagaceae bacterium | reverse complement strand
ACTTCATCTATAATGTTGCGTTCGAGTTTGATCTCCATGAACTCAAATTTTAATCAACAAGAAGGAATTAATTCACTCGCTAGCGATACAGGTTCCGCATTAGGTAGAAGACAGATTGACGAAGAGTTGGCAGATCAATTTTATGAAGTGATTTACCATATAAAAAATACGAAAGCCTTAAATCCTTCAAGCTTTAAAGCCACATTACAGGTAGGAACTCCAAACTCAGGTACGCACCGATATGATACGGCATTACAGGCTGTTACGATGACCAAATCGGCAGATATGTTTGCCAAGTTAAACCTCGAGTACAAGAAGCGAATTAACTACAAGATGCAGAAAAAAGGCTTTGACATTCGCATTTTTGGAGGCGTGTTTTTAGATTCATCCGAAGACTCCAGATATCATTATAGAATGGGCGCCGAAGGGGGTAAATGGGACTATACCTTCGACCATACCTTAATGGGCCGTGGGGCAACAACGGGTCTGTATAGTAAACAAATACTGGCACGAGATGTCTTTTTGAAAGAGCCTGGGGTGTTTGGCAATATGGGTAAATGGGCAGTATCTGTGAATATGAATGCCGACCTGCCATTGAAGTTGCCCATTGGTGTTTATCTGGACCTATATACGTTTAACAATTTTAAAGATGCTCCAAACATCAACGAAGGGGATGCTTTTATTTATTCGGGAGGTGTGCAGTTAAATATTATCCCAGATTTTCTAGAAATCTATGTGCCTCTTTTCCGATCAACTATGATCAGTGAGGCACAAGACCTTCAGGGGTTCAACAGCCTTGGACAACGGATTACCTTTATGCTCAACTTTAACCTGTTCGACGATAAAGGGTTGGAGGATATATTGAAGATGGCGCGGTAGACTTTGGCAATTTTCCAATTTACCCATGTAATCCTTCGCTTACCGTTGGTGAGGAATGGCAACCAAAGTGGGTTGAGCTTCGGATTATTCATATTGCTGGTTAAGTAGGCCAATACCCACTCCTTCCTCTGGTCAAACCAATCACACCGTTAGTCAAAACGATTGCCTGTTCGTATAGGTTTGTCTTAGTTCTTCGTTATATTTTAAGAACTTAAAAACAACGTCATGAATACTTTACCAAAAATTGCACGCACATTTTTAGTTGGTTCGTTGGTTATTTTTACTCTTAAATCCTGTATTTCTCACGAAAAAGCCAATCAAACCAATTCCTCCAGCAACACCATTACCAAAGACACAACAGTCCTTGCTTCAGTGGTTCCGGTAGACACCTCAGTCATCACAATTGACACGACTGTATTTGCATCCTCCCATTTTGGAAGCGTGTCTAAATCGGAGAGCTTAAAAACAGTGGCAGTCAAACGTTCGCCTGGCGCCGGATCGATTGGCGTTCAAGGCGGGGTATTAGCGCGATCAACTCGAAAGGCCAGTCAGTCAAGGATTTCGGGAGGTCTGAAAAGGAAACTAAGTAAACAGACTAATGTCAAACAGTATTCCGTTGCAATAGGCGCGCTGGAATCTCAAAGACAACGTGCCACTTATCTCGATTTGAATACAGACGGATTTACATCAACATCAATACAGGCTGGTACGCTAACCGCTGGAGAAGTAAATGACTTTTCAAAGTGGGATTTATGGCCTAACGTAATGAATAAGGACCTGGTTTATCAAGCCAACACCTGGGGCATTCACCCTAAAGAGCGCTATACGGTTCAGGTATTAAACACGGACAAGGCTCCTGTAATTGATGCCGTGGTTTCGTTATTGTCAAAAAAGGGTTCCGTCATTTGGCAGACTCGCACAGACAATACGGGTAAAGCTGAATTGTGGTCAGATTTATTTAAGGAAGGAGAGAAACCTTCTCGAATAGAGGTGTCAGTTCATGCTCAAACATATTCGAGTAACCAAATTGCCACGTTTGATAAGGGTATCAATTTGATAGAGGTCAGTCAGGAATGCACGATCTCAGACAACATAGACATCGTTTTTATGGTTGATGCCACAGGTTCTATGTCAGACGAAATAAACTATCTGACCTCGGAACTTAAGGACGTTTTAGAAAAGGCTTCAGATAAAAATGAATCGCTGAATCTGCGCGTTGGAAGTTTGTTTTATCGATGTGAAGGAAACAGTTACGTCACCAAGCCTTTCCCTTTGACAAGAAATGCTAAGAAGGTTACCGCGTTTATAGGCGAACAGAGTGCAAGCGAAGGCGGTGATGAGGCGGTGGAAATTGCTCTTAAGCAATGCGTAGAAAACTTTGAATGGAGTAATGATGCACGTGCAAGAATGTTGTTTATTGTATTGGATGAACCACCAAACGTCGATAAAGCCAAGTTGATGCAAGAGGCCATTGAGGCCGCAGCAAAAAAAGGGATTCGCATTATTCCGTTGGTAGCGAGTGGAGTAGGAGGTAAAGTCAATAGATTGCTTGAATACCTCATGCGCTCAGCCGCATTAGCAACCAATGGAACCTATGCTTTTTTGACCGACCATAGTGGGGTTGGCAGTGCACACTTTCAGCCTTCAACGGACGAATATAAGGTTGAATTATTG
>CAYZWM010000364.1:0-2576 GCA_964482155.1 uncultured Chitinophagaceae bacterium | reverse complement strand
ACTTAATAAAGTGTACAATCAGAAAATTATCATTGAATAATTAACATTCTAAACAATAACAAAGGGGACGCTAAAACGTCCCCTTTTTTTATTTTTGATTATTATATCTTTATTCAATGAAATTTGGAAAGGTTGACAACCCGGGAGAATTAGATTTATCTCTCCCACCGGATCATATAGATACCGACCGTGTTCTACTAAACTCAAATAAACTACTGTCCAAGCCAGATATTTTTGTCGGCTGTGCGAAGTGGAATAAGGTAGATCTCAAAAACTTTTACCCAAAAGGTACAGGAAATAAAGAACTTGAGTATTACTCCACTCAATTTAATTCCATCGAACTAAACGCATTTTTTTACAGGATATTCCCTGCTCCAATCGTTGAGAAATGGCACAAAAGGAGTACCGCTAATTTTAAGTTTTTCCCTAAAATTCCCCAACTAATCAGTCAATTTAGACGACTTAAAAATTGCGAAGCGGAATTGGACGACTACCTATTCTCAATTTCGCACTTTAAAGAGAAACTCGGTACATGTTTTCTTCAAATGCACCCAAACTTCAAACCCGATAAATTCGACGACTTATCCAATTTTATCAACCTTTGGCCCAAAGACGTTAATCTAACGATTGAACTCAGGCATACAGACTGGTATAACGATCACACCGTCTCTAACATGCTTTACCAACTCTTAGAGGAAAATAACATCAGCAACACCATTACGGACACAGCAGGAAGAAGGGATTTAATGCACATGCGCCTAACCACGCCAAGCTGCTTCGTACGTTACACAGGAGCGAATCACCCTTCTGACTATGACCGCTTAGACGAATGGTTTGAACGAATATCCAACTGGATAGACAACGGCATTCAACAAATAAATTTCTTTGTACATCAAAACATGGAGGTAGAGTCTCCATTGCTTTCTGCTCATCTTATCAATCGCTTAAATACCGAACTTGGTTATGATCTGACTATGCCGCACGTTCGTGTGGGCACCTACTCTAACTCCAAGCCTATAGGGCAGTGATCTGACCCAAAGATCTCGTTGTGGATTGTGGAATCTTTTACTCTAGGCATAAGGCTCTCTGACACCAGAAAGTAATCTATTCTCCAACCCGCGTTGGTTTTTCTTGCATTAAAACGCTGGCTCCAAAAACTGTATTTAACTTCTTCAGGATAGAGCTTTCTAAATGTATCTACTAAACCCGTATTTAATATGTGATCCAATCCGTCAATCTCTATTTGAGTAAACCCACTGGTTTTATTATAATTCGATTTATCATTCTTTAAATCAATGGCCTCGTGGGCAACATTCAAGTCTCCAGTTAATATCAGAGGTTTCTTTTTTTGAAGACCTTCCAGAAAATTTTTAAAATCACGATCCCATTGACTTCTATAGTCAAGTCTCTTTAGACCAGAACCGCTATTAGGCACATAAACATTAACAAAATAGAAATCCTCATACTCCAGGGTAATTATACGTCCTTCCGCATCGTGTTCTTCTATTCCCATATCAGACCAAACCTTGATCGGTTCCTTCTTTGTGAATACAGCAACACCCGAATATCCCTTTTTTACTGCCGAATTGCTATACTTATGATAACCGTTTAGGTTCTCCATAGCCGTTTGTACCTGATCGTCCTGAGCCTTTGTCTCCTGCACACAAAATATGTCTACATCGAGTGCCCCTATTGTATCTAACAAGCCCTTCCCAACGGAGGCTCGTATTCCATTAACATTGAATGAGATTAACTTCATGCGATAAAATTACTTGATATCAATAATATGTTCTTCCCGATCCCCAATTTTCAATAGATCGCCTTTTCCTTTACCCAGTAAAGCCTGGCCAATAGGCGAACCTGCTGATATAGCAAAACAGGTATCTTCCTTTGTTTTGAACTTACCAAAACCCACTGACAGATAAAGCATTCTGGATTCCGTTCGCACCAAAGAACCCAACCGACATGTATCATGAACCGTTTTGGGCTTAATTTGATTTAAAACACTGGCACTTTGTTTAGCGCCTGCAAGTTGCCTACTCAATTGAGTAAGCTCTGTATGAGCCATAGCTCTGGCTGTTTCATATTTGTCTCCAGCCGTACTCTTCTCCTCACCCACAATGGATTCCTGAACCTTGTTTATGGCATTTTGTAGCTCTACCAGTTGCTTTTCCAACTGGACGACTAATGCTTCATATACCTCTTCTTTATTCATACCGACGTCAACCTATTATTCTGCTTATACGTTTATCAAATCTTTCGATGGCAAACTTGCCGATAAATTACGATATATCCAGTTGTTTTGCAGCATGTTTGGAATATTTAAGAAACTCTTTGGGTATAAAGTCAATCTAAGTGAAGTGGTCAATCGAGGTGCAATTGTCATTGACGTTCGTACAGAGGGAGAGTACAGTCAAGGCCATGGAAATAGTTCAATAAACATACCGCTTGATACCTTGCCAACTCAACTTGAAAAAATCAGACAATGGGACAAGCCCATAATCACCTGTTGCGCTAGTGGAATACGGAGTGCACGCGCTGCAAAAGTCTTGAAAAAACAGGACATCGAAGCCTAC
>CAYZWM010000363.1:0-2619 GCA_964482155.1 uncultured Chitinophagaceae bacterium | reverse complement strand
TTCTGTTTTCCAGGTATTCAAGAATCATGGAACTGAAAAATGCCTTTTTTCGGGCGTGCACTTTAGCAAACCCATAGCCAGGTAAATCAATCAGGTTCCATACGTTATTTATAGAGAACTCGTTAATCAATTGTGTTTTACCCGGTTTACTACTCGTTTTAGCAAGGTTGTTGCGATTAGTTAACATGTTGATTAGACTGGACTTACCCACGTTTGAACGGCCGATAAAAGCGAATTCAGGGGTCTCAGACACCTCCATTTTTTCAATGGCTGTGTATGATTTTATAAATTTTGCTGATTTGATTGTCATGACAGATATTTGCAAACATAATTTTTTCATAAAGACTTTAACAATTGCAACCAACAAAAACAGAGGTTAAGCCTTACAGCAAGGAAGGTTCAAAGCGAGATCAGGTAGAAAAAATGTTCGACAGTATTTCGCACAGATACGACTTTCTTAATCATTTTCTGTCGTTTGGCATCGATTATGTCTGGAGAAGAAAAACGATTGCGAAGCTTAAACCACTTAATCCTAAACGAATTTTGGACGTGGCAACCGGTACGGCCGATTTGGCTATTGCTTCACTTAAGCTTGCACCAGAGGAAGTGGTCGGTCTCGATTTGTCAGAAAACATGTTGAATGTTGGTCGGAAGAAATTAGAAAAAAAAGGCATTAAAAATATTACCCTTGTTCAAGGGGATAGTGAGAATATGCCGTTTGAAGACAATTCCTTTGATGCCATAACCGTAGGTTTTGGTGTTCGGAATTACGAAAATTTGTAAAAATGACTCATGTAAATGAAAAGAGTATTAAAACCGGGTGGGAAACTGGCGGTTTTGGAGTTTTCTAAACCCAATACGTTTCCAGTTAAACAATTCTACCATTTCTACTCAAAATACATACTTCCTTTATGGGGAAAATTGTTTTCAGGTAGTACAGAAGCCTATGTTTATTTGCCAGAATCGGTCAAACATTTTCCGGATGGCAAAAACTTTTTGGATATTTTAGAAAAGTGCGGGTACAAAAACACCGAGTTTACGCGTTTATCATTTGGAATTAGTTCAATATATGAGGGTACGAAATAATAAGTTCTACAGTCGTAGTGGTTTTTTGGCCGCTTTTCTCATGCTGTTTTCTGTCGCTAAAGCACAGGAAATAAATCCTACGTACGACCTACATAAACTGCATTTTGGTTTTTCTATCATCGGGAATTACGGAAAGCTAAAGTATTCTACGTCAACCGGTTTTATGAATAACGACACGATCCAACGAATAGAAACCAAGAGCTTTCCTGGCTTTGGTGTTGGTGGTATTATGAATGTAAAACTCGCCGAGTATTGGGATTTTAGAACGATGGTCAACATCCAATTTGTGGAACGACATTTGGAATATAATTTTCGAGGAGGTGAGGTGAAAACAGCTAAATTGAGCTCGACGTACATGGAAATTCCTTTTCTATTGAAATACAAGTCCAAAAGAAATCACAACAAGAGGTTTTACTGGATTGGAGGAGCTACTTATCGATATGATTTTGCCTCTGACATTGATACAGAACGAAGTAACACAAAACCTGTAGTGGCATTATATCCCGCTACATTTAGCTACGATTTTGGTGCTGGTTTTGATCTGTATTATGAGTTTTTTAAATTCTCACCAGAAATAAGAATCAGTAATGGTATAGGTAATTCGTTGGTTCCCGACCAATTTATCTATGCTTCTTCTCTTTCTAGAATGTCGCCTAAATTAATTCAGTTCTTCCTTCATTTTGAAGGATAGGTGTTTATGAAATTTACGTTAGAACAAAAGGACGGAAAGTCCAATGCTCGTGCAGGCGTGCTTGATGCTCCGCATGGAAAGATTGAGACCCCAATCTTTATGCCGGTCGGAACACAAGGTTCTGTAAAAGCGGTTGAACAGGAGAGTCTGAAGAAAGATATTAATGCCCCAATCATTTTGGGCAATACCTATCACTTGTTTTTGAGACCAGGAGTAGAATTGCTTGAAAAAGCCGGTGGCTTACACAAGTTTATGAATTGGGATCGCAATATTCTCACAGACAGTGGAGGGTATCAGGTATATTCTATTTCAGATCAGCGAAAAATAAAAGAAGAAGGCGTCGTTTTTAAAAGCCATATCGATGGTTCAAAACACCTTTTTACGCCCGAAAACGTGATAGATACGCAACGATCTATCGGTGCCGACATCATCATGGCTTTTGACGAGTGTACACCCTATCCATGTGAATACGATTACGCAGCAAACTCTATGCGCATGACACATAGGTGGTTGGACCGATGTATTGACCAAATGGATAAAACAGGTCCGAAATACGGTTACGAGCAAAGCTTATTTCCCATCGTTCAAGGCAGTGTGTATCCTGAATTGCGCAAACAAAGTGCGGAGTATATAGCCAGTAAGACTGCAGATGGTTATGCCATTGGCGGATTGAGCGTTGGAGAACCACACGAAGATATGTATGCCATGACCGATTTGGTATGCGGCATCTTACCCAATGATAAACCACGTTACCTGATGGGGGTGGGGACACCTGAAAACCTTCTCGAAAGCATTGCGTTAGGTATAGATATGTTTGACTGTGTTATGCCCACCCGCAACGC
>CAYZWM010000362.1:0-2630 GCA_964482155.1 uncultured Chitinophagaceae bacterium | reverse complement strand
GTTGGAATTATAAATATGTTTTGCTCTTTAAATATGGCTAACTCTTCTTCGGATATTGCCGTTGTGTCTCTTCTCCAAATATGTGCAAGACCGTTTACTCCCATTTTTGCTGCCTTAATTGCATCTTTCCGGCTGGAGATATGGGCAATAGATACGAGGTCCATTTCTTTGGCTTTGTTAATCGCAGATTGTACCATTTCATCATTTACAGTCGCTCGAGGGAACGAGGCCGAACCCGGTTCAATAATTATTTTAATAAAATCAGACCCTTCTTTCGCTCTATTTTCGACAAATTGAGGCACTTCTGATGCATTTGAAACTGTGGGGACTTTACCAAATTGAGTACAATGTCCATCTGGAACGGTAACGGTTCGTCCTGCGGAATAAAAGTATGCATTGTCCTTTGAATGGTTGCCTAGACGTTTAAGTGCTTTGGCTCTACTTATTCTAGGTGTAAAAAGGTCAAGTAACGTAAGAACTCCCGATTGAGCGGCTTCTTTAGTCTGCTCTTTGCGAAAAGCATGAACATGCGCATTAATTAAACCAGGAATGAGTGTGTTGCCTTCTCCATCTATCACGTTTTCACCAGAGAATGTTGTAACTCGATTACTAATAATATCTACAATTATACCTTCTCGAGTTAAGATTGTGGCGGTGGGGTAAAGTGTGTCTCCATCAAATAGCTGGACATTTTGGATAATCAAATCGTAATTTGAGACATCATCGTTTGATGAAAATCCAAAAGTCATCGAAACTAGAAGTAAGATAAATAATTTATTCATTGTGTCTCATTCAATGTATTGGTTCAATCTAAAAAGGAGCTAAGTTAACCTTCGTCCATTCTAGATTCAAGCGGGTTCAATTTTGTTGCATTATGCACCAATACTAATTGGCCAACCTGAACCTTAAAAGCGACATAACGATTTACTCTGAGTGCATTGCGCTTTTCCGATATTTTTCAAAAATCGTGGCGTTGAAAAGTGGTTTGCTTTCTTGCTGATGAATGAATCATTCGAGAAACGGTCAGTTCAGCCTTAAATCGATTGTTCACCTTTTTTTTTGTCCCCAAAACCAAATTCCAATTGACATTATAACAAAGATGGGCAATCCAACATTTGCATAGTCATGTTAGAAGTTCCCACTATTAACAGAAACATACTAAAAACACAGAGATCAATGAACAAATTATTTATTCCAATTTTGGCAGGGTTTGCCCTTTTCCTTTTTAGCAGTTGTCAAACCGAAACTTCTCCTACACCAGTCACCAATTCAATCGACACAACTCTTTCTTTTGAAATAACCGGTGAATGGAATTTTGATAGCTTGTATCATAGAGATGGGAAACAGACTGTGAATGGCACAGTTTATCAAACCTATACCTCAACTACTGAAAATGAAGTAGGGGGGTTGAATCTTAGTATTGATAACCAATATACATATAACATTTCTTTTGACGAGACCTTAGTGTGGAACAAATCGGGAGAACTGAGCACTGATTATAGTCCAGATATTATCATTGACAGATCAGGGGATTATGTTTATGAAAGTGATTCTAACACCTTAATAATGAAGGTAGGGTCCTATTCTGATGTCTATTCCGTAGAAACTCTTTCAGATAAACAGCTCATTATATCAAAGCCATGGGCACACACATACTACGATCAAAGCACAGGATATACCTGGGAGACTACTACGGAAATAGTATACATATTTACTCGATAAAGGAGGGTAAAGTGTTGTTGGATAGAGAGGACTTTTGTTTTGTTGAGATTCGCTTCGACCTATGAAGACGTTACGGTATCCATCAAGACCACGCCTTCGTATGCGGAAACAAAATCATAACCAATAAACTTCTCCTTAAACTCATCTTTCCATCCGTGACATGTTGATCTGGGAATGGCCTTTAAAAACTCTTTAAGAAGCCATTGTTCGTGAATGTCTAAACCATAGGCTATTTTGATCATCGAATGGTATGTATTTCTACTTCTCATGAAGTGGTTTATTCATCTAATATGCAGTTGACAAATATGAATCAATCTTCTCAACTTTTCACAACACGAAAAAAACGTAGTGCGCTGTTTATCAGACAAATATATACAACAAATGTTCGATTTAAGGCCCCTAGGGGCTACGAGCTTTTATTTCATCTTCGTTAGCGCCAGCGCTGAAGCTTCGGTGTAAGCGTTAAAGCTATGATGAATTCAATAGCTAAACGAGAAAGCTCAACACTACCAGGTTGGGCCTTGTCTAGACATTTATCTCTCGGGTTCTGTCTCAATTATCCTTACCGACCATGAAAATTGCTATGTATAGGTTATTCTTGAGCAGTCAAAGATTTAAAAGTGATAACTTTCGGAGTTAATCGAAAGTAGTGCAACAGAACCGACAGTTACTCAAAAACATAATCTCATGAATTTAAGGCCGTTTTTTCTCACAATATTGTCGATTTGCCTATCCATAGCAATGGTTTTTTCCCAAGATGAATTAAACCCTCAATGGGTCTTGACAGAATCAAGCGTACTAGACAATGGAAATGCTGAAGCATGGGCAATAGGAACAGACCAAAGTGGGAATCTACTGTGGGGGGTGAACAAAGATTCACCCGGATTATTTGAGTATATGAATGCGTT
>CAYZWM010000361.1:0-2637 GCA_964482155.1 uncultured Chitinophagaceae bacterium | reverse complement strand
TTCCGGTTCTCAGCGTGATCCTGCCCAATGTGAAGCACTTGTGAGAAAGCATGAAGTAACAATATGGAACTCTGTACCCGCCTTGGCACAACTCTTATTAGAATACTTGGAAAACCATAAGATATCTGAGCCCTTGCCTATACGTCTATTAATGGTAAGTGGGGATTGGGTACCTGTACGGTTGGCTGATCGCTTCAAACATTTTGCTTCAGCAAAAATCGTCAGCCTTGGTGGCGCCACTGAGGCATCTATCTGGTCTATCCACTTCCCTATTAAAGAGATCAATCCTAACTGGAAAAGCATCCCTTATGGATATCCGCTCAACAACCAGACCATTCATGTGCTAGATGCTCGCTTTCAACCTCGTCCAGATAATGTTCCCGGTGAACTCTTTATTGGTGGGCTTGGTGTGGCAAAAGGATATTGGCAAGATCTTGCCAAAACAACTTCAGCTTTTTTCCATCATGTGAAACTAGGTGAACGGTTATATCGTACTGGTGATTGGGGCGTACGACGGCCGGAGGGTTATATCGAATTTTTGGGACGAGAAGATGGCCAGGTTAAAATACGGGGATTTCGTATTGAGCTCGGGGAAATAGAGAGCGTTCTTCAGCAGCATGCCGCGATTGAAAATGCGGTAGTAAAAGTTATCGGCGAACAACCCACGGATACATATTTGGTCGCCTATGTGGTACGAAATTCGAAAGCAGTTACCTCTGAAATGGTGCGAGAGCACTGCATAAATTTCCTGCCCGACTATATGATTCCCACATACATCATGTTTCTCAATAGCCTCCCCCTTGGCGCCACCGGAAAAGTAGACCGAAGAGCCTTGCCTCACCCTCTGGTTAAAGGTCGGATAGCGAATGCAGAGTCACCACTTACTCAAACCGAAATAGCCCTAGCGAGACTCTGGAAGGACATCCTACAACTACCGACAGTATCACGTAAGGATGATTTCTTTGAAGTTGGTGGAACATCATTCAGCGCCGTTCGACTAATTGTTGCGATTCGTGATGTCTTTGATGTGGAGCTTAATGTGCAAGTGTTCATGCAGTGCCCGGCATTGAATCAGTTGGCGGTATTAATAGACCGTAAACGGAGTGGTGAATTACAGGTCACAACTTCAGTTGTTCTTTTGTGTCGAGGTAGTAAATCCTCTAAAAACCTATTTTGGTTTCATCCATCAGGAGGCACTGTTTTTTGCTATCGCGAGTTGGCCAATATCTTGGCTCCAGATTTTTCCAGTTATGGAATACAGACATCGGGGGATAGTATTGGGAAAAACACACCTTCCATATCGGAGATGGCCAAGCGCTACATTGACGAATTGCGCCTCGTACAACCCCACGGCCCTTATCGTTTGGGAGGTTGGTCTCTGGGGGGGGTATTGGCTTTTCAGGTCACACAGGAACTCGTTAACCAAGGTGAAAAAATTGCCAGTCTAATTATGGTTGACAGCCCGGTACCAATAGAAAAACCTTTGTGTCGTCAAGAATCCTTGGTGCGATGGTATGTATCGGACTTAGCGGGAACTGACCTACAAATTTCATTTGACTTTAAAGAAGACGACAATATTGAAGCAAAATTGCAAACTGCGCTTGCTCAGGCAAAGAAGCAGGGGCTAATTGATAGGAGTCAAGAACCGTTCCCGATGATAAACCTCTTTCAGATCTTCTGCCAGAACATAAGTGCCTTACACCGCTATAACGCCCGACCTTTAACCGAAAATGTGCCAACCTTACTGATTATGGCGTCTACACAGGTTGAGGAGCGGGTATCTGCTCGTTCGGCCGAACTTTGGCAATCATTATTACCAACCCTGTCAGTAACTATCGAGTTAAAGGGCAGTCACTATTCCTTACTTAAGATACCAACCTTGGAGCGAGTGGCAGAACTTGTCAAAAAACATATCGTCTACTCGTCAAAAACAAAGGTAACAATGAACCAATGAAAGAAATAAGCGGTATTAAACTAATGCCAACCAGGGGGAACATAATTGAGGGATCAAATTATAGCAGAAAACCACTTTTCTAAATAGATATGGGTTTCTGCCATCGTTGCATGGAATTTGAGGGCATTTAGCCACCAATATAAACAGGGCTTCCACTGCAAGTTCCATGGATATGAGCCCGTGGTTATCTACAAAATAGTACGAGGAAAGATGTCAAAGAAGAATCCATATTCGCAACCATGGGCCTCTATGCTTGATCAGAATATTCAGAGGTTCTCAAGATTAAACACTTTCTGAATAAATTTAGAAAGTGTTTATTTCTTAAACATGAGGGGGTAAAAATGATAATTAATCGTTTTTTTAAAACATTTTTTCTTTTAACCATTATGGCTTTAGTTTTGTCCAACACAGCCATTGCAGGTGATATGCCTACTTTAACCATATCTAATATGATTGATCGCACCGTGGAACCTTGGGCAGACGAGGCTGGAGCGACGTTCTTGATTCGAAATAAAGCATCGATAGAACTAAAGGGATATACAACAAACCTTGAGCCCAGTACGGCCTACACTATCTGGTGGGTTATATACAACAGGCCCGAATTCTGTGACGATGGAAACGGCGCCTTTGATGAAATTGGGTGTGGCAAGGATGAAGTATTCGACCCATCTTTAGGAGAGCTT
>CAYZWM010000360.1:0-2699 GCA_964482155.1 uncultured Chitinophagaceae bacterium | reverse complement strand
AAACATCGGAACACTCTTCTGAACCATTCACCCGAATTGGCCCAGCAAGGCCGGTGGGTATTTGGGTATATCCCACAAAGTTTTCTATACTTCCTTTGAGAAGTCCAAAGTCAGACTGCGTGTTGTGTTGGGTTAACTGATCTGTTTTATGATTGGTCGCTGCCTGGATGCGTTCGGCAACTGAATCGGGGTGATAATCATTTTTTGGAAGAGAGTTTTGTGGCGGTTTATTATCAACCGACAGACGATTGAGCATCAGTTCCAGGCTTTCTTTTTCACTTAGTCTGGAAAATATTTTCGCTGCTTTTTCTAAAGAAGTTCCCATGGTTTAAATATTTATGTGAAGTAACGAAAAAATTGGTAAGGTAAGGCTGGCAATCAAATAGCTGTCAAATCGATCCAACACACCCCCTTGATAGGGCATGAGCTTGCTAAAGTCTTTTATTCCAAGCTTTCGCTTGATCAGAGAAGCCGAAGTATCTCCAACAAAAGCAAGAAAAAGAACGGCAACGCACGAAGTCAGGCTAAGGGCAAAATGGTCTGTGAAAAGGGCAAGTAGGGATATGGAAACCAGTGTCGCAACCATACCAAAGATCAAACCACCGATGGTTTTATTTGGACTAATTCGGGGAAACAGCTTCCGTTTGCCAAACATCTGGCCAGTCAGTTGGGAATAACTATCAAAAATGACGACGGTAAAATAGACGGAGGCCAGTTGGTTGGAAGAAAAGTCCGAAGACGGACGAACCAGGTTCCAAAAACTGAAACCGATCAAACCCATTCCGATTAGCGACAAGAATGTAATCCATATAGGCGTATTGCGCTTGGTCAATTGAATGGCTAACTCACTGATACTTAACAGACCTATAGTCAGATGAAGGGCTTCTTGAAATTGAGGAAACAGAAAATACACGGACATAATAACCGGAGCGATTAGGGCAAATACGATAAATTTTCCCCAAGACGATTGACCCGAAGCTTTGTCCTTGTTTTTTCTTTTGATGGCCAACTGAAACAGAAGGGCCATCAGCAAGAGGAGAAGATATGCTATGCCAAATACGATCATTCTACCAGCCTTTATCTTTTAATACCCAGAATAATCCTTTTGCATTATTCTTCATTTTTTTAAGGACAAGAAGGACTAAAATCTCTTCAAAGCAAGCCCAAATACCCCAACCCAATGCGACAAAAAACAACACCTTAACAAAGCCAAAAACGAACAGGATAAATAGGAAAATACCATGAAAATAACCCATGATTTTGAAGGAGTATAAGTGCAGGCTGGGTAGTTGTTTAAATTTGATCAATCCTACAACCATGCTAAACGTGTACAGCCCAACAAATCCAAAAAACAAGGCCTTAAAGGGCTCAATTTCAACCCACTTAAATACATAAACGCCATAGATTGCTGCTGCATAAGTGGTGACATCTGCAGCGGAATCCAACTTTGCTCCGAATGAGGTTTGAAGGTTAAAACGACGCGCAATGATACCGTCCAATATATCGGTGATGAGATTAATGCATATTAACCAGGCAAACGCCACTTCTACTCGCTTCAAAATAAGGAATAGGAGGACCGGGAAAATCAAAAGACGGTAGCCCGATAATAAGTTTGGTATATTCTTGTTAATTCGCATAGGTTTAAGAATCACAATATACTTAGAATGATGCCGAGCACCTTATTTTATTCGGAGATATTTAGCGATAGCCCATTGGGAAACCTGGAAGTAATATGTACCGATAAAGGCCTCGTGGAATTGGTCTTTGGCAGCAACAATACCGCAGAAAAACCAAACCAATGGACGGAGTCGACCATCAAACAGCTAACAGAATATTTTGGTGGAAAGCGGAATCAATTTTCGATCCCATTGGAACCGAAGGGTACTGATTTCCAGCGAAGTGTATGGAATGAACTCAACCGGATACCCTTTGGAAAAACAATAACGTATGAGGAACTGGCCAACCGATTGGGAGATGAAAAAGTAATACGTGCAGCTGCGTCAGCCAATGGAAAAAACCCCATACCCGTAATTATTCCCTGTCATCGGGTAATTGGAAAAGATGGAAGTTTAACAGGCTTTTCCGGTGGGTTATGGCGTAAGAAAAAGCTTCTGGAGCTTGAGCAGGGAATTACCCAACAAAAGCTGTTTTAAACCTACCTACCAACAACAATCTTCTGCTGTACCAGGCCATTTTGGGAGCGAAGGGTCAACGTATAAATACCATTCTTTAGGTGATTGATATTAACCGGGGTTATAGGTCCGATTAAAACACCTTCCAATACGGTAGAAGACTTCATATCGGTGATGGAGAATGATGTAAACAGAAGATTGCCACTCGTTTGAATAAAAAGGTGGTCACCAGCAGGGTTTGGGTATACATGAATATCGTCTGCCAATGTTGGGTTAATTCCCAGGTCCCTGCCTGTTGTAATATTCCAAACATCACTCCAGTTGCCCACTGTAAAGGCATTTTTGGCACGGACTCTCCAGTAATAGGTTGTCCGTCCTTTTAGGTTGTTGATGGTTCCTGCAGTAGACGGTGTTAAGACTTGTTTTGGACTGAAAAAACTGGCGTTGTCGGCCAGCTGTAGTTCGAAGTTTGCACCGGGTATCGCGGCCCATTTGAAGGTCTGATTAATGGATGCCTCCGGAAGGTTGTTTGCAGGGCTAATCAAGGTTGGAATGGCCATCGAAGAC
>CAYZWM010000359.1:0-2711 GCA_964482155.1 uncultured Chitinophagaceae bacterium | reverse complement strand
GAGAGCACTTCTCGTTCGCAATATGCGCGAGCGAGAAGGAATCTTAAAGAGATGATTGAAAGAATTGAAAGTTAGAAAATGAAAGGAAATTTTGAAGATAAGATAAAAGACCTGGTCTATAATCATACGGAGTCCGCTCCGGATGTGATGGACAAGGTTTTCGAAAAACGTACTCCTTTGTACGTTTTCCGAAACAAGCTTGTATTGCATAAATACAAATTGATTGCTGCCTCTTTGGGGCTGGCATTTTTGTTGTTTATGTTCAACATAGGTGGTGATCAGGGAACACAGATACCCAATGATCAACAAACCACTCAACAAATCGATGCGGATAAGTTAAACTCCGGGCAAATCGATCAGGAAACTACCCAAATGAAACACGATGACAATAAAGGACGGCCAATATTGGACGGGTCATCGAATCATAATCAAGGTAGTGCAGAAGAACCATTATATACAAATACAGATGCTTCGAGCAATGTACAAAACGATGGTGCCGACCAACCGGAGATTTCAGACGTAGTCATTGAAACTCAACAGGAGCCAACCTCCGGAAGTGACGACGGTCATGTGACTCCTTCAATTGAAAATGACGTTGTGCAAAATGACGTTGTTCAGGACATTGAAGAAGATCAACCCATTGAAATTGAAAAACCTCCATTAGAGGTTGCAGTAGAAGATGTAGTTGAAGAGAACGTCAACCAGACAGGTATTGAGGAAACCAAGGATGACGTTATAGCTGAGGTCAATGTTGACCAGGATCAGGATGTGATTGACCAATCTGTTGAACCAGATGATACGGAAAGTGAAGTTGTCGTAGATCATGCAACTGAGAATGGCAACGACGAATTTTTACCAGCTAAACCCATAAACAGGTGGAGTATAGGTGTTGCCTATGGAGTGGGTATTGGAAATAGAAGTTTTGACAATTCGAATGGTGAGCAAGAACGATCAATCCTTGCGCGTAACGAGTCCGAAAAGCAACGGATATCAAGTTCTGCAGAAATAACCTTGAATTTTAAGGCGACTTCAAATATTGAAATCTATAGTGGAGTGTCATACTTTAATAGACGTGAGTCTATGAATTATGAGAAAGAGGTTAGTAAAACCCATGAGAATATTACTTCGCAAAAGGTTACTGAATACCACCCAGTATATGGTCCTCGAGAGATAACATTGTACGATACCACGTATCAAACAGTTACTGTCAAGAACAATTTAGGGAGTAACAACTCGTATAAACACGTTTCCGTACCTCTTGGAATTCGGTATACACTGTATAAGAAAAACATTGGTTTTTATCTAAGTGGAAATGTGGGTCTTGAAGTTCTTACAAAAACCTCAGGGTCTGTGCTCGATGGCGATTATAATGAAGTGAGTCTGGATAATAACTTTGCCAGAACGACTTTGGGTACCACGATGGGTATCGGTGCAGGCGTAAGCTATTTGCTGAATGATCGATTTACTGCATTATTTGAGCCTAGAGCGACCATTTATCTATCGCCTATTAATAAGACATCCTATCCGTTGAATCAATGGGATCAAGGATATAGTTTAACAATTGGATTGAAATACGGATTTTAACTCTATCAAGAAATAACCTTGAAACGCTTATTCGTTTACATTTTGTGCATGACCGTTAGCCTTATAGGCTATGCGCAACCAGATTCTGGCTATGTTCAAACACAAAATTTCAAGATGTTGGTTCAGGCTAACGGAAGCATGTTTTCTCAAAAAGATGGACGCGCTTATTCGCGATTTCCAGCAAGTTCAACAAAAAATATATTTGCGTATTCCGGCAGTTGGATGTTAGGAATGGTAGATGATACGATTTTTGCAAATCGAAATATTGACATATCAGAGCCACAACTTTGGTCTGGTCCAATTGATGATAATAATTTGCCAAAAGATGCCTCTACATGGGCAAAGGTTTGGGAAGTGACTAAACAAGAGGTAGATGATCATAAAAGGCATTATAACGATGCGGGTTATATCACGCCAGACCACATTAAAGATTGGCCATCAAGTCATTCAGAAAGTGGTTTAAATCCATATTTAGCCCCATTTATCGATTGGAATAAAAATGGTTCATACGACCCTGAAAATGGAGACTATCCAAGTTTTTTGGGCGATAACGCGGCTTACTTTATTGTGAATGATTTATATGGGGAGAATGTGTTTCCCACATCAAATAAATTAGGCATAGAAATTCAGGGTTTAATTTATGCGTTTGATTCAGAATCTTTGTCAAATGCAATATTTATCAAACTGTTTGTGATTAATCGATCTGACAACAACTATGCACCTTTTTTTTATGGGCAGTATGTTGATTTTCAGCTAGGTAATAAGAACGATAATTATGTTTCAACTCACGTTGAGGAGGATTTAATATATGGATACAATGGAGATTCAGATGATGAAGGTGTTGAGGGTTATGGCACCAATATTCCTGCAGCGGGATGTGTGTTTTTGAGCCACAAACTGCATTCGTCTTCCGCGTTTCAAATGTCAGACACCCATCGTAATTTTCTGCAATCAGAGCAAGAAATGCATTGGGTAATGCAGGGAAACTGGAGAACAAACTCCTCTAAATATTCGGCAGGGAATGGGGTAACAAAAGTTGAAGGGAAAGAAACAAAATTTATTTACCCGAAATTAACCGATATAGATTCAGGTTTAGAAGAATGGGGCGACGAAATGTCGAACGATGA
>CAYZWM010000358.1:0-2721 GCA_964482155.1 uncultured Chitinophagaceae bacterium | reverse complement strand
AAAAGCGTCAAGAGGTTCTCGTAGGCAGTCTTGCCGTAGCCCCATATGCGGATGCCCTTTTCTTCTTCGCCGCGAACCATGACGGGGCTGAAGAAGCGCTGTCGAACAAAGAGGTTCTTCGCCACCTTCTTGCTATGGTCGTCGTTGTTGTAGTGGGAATGTACTCGTATACGTATGGAAAAGATTATACCCAATTAGAAACGGAGAGGCAATTACTCACCGGTGCATTCGTACCATTATCCATGATCATTTTAGCCATTCTGGCTTATCGTGGAATCAGACGAGACGAAAAATTAATACGTTCATTAGACCGAATTCGATAGTGGACAGCCTCCTTGAAATTAAGGGTTTACATGTTTCGTTCCCACAAGGGAAGGTTAAAAACGAAGTAGTGCGAGATTTTAATCTCAGCCTTCATCGGGGGCAAATTATTGGTATTGTTGGTGAGTCGGGTTCTGGCAAAAGCGTGAGCTTAATGAGTATAACAAAGCTTATTGACAATGCTGAGATACACTGTGAATCAATGGTCTTAGTTCAACCTGACGATTCGAAGGTTGACCTAAAGCACGCAGACGACACCATTCTTCAATCTGTTCGAGGTAAAACAATTTCGTACATATTTCAGGAACCAATGACTGCCTTACATCCTTTATTTACTTGTGGTGAACAAGTAGAAGAATCGATTCGATGGCATCAGGACAAAACGCGAAAAGATGTTCGAAAACAGGTGATTAGTCTGTTTGAGGAAATGAAACTACCGAGTCCAGAACGAGTATATTCCAGCTACCCCCACCAACTTTCTGGAGGTCAACGACAACGGGTTATGATTGCCATGGCGTTGGCCAATAATCCTTCCATTCTTATAGCCGATGAGCCTACTACAGCACTTGATAGTGTTTTGCAAAAGTCGCTTACTCAAAATATGGTGAGCAGCTGTAAAAAAAGAAACACAGGATTGATTTTGATCTCTCATGACATTCAACTCATTAAGGACTTTACGGATGAGATCATTGTCATGTATAAAGGGGGAATTATCGAGTCTGGAACAACCGACGAGGTCATCAATTCGCCTAAAAGTATTTACACCCAAAGCTTATTGGAATGTCAACCACACTATTCCAAAAAATCTCAACTCCTTCCGACCATTCACGAGTTAGCCGATTACGAAAATGGTGTTTTTACCCCGAAGGATTTTTTGCCGAAACGGTTTACGTTTCAACCCATTGGTTCCGACCCTTTTATTGAAGTACACAACCTCAATAAGACCTTTGTTAAAGGCAAAGAAAAAACTCTGGCCATCAAAGACGTTAGTTTTCAAATTCGCCAGGGAGAAACCCTTGGTCTGATAGGAGAATCTGGTTGTGGAAAAAGTACACTTTCCAAAATCATTATTCAACTTTTAGATGCTGATTCTGGACGTATTTTATTTCAAGGTAAATCTGCATCAAAAGATCGAAAGAAGTTTGCCAGAAAGGTTCAGATGATTTTCCAAGACCCGTATTCTTCATTAAATCCGGTCATGCGCGCAGGAGATATTATTGCAGAACCCATTGTGGTTCACAAACTGGTAAAAGGCAAGGAAAACATCCAACACAAAGTAGAAGAATTATTGGAAGAAGTGGGCATGCAATCTTCTGATTATCAGAAGTATCCGCATGAATTTTCAGGAGGCCAACGCCAGCGAATTAGTATTGCTCGTGCGCTTGCCGTAGAACCTGATCTTATTATATGTGATGAGTCGGTATCGGCTTTGGATGTATCTGTCCAGGCCCAGATTCTAAATCTGTTCAACGAACTCAAAACCTCACGACGACTTACTTATTTGTTTATTTCACACGATCTAAATGTTGTGAGCTATATCTGTGACCGTATTCTGGTTATGCGAGAGGGAGAAATTATTGAATCTGGAGCGACCGACCGCATTGTAAAATCGCCTCAAGACGCGTATACCAAAATGCTGTTGCAAATGGGTTAATCAAGGAGTTTGCTATCTTTGAATATGGCCCTACCCATTGAACAACTGAGAGAAAATTACACCAAATTTCATGAGGTTAAATTAAGGCTACTAGCCCTTTATGAGTACAATGAACTTGATGCTCTTGGTCAGCAGGTTCTGGTCGAAGAACTCATCTCTCGCAATTTGTATGAAAAATATAAAGGCGCCATAGAAATATGGAATACGGAACTCTCTGAGGAAACTATTGAAGAATTCATTGATAAAGTTCATACCGGCAAATGCCCTATTTGTGATAAAAATAATGGTGTTGTCAATGGCGGTCTATCCACCCGGGTGGTTAGTGTGATCCTATTCACTTTTAATGATCGTCGAATAACAGTAGGCTGCCAATCTTGTTTAAATAAAGAGTTAAACCAACGAACCATCGTTAGTCTTTTTGCTGGTTGGTGGGCCTTGCCTATGGGCGTGTATTATACACTTGCGACTCTATTTCCCTATTTCAAACGTAGAAAACAAAATGGTCTACAACAACCTAATCAATATTTACAGGAAGTGGTTATGGCCAATATCATTGCGCTTATGCATGCACAAGACGACCCTGAGGAGTACCAGCGTTTATTGATAAACCATATGCAATCTGTGTAATAACCTACACGAAACAATACCATAACATAGGCTTAATCAAAATAAATAATAAAACATCTACCTTTGTTCAGATTTGAAAAAGAAGAAAAAAGTTAAAAGCAAAATACCGCGCAAAATAC
>CAYZWM010000357.1:0-2739 GCA_964482155.1 uncultured Chitinophagaceae bacterium | reverse complement strand
CATTGGAGCAAATACGGAATGGTTCTCGCTACAGACTCCATACTCAACTACTGGAACTCCATGTATACAGACGAATTGCCTCAATTGGTGTATCAAACTGGGGAAATAACACAAAACGCCCAAGGATCTGATGCAGACGTGGAAGACGGGTTAAACTTAATTCAGGACCTCCCTCATTTTGACATGATGTACCCAACCTATCGATTTCATGACAGCGGTCGAACGAAACTCAAAACTGCTGTTATAGCCGATAGTTATTATTGGGGATTGTTCGATATCGGACTGAGTACGCTTGCCAGTGATTCCGGTGAATTTTGGTATTACTTCGAACAGGTCTATCCTCAGCATTTTTCCAACAAACTTACGATCCACGATCTTGATCTTCAACAGGCCATAGAATCAAAAGACATTATTGTTCTGCTTCAAACCGACGCTACGTTGAAACGGTTTGGTTTTGGGTTTGTTGAAAAGGCATACGATCTTTATTTTGGGGAAAAAGACGCGGACAAGGAACTTTAGAAATTGGGGTTTGCCAATATTACTTAAAAGTCAATCTGGATAACCATCTAACCGAACAGATATTCCGCCACCTCCATAATATTCTTAACTCCTACTAATTTGATCGATTTTGGTTTAATGTTTTTAACGCTGGACGCGTGAACCAGGATTTCTTCAAAACCCAGTTTCTCAGCTTCTGCAACCCGTTGATCCATTCTACGTGAAGCGCGAACTTCACCAGAAAGGCCAATTTCACCAACAAATGCGGTGAACGTCGGAAGTGGAATGTTCTCGTATGACGAAAGAATGGCTGCCGCAATACCTAAGTCTGTTCCTGGATCATCAAGTTTCAAGCCTCCGGCAATATTGACAAACACATCCTGGGCACCCAATTTAAAACCACATCTCTTCTCAAGAACGGCGAGCAACATGTTCAATCGCCTCAAGTCATAGCCGTTTGAATTCCGTTGCGGAGTACCGTATACAGCTGTACTAACGAGAGCCTGTGTTTCAACCATTAAGGGTCTTACCCCTTCGACAGCCGCTGTAATGGATATTCCAGAAAGTAATTGATCTCTATTTGAAATAAGTACTTCAGATGGATTGCTAACCTCTTTCAATCCTTCTCCAGCCATTTCATAAATGCCCATTTCGGACGCCGATCCAAAACGATTCTTTACCGTTCGGAGTATTCTATACACATGATGTCGGTCTCCTTCAAACTGTAAGACGGTGTCTACCATATGTTCCAATACCTTAGGGCCTGCAATTTGCCCATCTTTGGTAATGTGCCCAATCAAAAACACCGGCGTATTGCTCTCTTTGGCAAACCTGAGCATCTGACCTGTGCATTCACGTATTTGAGATATGCTACCCGGAGTCGAGTCAATGCTCCGGCTAAATAAAGTTTGTACCGAATCTATAATGAGTATATCCGGTTTGAGTTTTTTTACCTGCTTGAATATTTCTTGAATCTCTGTAGCAGAAAGAATAAAACAATCGTCGTTAGAAATGCCAATACGGTCGGCTCTCATTTTGAGTTGGTTTTCGCTTTCCTCCCCACTGACATAAAGAACCTTCTGGTCAATTTTCAAGGCGGTTTGCAACATCAGGGTCGATTTACCGATTCCGGGTTCTCCGCCTATTAGAATTAAACTGCCAAGAACGATACCTCCACCAAGAACCCTGTTCAATTCGGCATCCGATGTACGGATCCGTTGCTCAGGTCCACTTGTTAAGGTGGATATTGGCTTTGGCTCCGTTTTTCGCTTCTTTTCAGAACTTGAATCTACCCATGCAGGAACGTGTTGGGCACTACTTTTCTCTATGACCTCTTCTACATAGGTATTCCATTCTTTGCAGCTTGGGCAATTCCCAATCCACTTGGAAGAAGATGCTCCACAATTTTGACAAAAAAATACCGTTTTTGCTTTCGCCATTGTCCGTTCGTAAATTGAATTGGTTTGTTCCTCAAACATATATCTATTATTTACAATAAAAACGGAGCTTGTGCATTCTTTTAATGATTGTATACCTTAATATGAATTAGATTTAGAATTGATAAGGGATATGTCAAAGTTTTTATATTTTTGCCAATAGTCAAAAAGTCTATAAATAAGATCTGAAATAATGAAAAAACCGATTGTATTGATTTTAGCATTTGCTATGTTCTTGAGTTTGAACCTGAATGCATTTGCCCAGGGTGAGTCTTCTGACACTAATAATAAGACAGAGGAATTAGCACCAGAACCCGAAGAAGAAGAAGCACCCGCTGCCGACCCAACAACTGATGCTACGACTACCGTTGCGTCCGATACGACGGCTGCAGAAAAGGGTGAAGGTATCGCGGTAATTCGGGATAAATTTATTGAAGGTGGTGCAGGCTTTATGGCCTTCCCTCTTTTATGTCTTATTCTTGGTTTAGCGATTGTAATTGAGCGATTAATTTCCCTCTTTACCGTAACCACCAATTCCGACAAGTTCATTCAGAAAGTGGAAGATGCGTTGGTTTCAGGCGGAATTGAATCAGCAAAAGAAGTTGCTCGAAGCACACCTGGCCCTGTAGCCAGTATATTCTACCAGGGTTTAGACCGTGCAGATGAAGGTCTGGATCAGGTCGAAAAATCGGTCGTTTCCTATGGATCTGTTCAAATGGGTCAATTGGAAAAAGGATTGGTGTGGATTTCATTGTTTATTGCTCTTGCTCCAATGCTTGGTTTCATGGGAACAGTAATCGGGATG
>CAYZWM010000356.1:0-2806 GCA_964482155.1 uncultured Chitinophagaceae bacterium | reverse complement strand
CTGCACACCTGTTAAAGGATTCTCAGCCACAGAGACCGCATCGAAATTAATGGGAGCTTCAAAAATTCCTCTACCATGTGTGCCGATAAAGATCTTGTTGGTAAAGTACTGTATTTCTATGTCGTTTACGGATGTATGTGGCAAACAGCCAAATTTCCGCCATTGGGTTTCTACACTGTCTCGATAATACACTGCACCGTACGTACCAATAAACAGTCCTCCAATAACGGTTTCGTATAACTCAAGTGACAATACAGGTAAGTTGGGTAATTCGGCCGTCATGTTTGTCCATGTTTTTCCAGAGTCTTCAGATCGATATACCTTTTGCCCACTCGTATATCCTGAATAACAGATATAAACGATATTCTCATTCAATGGATCCACTTCCAGGTCGGTAATGAATTGCCTGCTCGGAGTTGTTTGTCGAATCCAACTAGACGATGTGAGATCTTTTACATAGAACTGATATCCTTGTGTTACGTATATTTTGTTCGAATTAGATGGCGCAATGGCCAACTGATTCAAATTCACTGACGAAACGGCGTCTCCGATCGCCGTCCAGTTTTTCCCCTGATCATCTGACGCATAAACAGATTTATAGCCTACGACAATACGGTTGCTGTTGTTTGGATCAAGTTTAAACGGAGTTTCCCAAGCACCCTTCCCATTAAGTCCTGAAGGGCCTATGGACGTATTTGTTCCCGACTTCCATTTTCTCAAGCCGCCATTTTGATAACTCCAATACCGGGTATCGGCATCAACTGGGTCTATTTCCTGGCCCATACCATCTCCTGTTTGGGCATAACGGTCCCAGCTCCCATCACTCCCGCGAAAAATATTTCCATTGTCCTGAGAGCCACCTCCTAAGACCTGCGCCTCAGTTTGTGAAACGGCAATATCATAATATTGGGTTATGATCAAGTCGGAAGAAAGGTTTGCAAACTGTTCTGTACGGTTGTCGAAACTGGAAATCCCCCCGTCATTACAGAAATATACCAGGTCATTTACCAGTGGATTAACGAATACGTTTCTTTGGTCGACGTGAATAAAGGGCAAACCATCTTTTCCAAGCCATTGAGATTTGGGCGTAAATGAAGAGCCAAAATCAAGCGACCCATAAACTTCAAAATTTCCTGCGTTGAGCACACTGTCACTGCCCGGCTTAAATTCGATGACCATATTGGATTCGGGTAAGGTCATTTTTTCGAATGTCAACCCCTTATCTCTGGACCTGTATAACGATGATGCATTTGTGGCAACAACGTTTCCTGAGCCCTGAACCATAGGTACGGCTATACGAACTTGTCCTGATCCAAAATCTACCTTGCTAACGAAACTGTCTCCTCCATCTGTACTGCGGTAAAATTTCCCATCGGAACCTCCAGCGAAAACAAGATTCGTATCCGACAGGCTGTAGGTAACGTGTCTCATACTTCCAGCCAGAACCAACGAACTTGTTGCGAAAAAATCAGTGGTTTTGTACAATCCCTTTGTCGTAGCAATGAGGATGTTGTTGTCATTGTTCGGATCCTGGTCCATGTAATAGATTTTGGTATTGTCTGTTAATGCCCACGTTAAATGAGTTGGACCAAAGGTTTCTCCACCATCGGTGGAAACATAAATTCCGATACCCGGAACGCCATAAGCCATTATATCGCTTAAAGCAACCACTATATGGTCTGGGTTATTCGGATCAATGGCAATTCCTGAAACAGCGGCTAAGGGTAAATTGTCGTTCACAATGGTGTATGACAAACCCCCATCAAGGGTTTTCCAAAGTCCTCCAAAAGCAGCACCCACATAAAAAACATCTTTGTTTGTTGGGTGAAATGCGATAACGCTGGTTCTACCCTGGTCAATTTGAAACCCCATATTCTTGGTGTAATTGGAGTTCGTCCATTTGACCTTATATTCATCACCGTCACATACGATGTTGAGACCCCCTTTTTTTGACAATACATGTGTTCCGGTAAAATCGCCAAGGGTTCCGTCGCTGTTTAAATGATTTTTCCAAAAGGCCTGCCATCTTTGATACTTTACGAAACTTCCGTCCCGATGCTCTCCGACACATAAATCCGAAAACGGAACGTTGGGGTACTTCGCCGCAAAATAGGTGTCACCAGCAGTTGTAATTTCTTCAAACGTGTTTCCAGATCCAAACAGAGTTTCCAGGTATTCCGCGGTGGACGAATATTGGCTATACCCAGGTACGTTCTGCCCATTTAAGTTGGATGGAACGATAAAAAGTAAGAGACCGATTAGGTAAAAAAATTGTTTCATTGATACAATGATAAGGAATTCTATAGATGGGCTTGAGAAGGGTTCTGTCACATTAACTCTATTTGAATCCAATAATTACTGATTATTGAATCTTCTAAGCTGCTAAGGACTAAATGTCCCAAACCAACTTGACTTCGAATCTTGGATTTGGTTCTTTCTAATGATGTTAATGACCTCGATTCCAGCTAAAGTTCGTTGTGCAGATTCGAAATCCTTGAAACCGGTAGTGATCATCATCCTTCGCTTGATATTTCGATGATCTTGTTCCACAATATTGTTCAAATATTTGACTCGTCTTATCTTGATCTCTGTCAGTGATAGGCTTCGTTTATTTACTGTCCGTATCCCTGCTGTATTAGCTCCACTCTTGTCAATATTGATTCTCCTAGGCTTTCCGTTATTCCCAATTGCCTTGTTCAAAAACTTCTGTGCCGAACCTTTCATCCTGCGCTTAGTTAGCAAGAAGTCTATCGTATCTCCATACTTATCTACTGCTCGATATAAGTATCTATCTTTCCCTGCCACC
>CAYZWM010000355.1:0-2812 GCA_964482155.1 uncultured Chitinophagaceae bacterium | reverse complement strand
CATTCATGTATTTGGCAACCTCCTCGTCTTCAAAACTTTCATGTTCCATAACATGGCACCAATGACATGCTGAATATCCGATGCTTACAATAATCAGTTTGTTCTCCTTTTTGGCCTTATCTAATGCCTCCTGTCCCCACGGATACCAATCAACAGGATTGTGTGCGTGCTGAAGTAAATAAGGGCTGGATTCATTCTTAAGGTGATTCGTGTATTTATGGGCAGGTTCTTCATCCTTTTCTGTCGTCTGACCACAGGAGGTAACGGCGAGTAAACAAATAAATACCAGTGAATTTATTAACTTCATGAGGTCTCGAAGGTTAGCATTAATTGTCGAATTAAGAAAATTAGTTAGGTGTAACTGCTCCATCAGATTGGTATTCGTTAAAGGCATTAGAGAATGTATAACCAATTTCATGCCAATGAACAAATCAAGGCCTTCCTTGAATCAAATTCAATGAGATTAAGCATCCTGAGGTAAATCGTGAATTTACCCGTACTCTTTCGTCACAAAACTTTATACATCTATGACTCAATCGAACAAGAGTTGGTCTATTTTCGCTTTACAACGTCAATCGTAAAACCCGTATGAAATTATTATTTAGTGTTTTATCGTTTCTTTTGGTAGGATTTTGCTATCAAACTTCCACTGGCCAGACTCCGGAAAGAGGAGAAACACCGAACTATATTCTAAGAAATAACGACTTTCAAGAACGCCGTACGACAGACAGACCCGTTAATTTTGGGTACAACTATTACAAAGCAAGTAAACAATTAAACCAACCATCCAGCCACGGTAAAACGGAAAAAAAATGGACACCAAGAGGCCCGTTTGGAACTGAACCATTGGCCGGGATGGGTCGTGTTAACAGCGTTCAATTTCACCCTACAGACACCAACACCTGGTTTATATGTGTTGCTCAAGGTGGTGTCTGGAAAACAACCAACGCTGGGGAGAGTTGGACGTCTATATCTGGTGATCTACCCATCTTGCGCACATCGTATCTATCAATTCATCCAACGAATACAGACATTATGTACCTGGCATTGGGCGATTATGCCTACCTCGGACACAATTTACAGGCCAATGAGAACAAGCGAAACAGCCATTATGGATTGGGTGTATATAAAACTACCGATGGCGGCGATCATTGGAAACCGACCGGATTATCCTTCGATCAAACAGATTTTGAAGGCTCATTAATCGCTAAAGTATTAATCAACCAAAAAGACCCGAATAGGATTATTGCAGTTGGTCAAACGGGATGTTTCGTTTCGAATGACAGCGGTGATAATTGGACCAAAACCAATGATAAACTTTTCTGGGATCTCGAACAGGACCCTAAACAAGACAGTGTCCTCTATGCGTCAACAGGTTATGTGCACGCCTATCAGATTGGCGAAGTTTCCATATTAAAATCGACCGATTTTGGAAAGACATGGACTGCCTCTACTACGCCTTTACCAAAGGTTGGGCAGGTACAACGTGTTGAACTCGCTATTGCTCCTTCAGACAATACTTACATTTATGCTCTCGCTTGCGACACAAAAGGAGGATTTTATGGTTTTTATAGATCGACCGATTCGGGATCTTCTTTTCAAGCCCGGACCGAGGCTAAATCTTATGAATACAACATTTTAAATCATTATTTAGACGATGCAGATGGCGGACAAGGACGTTATGATTTAGCAATTTCTGTAGATCGTAATGATAAAAATAAGATTCTGACCGGAGGCATTAATATATGGCAAACTATCGATGGTGGCCTCCATTTCAAACCAGTAACGTATTGGGCTTTAAACTATCAGCAACTAAGCCTTCATGCCGACGTGCATGAGATTGTTCAACATCCGGTAAATGGTTCCTATTTTGCCTGTCACGATGGTGGGCTTTCGCGTACGTTTAATGTCATTCCAGATGATATTTCTACACTAGTAGACGACCGTTTATCAAGCACCTCCTGGGTTAATTATACAAATGGTTTAAACATAACGTCGTTTTACCGGTTAAGCATAAATCAGGCAAACGGAGAAGAAATGATGGCTGGAGCTCAGGATAATTCGACAGTTTATACGGCCGATTCTACCTTTTTTAATGTCTCTGGTGGAGATGGCATGG
The DNA here is from genome assembly GCA_964482155.1 of uncultured Chitinophagaceae bacterium. Lineage (GTDB taxonomy): Bacteria > Bacteroidota > Bacteroidia > NS11-12g > UBA9320 > UBA987. Next base: position 693 of record CAYZWM010000355.1, on the reverse strand, counting down.
AATGCGTTTTTAATGATGACGCTTTTTATCGATATACCTCATCTCAAAATGGACGGATTTACGCTTATTTTACGTTAAACGGTAGTTTCGATTATGAAGGATTTCTCTCTCCCCCGTTTGGTGAGTTTGGTGAATGGACAACACCTTTTGTGACAGCTAATAATCAACTTTACATCCTCTACGGAAATTTATATTCGGCACAGGGAAGTTCACTAGGTCAGACCCTATCCAACTTTAAAAACATCCAGGGGAGGAGTTACCCAAGATTGGGAACGGCATTAGCCGTCGAAAAATCAACTGGAGACTACATCTATCTGGCAAAACGTGGCTATGCAAGCGATGGAATTCCCAATGTGATTTGGATGTCGTCCGATGGAGGAGGTAATTGGAAGGACATTAGTTCGGGTTTGCCAAGGGATCAATATCCCTCGTATATGGATATCAACCAAAACAACCCACTTGAAGCATGGATCACGTTTTCTGGTTTTGTGGAGAAGAAGAAAGTCTATTCTACCCAGGATGGAGGGGATACCTGGAAGAACATTACCTACGACTTGCCCAATGTGCCGGTAAATTGTGTCGTTCATCAAAATAAAGGTGGCGATGATGTTTACATTGGTACTGACATCGGTGTTTTTCATCTCAAAAAAGACAGTACGTCTTGGATCTCGTACTCCGAAGAATTGCCAAAAG
>CAYZWM010000354.1:0-2825 GCA_964482155.1 uncultured Chitinophagaceae bacterium | reverse complement strand
ACCTCATTGAGGTGAACTCAAGTTCTGAATACAGTTTAAAATGTGGGATGGATTGGCGTTTACCAATTATGGAAAAATAACAGGCTTACCGAAGCATGGACTAAACGCCGAAGGAAGTTTTGAACTTATTCATTCTGCCTGGTTCCACAATAAACTATACGTTGTTGGGAGTTATGGTGATGATTATACGGGCAATTCACCAAATGTCATTCTGGAATGGAACGGATCATCCTGGAAAGACATAACCAATCAGCATGTTCAAGATGCTTATAAACTGGCACAGTTTGTTGAATATCAAAATAACTGGTACCTAACGGGGGTGTTTAAATCAACAGGTCTGTTAAAGATGGACGCAGGAAGCTGGATTCCAACGGGTTCTCCAATAAGCTCAGACAAGATAAACGACTTTGTAGTCGATGTTGAGGTCTTCGGGAACAAGATTTATGCCACTGGGGAATTCACCCAGCCGATAACCAATGCTCGATTTAATTTGGCGGTATATTCTGATAAGGAATGGAAGCCCATTAATAAACCACCATTTCTACATCGAAGTAAGCACTTAGTAGTCGTTGGAAATCGACTGCACCTTACTGGGGATGCAAATCAAATAAGTGATTACGTCAAATCGTTTAATGGTGTTGGATGGGACAACATCTCATCGGGTTTAGAAGACGTTGAAGCCTTGGTCTTATGGGATTTTGCAGGCCACAAAGATTTGCTTTGCATTACAGGCTTGTTTGAAAAGAGATCAACTGGTGAGCGGTTCAATTTTCTTATCCGTGATCACGAAGGATGGCACATGGGTGACAACGGTTTATTGGAAGATAAGATTTCGTTGCTTTCCGTTGGTACGGAGATATATGCCTATGGAAAATTTGACTTTCGAAGTGTTGCTAACGTTGGCAAGGTGAAAAGTAATCATGCGGTTCTAACCGGTAAGTTGTTTTTTGATGAAAACGAGAACTGCGAGTTAGACGGAGCGGAAGAAGGTCTTCATTTGGCACGTATCATTTTAAATCCTGGAGATAAATCATATTTCACAAGTACAGACGGTAGTTATGAAATTCCCGTGGGGCTAGGCGACTATACCCTTACGTATGAGCCTTTGAATCGGCACAAATACGGTTGCGGAAGATCAACTACGGTGCGAGTTGAAAAGCTTATCAACTATCCTCAACCGGACTTAACAGCTATTGAGATTCCGAATGTGGTGGACCTGGAATTGCACTCGAGTATGCCAAACGGATGGCAGTTACTTCGGGGTCAATACAATGAGATTAAACTTGTTGCAGCAAACGAAGGAACCGTAAAAATTGTTGGGGCTACCCTCGTTATGAAAATGGGAGACTGGTGGAATAACGTTCAAATTGTTCCGGCACCTTCTTCGATCGATGGAGATGAGTATACCTGGAAAATATCGAATCTTGGGAAAAACGATCGATACGAAATCGTAATTTCAGGAGAAATTAAAGCAGAACTGAGTTTATACAATGACTTCTGTTTTACGGGCAAGGTAGACCTGCCCCAAGTAGATGAAGTAGGCGAAACGAACAGAGAAACTGGGGAGTTTACCTCGGTCAATAAAATTGAACCCATCTGGAAACAAACCGATTTAGGTGCATGGTATAACGTTTCTCAAAAGGAGGTGAAGTATCATATTCGAATTCAAAACGAATCAGACGACGTTGTAAATGTGATCACCGTTCGAGATACGCTTGACGTCGATTTAATCCCTGGGGGAAAAGGGTCAAAAACAAGATCCAATATGGGTAAAGCGAAATTGCCAATAGCAGAGTCAATAATGCTCAATGGTGAGGCTCGATTTATCTACACATGGATATTGAAAAACGCAAACTTAGCACCAAATGGAGATCCTGATGGTTTGGACATCGGTTTCGTAGAGTTGGACATCGAAATGCATCCGTTTAGCCAGGTGAGTGGACTGGAAATATGCAACGTAGCGTATGTTGAATTTGGACCAAATTCAGAACCAATTCGTACCAATACGGTTTGTTCAGAATCCAAAGGTGTAGGAATAAGTACCCCAGTGAATCCATCGTTGGTTCAACTTTATCCAAATCCAGCGACAGACCGGGTTACTTTGAAGAACAATTCACTGGAAGATCGTGAGGTCGAGGTTTATAGTCAACTGGGACAGCTTGTAAACGAGGTTACGGTTAGAGCCCTGTCCGAGATAGAGGTTGAATTGTCTGGGTTAAGAAGCGGTATCTACTTCGTGAAGATCGTTGGATTCGAAACACAAAGGTTGATTGTTCATTAATCCGAACAGGCAATCGTTATTACACTTATTTTTCTTGGTTGAGCACTCTTAATGGTGGTTGCACATGCTTCTAATGTTGCACCCGTTGTAAAGACATCATCAATTAACAAAACATGTTTTCCCGTAATGGTCTCTGGATGTGTCGTAGAAAAAATGCCGTCCACATTCTCCCATCGTTTATATCTGGATTTTCTTGTTTGAGTGGGATTCGCCACGATGCGCTCAATGGTGTCACGAGATGAAGGTATGTGCCAAACCTCTACCAGACCTTCAAGTATGGCCTGGCTCTGATTAAACCCACGTTTAAGCAACTTTGAAGGGTGCAGAGGCACTGCGAGGGCCAAATCGACGTCGGATAGCGCAGAGACCTTTAAAAGGAGTGCAGCAAAACGCCGTCCCAGTTCCTTCCCAATTTCAATGTCTCCTCGGTACTTCATGTTAAACATCAGTTTTTGCACGCGATTGCCTTTTTGAAAAAACAAAAACGAGGAAGCATAATGTATGCCTATACGACTGTTGAGTGAAACGAACATCGGGTTGTCTG
>CAYZWM010000353.1:0-2859 GCA_964482155.1 uncultured Chitinophagaceae bacterium | reverse complement strand
AATGGTTATTCATACCAGACACTTCCTAAACCGTAATCAACGAAATGAAAACAGTTATCATTCAGGGTAGTTCGAGAAGCAAAGGAGACACCTACAAGATTAACGCACTGGTACAGAATCAGTTACAATGCGATCTTATTGACTTAAAATCCCATCAAATCGGGCATTACGATTACGAACACAAAAACCGAAACGACGATTTTATCCCATTAATAAAACAGATTACAACCTACGACCTGATCATTTTTTCTACCCCGGTTTATTGGTATTCTATGAGCGGGATACTCAAAACATTTTTTGACCGGCTCTCTGATTGTCTTCAAATTGAAAAGGACACGGGTAGAAAATTGAGAGGAAAAAGCATGGCTGCAATTTCGTGCAGTGGTGACTCCATAGAAACGGAAGGATTTTTTATCCCATTTAAAAAAACTGCTGGTTACCTTGGTATGAACTATCTGGGCGATATTCATACCTGGATTGAAGATGGGACTGTCAATAAAACGGTGCTGGATACGATAACCACTTTTACGGACTCCTTAAACACTCACGTTAACACGACTTCAAACGGTTGAATTTTATAAAGAAAATTGTACGAATAATTGGTATTGCACTCGTGATACTTGTTCTGTTTAGAGGTTGGATTTACCGATCGATGGTTCATTATACACATATCGGAGAACGGCCTGCCATTGAATTGACCAACGCTCAAATCAAGGCGGAAATTGATGGTCTAATTCCCAATGACACCCTAACTATGAGTCAAATACTAAAAATTTCGAATAGACTGACTCGTAAAAAATTACGGTATACAAGTTCTAAAGCATCCAGAAACCCCAATGAGTTGTGTAAAACAGGCAAAGCCAACTGCATTGGTTATTCCGCCATGTTCAATTCAATAGCCAACTATCTAATTCAAAAAACAGGTCAGGAAAAACAACTGAGCGCACATCACTATGTTGGATCGTTAGACCTGTTGGGCCTAAACCTACACTCGTTTTTTGACCATCCTTTTTTTAGAGACCATGACTTCAATCAACTAAAGGATAACCAAACGGGCGAAACACTATCCATTGACCCAAGTATGGGTGACTATCTTAAAATTGAGCAGGTTTCTTCAAAAAACTGAGACTGGGATACGTCTCCTTATACAAAATAATATGTTCTTCGAAGCCAGTAACAATTCAACATAAATGAAACGAAGAATTCCAAGGGTTTTGTTGATCCTAAATCTCGAAACACTTATCATATCAGGATTAGCTGTTGCGTCCACTGCACTCTGTCTGCACTTTCAATACGAGGCTGATTTTCCATTAACTTTAGTAGCAACATCTATTGTTTTTCCAATTGTTTTCTCCATTGGTGGTGCGTATAAAAGAAGAGAAGATGCCCTTAAAGAGTATGCATCCATTAAAGGATACCTCCGCGCTATTTACTTTGTTTCCAGAGATTGGCTTGAAAATCCAGAGCCTAAAAACATAGAGAAAATGAAAACTATTATCTATGAGTTCTTTGACAATTTCAGGACCTTATTCACAAGTCCTGATTCTGAGCTTGCGGTGAACGAAGAAAAGGTGTACGACAACTTTTCAGACATTTCACTCTACATTAAAAACGAACTTCGAAACAAAGGATTGTCTTCTGGAGAATGTTCCCGAACCAACCAGTACCTACAAAAAATGATGATCTCATTTGAGACCATCAAGCACATTTACCAATACAGAACACCGAGAACCTTAAAAGCATTTAGCTCGATGTTTATCAAAATTCTTCCTATAGCCTATGGCCCATACTTTGCTTTTAAGGCGGAAGATATGTCCTGGGGTTTGGAATATGTTATTCCCGTTTTGTTTACCATGATTTTGGTAAGTTTGAATAACATTCAGGACGATTTAGAAAATCCATTCGACCAGGTGGGTGAAGATGATATCCAATTTAACGTTGAAAAATTTGTCGAACGGTTAGAAAAAAAATAACACCAATCATGTACGTTTATGGAGCTTCAGAATAAAGTACGTCAATCTCCGTTTTCGTATGCGATCGAGACCAAAAGCAATTGAAGCCAGAGGTGTTTGGGATGTTGGTGAATGTTTTAAGAAATCAGTAAACAATAAAGGCCGCTCAAAAGCAGCCTTTATGTTCTTAAACTAAACTTGCTCTATTTGTAGACTACCAATCGACTTCGATTGATTACTTGACTGTTAGATATCATTTGTACAATAAATACGCCCTGGTTTAATTCTTCCAGGTTCAAGGTGTGCATGTTTTGTCCTGTTGGAATCAATTCTGATTTCACAACAGACCCAGCCATGTTTAACACCTGCACACGTATGTCACCCAAAACAGTTGAGTTCCATGTTACGGTTGCACTCAAATTGGCGGGATTTGGAAATACGTTCATTTTCCCCGCAGACTTATCGTTCATCACCAATACGATGCGTGAATAATCGTAATTACCATTGAAATCCGTTTGTTTCACCCGGTAATACACTGCTTGAGCTTCGACAATTTCATCGCCATAAGAATACGTGCTTATGGTAGTTGTGGTTCCTGCACCTTTCTGGTGGCCAACCTCCATAAAGTTTTCATTATCAAGCGATTTTTCAATCGTAAAGAAATCATTATTCGTTTCAGACGCTGTAGACCAGTTTACCGTTACTAAACCATTCGTGCCACGATTGGCAGAAATTGCCAACCAGGTTACAGGTACCTTGGTAATATCACAACATCCACTGTTAAAGTTATCTGCTATTGTAGAACATGTCTCACTAGGCAGAGACGTACTGTATGATCCTTGAATTTGGCCGTTTATACATAATTCTCCAACACTTACAGTCCAGGACCCACTATTCTGCAGGTCGT
>CAYZWM010000352.1:0-2892 GCA_964482155.1 uncultured Chitinophagaceae bacterium | reverse complement strand
CGAAGCTGATTTTCTTTTTGGCTATTACGAACAGGATGGAAATCATGCTGCGGTAACTGGAGGCAAAGGATCTGAATTGTTGTGGGACTATGTTGGCAAAACCACAATTAACGTTCAGCTGGATAGTTTTCATGCATTTTCTATCGGATTTGGAATAGACCAATATACCTCGGCATCGACCGATAATATTGACTTTGCTGTGTCCTCTGCATCCTTGGTTGATACCCGTACAAGTGTAAACGTTAGCTACACTCGAAAAACGCGAAAAAAGGCCGCGTTTACCATTGGTGGGGGATATTCGACAGAATGGGATGTAGAATCATTTAGCGGAAACCTCTCGTGGAATAAGTTGTCTAAGAATGAAAATCGTGGGCTTAATCTGGCTGCCCAGTTTTACAGAGACCAATGGGAATTGATCTATCCGATAGAGTTTCGCGAACAACGCTTCTTATTAGGGCAAGAGCTTTTGCCAAACGACCTCCGATATCTGGGTTCTGTGAGTCTTAAATTTTTTCAGATTCTCAATAAACGGAATCAACTGGGACTGTTTGTAGATTACACCAGGCATCAAGGCTTGTTGTCGACACCTTTCCAGCGGGTATTTTTCTCGAATGGTGAGCGTGACATTGAACGACTCCCAGACTCGAAATGGAAGCTTCCCGTGGCCATGAGGCTTCATTGTTTTGCCCTGGATCATTTGGTCATTAAGTGGTTTAACCGATATTATATTGATGAATTTGATTTACAAGCGTATACGTCAAATCTCGACATAGCGCTTAAAATTAATCCCTACCTAACCGTTACACCGTCTTACCGCTGGCACACACAAACATCAGCCAAATACTTCAAGCCTTTTCAGGGACATGAATCCACGTCACAATTTTATACGTCAGATTACGATTTGTCGAGTTTTCAAAGCCATAAAATAGGTATCGCTTTTCGGTATGCGCCGCTTTATGGAATCCTGCCGTTTAGAGCAAAATTTATGGTGCGACCAGTAACTCTCAAAGAACTGTCACTCCGATTCGGATACTTTAAGAGATCAGATGGCTTACAGGCGGGATACACCAGTTTTGGTCTTTCCTGGGTTTATTAGTCAAGGGTAATTATTCTACTTGGCCAGAACGATTTGACGAACAACAAAACGACTTCCTTCGGATATACGCAAGTAGTAAATGCCGTCAGAAAACGATGAGAGATCGAGTGTTCCGCTAATATGAGATAGTCTTGAAGTTGGTAACGTCTTAAGGTGTTTACCCATGTAGTCGACCAGGTCAAGTTGCAATTCGATTTGATCCGGATTGTCAATATTAAAGTTGGTCGTACCCTGGCTAGGGTTAGGATATACTGAAAAGGTAATGGGTTCGAGTTGAATTTTTTCCAACCCAACAAGGTTCTTTACAAAAGGAGATTTATTGGTTATCTCATACGTTGTACCTGCTACATAATTCGTTGCATAAAGCCGCATCGTATCATCGTTTCGACCATAACCGGAAACGATCATGGCTGTGGCACCAGACGTAGCGTCTAAAACAATGGTAGAATCAAATTGCTTTGTAGTTGAGTTCCACACAAATTCATTAAGTGTTCCTGCTTCGCCTTTGAAATATTTTGACGTTGTGGTATACACCCTGGTTAACCCATCCGCTTTAACGGCTGCCGTATAAATGTCTCCTCGGTGAACAAATGGATTAATGATGGTTTCTGTCCATGAAGCTCCATTCCAGGAGTATTCTATTCGACCTCTACCTGAAAAGCAGTTGGCATAAATTCGATTTATTCCATCGTTTCGACCCTGTCCGATATGTATGGCATCCGGCCATTCAATTTTTGGAGAAGGAGAGTCGATGGTGTATTTGGTGCCTTGCCAGGTATATTCTTTTACATTATCACTGGTCATAAGCAGTCGGTTGACCTTGTCATTTTTACTGTCGCCAACGATGCCTACACCTTCAGATGCTTGAAAGTGAATCTGAGTTTTAATCCAATCCGTACCGTCCCAGGCATATTCCAGGGTTCCTCCATTCGTAGAGCCAACATAGACATAGTTTTTACCATCATTCCGTCCGTCACCAACTACAATGGTGAGCGAATGCAGGCTGTCATCCATTTTGTTTATCTTCCAACTACTGCCAGTCCATTCCGCTTCCAGTACTCTTCCTGTATTAATAAATTCAGTTAGGTATAACCTGTTTTTACCGTCGTTTCTGGCTTGTCCCATATCGATGGTAACCAAAGCACGTAAATTTTTTGCAACGGTCGTATGGTTCCAGGTTTTGCTTGAGGAATCATAAGTCCATTCGTATAAATCACCGGCTTTAGTGGTCACATAGACTCGTTCAGTGCTGTCATTTCGACCATCACCGATCGTAAGGTCATAAGATGCTAAATCAGGCCCTGGCCCAAATTCAGTTACATCCCATTCCTGAGCAAATGTGTATGAAGAAATAGAGAACAATGCAAGCAGCGTATAAAGAAATTTCATAATTTGAACGATAGTATTTCAAAGCCAAGGTAGTATTTTTTTTAGATACTCGATTTCATTGAACACCCGTTGATTCGGATCGGAGGGAAAGATTTTTGCCGTGCCACAGACCATCAAAACGTCCTTGAAGACCTAATTGTTATTGGTGAGAAATGAATTTGAAACGAACAGGTTTCGTTCGTTTATTAGGAATCAGTATGACTACTTAATAAAATCGTAGCCCAAATTAACTTGAACTGAATTCTTTCGTTGGTCAAAGGCAAACTCTTCACCTTTAATGATAATGGAGTCTGTAATTCTACCCAAACTGGTTTCGTATTTACAATCAATATTGAGTCGACCCATGTCAAAGCCAAAACCCAGTTGTAAAGCCCATGTGCCGCCCTTGAAAATGGATTTAAACTCGT
>CAYZWM010000351.1:0-2917 GCA_964482155.1 uncultured Chitinophagaceae bacterium | reverse complement strand
AAGACTGGTCTATGTGTTTTCGCAAGACTTTACCATTTTTGGTGGATCGCTGTCCGAAACCCATGCTGAGAAAATATGTAAGATCATGGATCTTGCTATGAAGAACGGAGCACCTGTTATCGGATTAAACGATAGTGGAGGGGCACGTATTCAAGAAGGCGTGGTGTCGCTTGGTGGCTATGCTGACATATTCTACAAAAACACATTGGCCAGTGGTGTTATACCACAAATCTCTGCGATACTAGGACCGTGTGCTGGTGGTGCAGTTTACAGCCCAGCAATTACAGACTTTATTATGATGGCTGAAAATACCTCATATATGTTTGTTACAGGCCCTAACGTGGTAAAGACGGTTACCAATGAAGAAGTCTCGTCAGAAGACCTTGGAGGTGCATCGGTGCATTCAACTAAATCGGGTGTTGCACACTTTACGGCTGCCAATGAAATCAATTTGTTGGATAATTTGAGGCGTTTATTGAGCTATATGCCCCAAAACTGTGAAGAACATTCGCCTTTGTTGGATTACGAATTGACAGACGAATCTAGAGAGGTATTGGCGGATATTGTTCCAGAGAACCCGAATCAACCCTACGACATCAGAGAGGTGATTTCTGGTGTTATTGATGCCGAATCGTTTATGGAGGTTCATAAAAATTTTGCAGAGAATATAGTCGTTGGGTTTGCTCGCTTAGCTGGAAGAAGCATAGGTGTAATTGCCAACCAGCCCGCTTTTTTGGCCGGGGTGCTCGATGTTAAGTCAAGTCAGAAAGGGGCGCGGTTTGTTCGATTTTGTGATGCGTTTAATATTCCCATGTTGGTATTTGAAGATGTTCCTGGCTTTTTACCTGGAACAGATCAGGAATGGAATGCCATCATTACAAATGGAGCCAAATTACTGTATGCCTTTTGTGAAGCAACGGTACCGCGAGTAACCGTTATTACACGAAAAGCCTACGGCGGAGCTTATGACGTTATGAACTCCAAACACATTGGTGCCGATATGAATTTTGCCTGGCCAAGTGCAGAAATTGCTGTCATGGGTGCAAAGGGAGCTGCAGAAATTATCTTTAGACGAGAGATTGCTGCTTCAGACGACAGCGAACAGGCCTGGAAAGATAAGGAACTTGAGTATGCGGGCATTTTTGCAAACCCGTACCGAGCAGCGGAAAGAGGTTTTATCGATGAAGTTATTTTACCCGAAGAAACCCGTGTAAAACTCATAAAAGCGTTCAAAATGTTAGAGAACAAAGTAGATACGCTGCCTAAGAAGAAACACGGAAACATCCCTCTTTAATACGGAAGTGATCAGCTAATAAGTAGACTTTTGTCCCATAACGAGACAAAACGCGTTTATTGTGACTATGTAATATGCTGTTTATAAGTTAGTTGGAATTTATTGGACCAGTTTGGCATTGCTATTGTCTATAGTTTAGCGGTTCTTAATTATTTAATGTCATGTTAGTCAAGTCACTGTGTATCGGATCGAAAGATTCTCCCCTATTAAATCAATTAAATGCGATTGTTAAAAAATCTCCTTTCGTTAAACGATTTGTTGTTAGTGCATTAATAATAGTGATAGGCCTGGTTTTCTAAAAACCCACCGTTAAAAGACTTTTCAGTCCATTTTTTTCATATCTCTGGCTTCCAGAGCTTAAATTCATCGCAAACCCATTTTACAGTTAGTTGTTCAACACGTTTTTGATCACTCATTACTCCATTCATAACAAACCCTAGTCGTTTGTACCATTACGGGGTATGTCAGGCATCCACGCAAGATCATACGCCATCTATGGAAGTATGAAAAGGATTATATATATAATGTTGTGCCTACCCATGATAGTGGGTTTTGTGGCATGTAAGGATGATGTAGCACCGGCACCGGATACGTCCGGAAACGGTAGTGGAAATGGAAACGGAAATGGGGACCCCACAGAGCATGTAATGGAAGATGTGCGCTGGTTTGGGTCAAACGCTCAATTGCCAACTCAAAACTTTCGAGACGTGTATAAAAGCATGGAGTTCAGAGTTGACGAGGATTGGAATTATTCATGGAAGTGGACAAGGAAAAATGGCGAAGTAACAAACTTTGAAGGCTATGTGCTTTTGGATCCAACTGAGTCAAAACACACCAATGGGAATATCATTTCCATCGTTTCAGTCAATGTGACCAGTATTAATGGTAAGCCGTCTCCTGGAGGTTGGCAAGGTATTTACACCTATGGTGATGATGGAGAGCTCCTTCTTAACATAGAGCCGTCTGTAACGGGGTGGAACAAATACCCATCAAATGAAGAGGGTATTGGCAGTGGAACAAGTGGTATGGAAAGCGTCTATACGTTCAGCAAACAGTAAAGTGTTATGGGCTTTGGTACTCCAATGTGCTGAAGTCCATACTCTTTCGTAAACGAGCCACGTGTTTGTAAAAACTACGTGAAAAGGGGATTTCGATCCCCTTTTTTAATAGAATCTTTCCTCCGTTTGAGTTACCAAGAATAGATTCTACGTGTTCTGGGTTGATCAGGTAACTTCTATGCACTTGCAGGACGTTATGACTATTCAACGTCATATAGCTCTTTAACGACTCTCTCAAAACCAATCGTTGCACGTCATTTTCAATTAATCGGTATACCTCCAGATAATTCCCATCTGACCTCACATAAAGTATATTGTTTGCTTTCTTAGATACCATTTCATGCTGGACATCAAACCGATTTCCACGTAGCCTTATGATGATGTCGACCGAAATGGGTATGATACCAACGAGGCTCGTCGCAGAGAAAAACCCTCCCCAGGTTATATGAGAAAGCGAATCGTAGTTTCGGGACAATCCGTATACGAAACTACTGATGATAACAAAATGAGCTAAAACCCATAAAACTTCCTTGCTTAACGTCCATTGGGTTAAATGAAACTTAAA
>CAYZWM010000350.1:0-2920 GCA_964482155.1 uncultured Chitinophagaceae bacterium | reverse complement strand
AGGTTCTGCAACGCGCCTCATATAAATCTTTTTCTCCCAATTCAACCGTTTGGTCGTTGTGTATTTTCTTAAACGTGTAACTGGCAATATCGCCACATTTCATACATATAGCGTGTACTTTGGTGACGTATTCTGCCATAGAAAGTAAGGCAGGCATCGGACCAAATGGATTGCCTTTAAAGTCCATATCGAGGCCAGCTATAATGACCCGTACTTTATTCTCTGCCAGTGTATTACAGACTTCAGCCAAGTCGCTATCAAAGAATTGAGCTTCATCGATTCCAACCACGTCAGCATTGCCAACCAGGGGTAAAATGTCTTTAGAATGGGATATGGGGGTGGACTCGACGCTGTTCGAATCGTGAGAAACCACTTTTTTAACATCGTATCGAACATCGATGGTTGGTTTGAAGATAACGACATTTTGATTCGCAATTTTGGATCGCCTAATTCGACGGATCAACTCCTCCGTTTTTCCTGAAAACATGGAGCCGCAAATCACTTCAATCCAGCCTTTTTCAACCTTGGGTTCTACAAACATTTAAAAAAAATAGGGTGTATGGGCAAATGTACACCGTTTCATAACGTTATAGATTACAACAAGGCAATTAAGCCTATTTTTGTTTGTACATAATGAAGGGGAAGGAATAATGACTAGAGAGGAGATACACAACGAGATTGGGAACCTATTAAAGCTCATTGAAATCAACAACAATCGGATGTTTTTGAATGAAGCTAATTTGGAGTTGGATCTGGAACAAATGCGTAATCATGTTCTCAGACTATACACGCTTCACGATCAATTGACCCTTGCTTCATTGACTCAGGAAGAAGTAAACCATAAAACGTCGAATCAACCGGTTACAGATGAACCAGTACCTGACGTAGAGGAAGAACCTGAGGTCGTGGATGAACCGGAAGTTGTCGAGCCTGTTGTTGAAGAAGTGGTTGTTACGCCAAAAGCAAAAAAGGTTAAAGCGAAGTTTAAACCCGAACCCGTAGCGCAAGAGGTTGAGCCAACGCCCCCCATTGTAAAAGAAGTAGTTAAGGTTGAACCTGAGCCACAAGTTGTTTTGGAAGAAGAGGAAGCCCCTCCACCAGCAAAACCTAAAAGAAAACTGGCCCAAAAGCCGGCTAAGACACAAAAAGGAACACCGGTAAATGATGTCTATAAACGGCTAAAGAACTCGAAAATCACAAGTATCAAAAAAGGGATAAGCATTAGCAAACGGTACGAAATCCAGAACCAGTTGTTTGACAATGACCCTGAAGTGTACAACAAGTCGATCCAGACACTAGATACGGCAGAAGACTTAGATCATGCCATGAAGTACCTGGTAAACAACCTGGTGGTTGAGCATGATTGGGACGAGGAAAGTAGCTTAGTAGAAGAAATAAAAACGCTTTTAGAAAGACGATATATGTAAAAACGACCAACCAAACCGACCAACTTTCATGAAACCAACTAACCTGTGGAAACAAATTCCATTTGCCCGGATCGTATTTGCTTTTATTCTGGGTATTATCCTACAGCTTTATGTACAGGTTTGGACAAACCTGATCCTTGTTGCATTTACTGTGCTTTTGACCTTTTTCGTCGTCATTCATTTATTCGGAAGAACGATCCAGAAATATCGTTTTCGAACGTGGGTTGGGTTAACCATCTTTACACTTATAAGCATTCTTGGATGCAGTTATACATACTGGACAATGGATGCTCACCGACAGCATTATATTGGAAATCAACATTCTTCCAAACTTCGTGTCCGTGTCATAGAACCCCCGGAATCAACCGGACGTTTTTGGAAGTGTAAAGTCGATGTTCAATACACGGTTATTGAAGGGAAATTCGAAAAGTCGCTCGGCACATTAATCGCCTATTTTGAGATGACTTCGGAGCTGTTGAGTTATGGCGATGTGGTAGATGTAGAGACCAAAATATCTAGAATCAAGCCACCTTCCAATCCAGGAGAGTTTGATTATCAGGCATACTTGAAAAATAAAAACATTGAGTATCAGGTGTTTGCCAAAAAAGATCAATGGAAGAAAACAGGATTTCGCTCAGAAAATTTCTTGTATAAACTAGCCTTTGCTGCAAGTGAATTTCTAGAAAATAAGATTGATGAACATTTGGATCACCCAGATGACAAATCCATTGTCAAGGCCTTATTGTTAGGGAATAAATCTGAATTGAGTAACTCAGTGGTCCAGGGCTTTTCGCATACCGGAACTATGCACGTATTAGCCGTTAGTGGGCTTCACGTAGGAAGTATATTGTTGCTGTTAACCGGGTTGATGAATTTGGTTCGAATATCCAAAACGAGTTGGATTCGATTACTTTCAATTCTCATCGGATTGTGGGCGTTTGCCTTGCTTACTGGCTTTTCTTCGTCTGTCTGCCGTGCTGCGTTAATGTTCTCCGTTTGGGCGATTGGGAAACGCCAAAATAGACAGGTCAACACGTATAATACCTTGGCTTTTTCGGCTTTTATTTTGCTTGTTATTAACCCCTTAAGTCTAACAGATGTGGGTTTTCAGTTTTCCTTTTTGGCTGTATTTGGAATCGTTTATTTGACCGACGGGTTGCGCAATTTGTTTACGACAAGTTCCTGGTTAGTTGACAAAATTTTAACCCTTCTTGCGGTTTCCATAGCCGCACAGTTGGCCACATTTCCGCTGGCGTTGTTTTACTTTAAACAGGTTCCGACGTTGTTTTTTGTGTCTAATCTATTGGTTATTCCCGCCATTACGATAGTCCTTTATTCGACCATAATGCTGTTGATCGTCTCTGGTGTCCCGTTGCTCGCAGGCGGTCTTGCGTACATCGTTAAAAGCTATTTGTGGTTCGTGCGTTCAACTGTCGGTGTCATTGAATCGATCAAGTGGAGTTACATTGAAGGATTGCATATATCCTGGGTAG
>CAYZWM010000349.1:0-2930 GCA_964482155.1 uncultured Chitinophagaceae bacterium | reverse complement strand
TGATCTTCTTCGAACCGATCTTGATTCAATACCATACCCGATTTCATAAACGCACCCAGGTTTCCAGCAAATGGCAGCGCGGTCATCAAAATAAAAAGTCCAACGAAGTACAAAAACGTACCAAAACTCTTGTGGTGTGGTAGTTTTAAGTGGACTCGTTTTGAATTGTATTTCAGCTGACGGATGATGAACATAATGATCAGCAGAAGACTGGGAAGAATCATCATGAGACTCAATCGCTCAAAAAATTCCCTGAAGTATCCCCAATCTGGAAGGGGGACCATAGAAAAGACACTGCCGATCAAAAACATTATAAAAAAAGAACCGAGTAAAAGTGGAGGATAAATGTGCACTCCAAGAACCCATAACAATGGCCGCTTTCTGAGCAACTTATTGTCAATTTCTTTGTAAAATTCTTTTATTTTTTTCATTGGTTAAAAAGCCTTTTGGTTGATCTACTTATGTTTCGGTAGTATGTAATGGTAAAGCCTTCATGGAGTAGGTTTTGCAGAAAAATGTTTTCATTTTCCGTTTTGTCAACGGTAATCTGAACGTATTCCCCCGACGTAGTGAATTCGAGTTCGTTGGTTTTTAGATACTCAAGAAATCCTTTCTTTTCGGACGCTTCCACCTGCAATTCAAACATCAGGTTATCCTGATCCCCTCCCAAATCACTCATTGATCCACTAAAAACAGATTGTCCATCTTTTAGAAAGATCATTTGATCAGAAACGGTTTCAATTTCATGCAATTGTTGACTGCTTAGAATAACCGCAGTCGGATAACTTTTATCGTGTAAGATGTTTTTAAGGTCGCTTAAAAACTTCTGTTGTGTATTGATGTCAAGGTTGGCCAAGGGTTCGTCAAGTACGAGCAAACGGGGTTTACCTATTAAAACGCGAGCCAATTCAAATCGGAGTCTGTAACCTGTTGAGATTTCCGTCCATTTTAAGTCTTTGAATTTTGTCAATCCCAAAAAATCCAAAATCTCTTTTAAGTACACTTCAATTTCCTCTCCAGGGATACCATCAAGCGCAGCTTTTAATTCCAGGTTTTGAATTAAACTCCCATACCATTTGGGAATCCGCTGTGGAATAAAAGCAATCTGTTGTTTCAAGTCGCTCCAATCGGTATCGTAATCCACTGGTTTCTGAAAATAATTCAAATCCCCATCGGCTTGAAGCTCTCCGGCTACGATATTGAGCAAGGTGGTTTTACCATTGCCGTTTTCACCTACCACTCCGGTAATCGTCCCTTCGCCGAGCTGTATATCGGGTATTTTTAATTCGAATTTTGAGCGAGGAAACCGCTTGTAAATATTGGAAGCTTGAAATATCATCTTGGTTGTGGGATTAATATATTATCGGTTCACCGACAAAGTTAGTATTATACCCCTCCTAGAAAACCAGGCCTCTGCTTTGACCAGGCCAAATAGACCAAGACCATAAAAAAAACTATGAGATGGTCCTTCGTGCGGTATACCAGTCTGAGTCTCGCTTATTTTTGGCCACCACAGGTCGGGTTGCATCTTTCAACAAACGCAAGGCAAGCAACGCTGCTGCCTTCGATTCCGTTTCGTTAGACGACTTTACGTCTTCTTTACCAAAGTAGTTTTGCACGAACTGAGTATCAAAATCAGCCGAAACAAATTTAGGGTGATTCATCACAAATTCGCCGAACGACAACGTCGTGGCAAAACCTACAATACGGTAGTCGCTAATGGCTTGTTTCATTCGTTCGATGGCTTCGTTTCGTGTTTCTCCCCAAACCACCAATTTCGCAATCATATTATCATAGAAAATGGGAATATCGTACCTGTTTCTACAAAATCGTCTACACGAATGTGTTCCCCTTTGGGTTCTTCGTAGACTTCTATTTTTCCAATGTTTGGTAGAAAATCGTTCATTGGGTCTTCCGCACAGATACGAAGCTCCAGCGCGTGGCCGTTAATTTTTAGATCGTGTTGTTCGAATTCCAATTTTTCACCCTGGGCAATCTTAATCTGTTGTTCTACCAGATCTAAACCCGTTATCATCTCGGTGACAGGATGTTCTACTTGCAGACGGGTATTCATTTCAAGAAAGTAGAAATTCATCTCTTTATCGACAAGAAACTCGACGGTACCGGCACCGGAATAATCACAGGCTCTAGCAACATCTAAAGCTGCCTCACCCATCTTATTACGTAACTCATCTGTAAGAACCGCTGAGGGTGCTTCTTCTACCAGTTTTTGATGACGACGTTGAATACTACATTCACGTTCGAATAAGTGAACTATATTTCCGTGGTTGTCGCCAAGCACCTGGATTTCTATATGTCTGGGATTTTGAACAAACCGTTCGATAAAAACAGCTCCATCGCCAAAGGCAGAAATCGCTTCTCGTATGGCCATTTCCATTTGACTTTCAAGGTCTTCCTCACGCTCAACAAGCCGCATTCCTTTTCCTCCACCACCGGCACTGGCTTTTACCAACACTGGATATCCTACCTTTCTAGCCACCTCAATAGCTTTATCTATGTCCTCAACTGCCTCATTAACACCTGGAACCATCGGAACATTATACTTGGCAACAGCCTCTTTCGATGCAAGCTTGTTCCCCATCATTTCCATCGCTTCTGCCGATGGGCCGATTAGAATAATATCGTTGTCGACTAATTTTCTGGCAAACGCTGCATTTTCAGACAAAAACCCATAACCGGGATGGATCGCATCTACATGGTGCTCTTTGCAAATGGCAATAATCTTGTCTGCTTGCAAGTAACTTTCACTGCTTGGACCTGCACCTAGACAAAATGCCTGATCCGCCAATCGAATATGCTTCGAATAACGATCTGCTTCGGAATAGACAGCAACCGTTTTTATGCCCAGTTTTTGGCAAGTGCGAATCACCCTTATGGCGATTTCTCCTCGGTTTGCAATGAGTATTTTA
>CAYZWM010000348.1:0-3022 GCA_964482155.1 uncultured Chitinophagaceae bacterium | reverse complement strand
GAAGCGAGGCCAGTCAAAAATGCGGGTCGGCGTAGGGGTGAATTTTATATGATTTTGCTCCACCGCTAGAGCTATGGCGGCACGCGGTTTCTTTCTTTTTCATCGGAAAAAGGAATTAACAAGAACAAAATATTACCTATATAACAGATCGGCCTACGCGCTTCTAATTCTACGTAAGGATTTAAATAATGAGTTTACAACAAAAACGGAACCGTTCTTTAATGATAAACCAATAGCGGTTTTCGACTTCGATAACCCGCTTGATCCATCAATTCTACTACATAAAAACCAGGGGTAACATCGTGCAACCCAATAACGTTGTTATCGTTGTTCAATATTTTACTGAACACAACTTTACCAGATTGATCTAAAAGGTTGAATACTAACGTATTATTGCCTCTATTTGGCAGGTTTATATGGATCGATTTATTGGCAGGATTCGGGTAGATTTGAGCATTAAGTTCGGGTGCGATAGGTATCGAAATAAATCGAACAACCTGACCAAAATGTATGGTTGCCGCAACTGCAAGTCGAACGGCTTGTTTAAACGATACTGTATCCATGTTGCCAACCGTATCGGACGGTCGATGCGAATACGTGTCGTCCGCATTTTGGTACAAACCAACAATGACTTCTCCCTGTTCTTCAAAAGGAATGTAATCGCTGCTAAAAGCCTCGGTAATTACCGGCGTTAAATCCGTATATATCCTGGCCAGTTCGGCAAGCGTATCAGTAATCAGCCAACTTAACCCATTGTTACTGCTCGGATTGCTGTATTCATCACGTTCACATTTAATTCGATCGTTTCCTCCAATACCACGCGTCCCTCCTATTTGATCGATGTTTAGGACAAGGTAAAGTTGGTCGTTCAGGCCGCTTAGCTGTTGATTAACATAGTATTGACTACCGGTATAGCCCTCTTCTTCCCCATCGAAATTGATAAAAATGATGGATCGGTGGGTTTCGAGTGATTGCAGTATACGTGCAATCTCCAAAATTGCTGCAATTCCAGAGCCATTGTCGTTCGCTCCTGGTCCGTTTCGAGTGTCGTAATGACCGCAAATCAACAGGTATTCGTTTCCAAGTCCTTGTTTGGTGACTACCACGTTTCGATACATTTTCGAATTGGCGGTAAAGGAATCTACGCGAATGGAATCGTAACCGTAAGACGTATACTCATTAACCAACCATTTGGCAGTTTGTGCACTGGGTAAGGACCCAACCGCTTTAACCCCAAAATCTTGAAACGTCTGAACCAGTTCAACAGACCTGTCGATCTTGTCTAATTGCTTAGATACACTTGGATGATAGGATTGTGCCCACGACAAGGAGGCAGCAATTAACAAGCTAATAAACGTTAAAAGGGAACGGTTCACTCTACAAAGATACGTCGAGAATCTCTGTTCTGCATCGTAATATGTACCGTTGTGAATTCATATTCATGCCATATTTGGTCTACCATTTCCGGCCATTCTACAAAGCAATAGCTCCCAGAATCGAGTATTTCTGGCAGTCCAAATTCAAAAACTTCAGATACATTATTGATGCGATATAGGTCAATGTGATAAATCGTTTTATCGCTGGTTTCGTATTGATTAACCAACCCGAAACTTGGGCTACTCATGTCGGATTCGACGCCTAACTTTTGGGCAATACGTTTGATTAAGGTTGTTTTTCCAGCGCCCAAATCGCCTTTAAATAATACGATGGGTGTTTTGGCAAGTTGTGGAAGAAGAGCCTCTGCTACTTCATCCAATTCCTCTTCACTGGAAACCTCAAATTTCATTACTTAGTGGAAAGTTTGATCAACGGAATCATCATTTCTTCAATACTGATGCCTCCATGTTGAATCGTGTCTCTATAGTACTTCGCGTAATGGTTCAGGTTGTTTGGATAGACAAAGAAGTCGGCATTCTTACAAAAGATGAAGTTTGAGCTCAAATGTTGTGTTGGCAAGCCGGCTTTCAGCGGATTTTTGATGTGAAACACCTGTTTTTGCTTGAAGTCCAGGTTTCGTCCTGTTTTATATCGAAGATTGGTTGTTGTCTTTTTGTCGCCGATTACTTTGATTGGATCCGTTACTTTAACCGAACCATGATCGGTTGTAATGATCACCTTAGCCTTCTTTTCCGAAATTCGCTTAAGGGCTTCATATAACGGGCTATGCTCAAACCACGACAGGGTCAACGATCGATAAGCCGCTTCATTTTCAGCTAACTCCCGCACAACCTTATAGTCTGTTCGTGCATGAGACAAAGTATCTACAAAATTGTATACAATAACGTTTAAATCGTTGCTAAACATGTTGGGTATATCGTCCACCATATCTTTTCCTTGATTTAGGTGTACAATCTTGGTGTAACTGGTCTTTACATTATTGATACGAAGGCGCTGAAGTAAATCCTTCATAAAGAACTCCTCGTGGAGGTTTTTCCCGCCATCATCTTCGTCGTTGCTCCACTTTTCGGGAAAGCGTTTTTCGATATCTGCAGGCAACAGACCAGCAAACAGGCTGTTTCTACAATACTGTGTTGTGGTAGGTAAGATGCTTAGGTACATATCCTCATCATCAACCCGGAATAACTCAGCAATTAAAGGCTGTATAAACCGCCATTGATCAAAGCGTAGATTGTCTATTAGGAAAAAAAACACAGGATCCTCGCCCAATTCAGGTACAATGCTCTTCGTCATTAACGTATGAGACATTGTAGGCGCATCTTTGTTGTCGTAATCTAAAAAGTCTAAGTAGTTTTTCTCAATATACTTAGCAAACTCCCGGTTCATTTCGCTCTTCTGAGTTTCAAGCACTTCTTCCATGCCCGTTTCATTGCTTCTTTGAATTTCTAGTTCATAATAAACCAGCTTTTTGTAGAGCGTCTTCCATTTGTCAAAATCAAGATGATCCATGAGAGCCATCATAATATTTCGAAACTCCTGTTGGTATTTCGACGTCACTTTTTCCGTGATCAAACGTTTATTGTCAATTATCTTCTTGATAGACATCAAGATTTGATTCGGATTA
>CAYZWM010000347.1:0-3082 GCA_964482155.1 uncultured Chitinophagaceae bacterium | reverse complement strand
ACCTCCCTTTGCCTTCCCTCCCAGAAATGAAATCCATCTGGTATACCTGGGTTGGTTAGAAGAGTATAAGGGTATACCAGACCTTCTAGATGCTGTTCGACTATGTAAAGACCAAGGTACGAAAGTGACCCTGGATATATGGGGCGATGGAAGTAATAAAGATGAACTTCAAGCCAAAATAATTGGTTTAAAGCTGGAGCAAGAGGTGTTCTTAAAAGGATGGGCGTCAGAAAGCGACAAACTGGAAATCTATAGAACTCAGTCTATCCTAATTCTTCCGTCATACTTTGAAGGAATGCCAAATGTAGTGCTTGAAGCCATGGCAAATGGCCTGCCGGTAATTGCATCAAATATATCTACCCTCAAAGAACTTATAGAACATAACAAGAATGGTTTCTTGTTCGAAATTGGTAATGTCAATAACCTGGCTGACCACATTCTCAAACTTGGCCTTGACCCATTGCTTCAGAAGAGTTTTCGCGATCAGGCTAAACTCAGTCTTATAGGCCACGAATCGTGGAGAGCCGCTCAACATTTAGCTGAATTAATTGGACCACCAACCGAGGTTAACCATAAACCGTCGATACTCATTCTCTCTGACTGGTTTGAACCCGCCTATAAAGGTGGAGGCCCCATTACCTCCTGTTATAACTTTTGCGTGCATTTTAACGACGATTTTGATATAAAAGTTATTACCTCGAATAAAGATTTTAAATCCAAAGATGCGCTACCGGTGCCGAGCAATTCCTGGATAAAGAAGGAATATGGTATTCAGGTCTATTATGCTTCTGGGCTTCCCTCCTATTTGAAGCAATTGCTAAAAATGAGAAAGTCTAAACCCGATGTTATTTACCTTCAGGGAATTTTCTCGTTTAAATTCGGAATTCTACCATTGGTATGTTCTAAGGTTCGAATTCTAAGATCGAAATTTATTGTGGCACCAAGAGGCATGTTACAAAGCGGCGCAATTGGCCAAAAAAAGGGAAAAAAAGTTCTGTATCTCTTATTTGCACGTATACTTGGGCTTTTCAGTAAAGTGCATTTTCAGGCAACGGATAAAACGGAAAAGGAAGACATCCACATTCACACTAAGGTTAAACCCGTGCAAATAAGTGTATTACCAAACTTTCCAAATCTCTATGGTGTAGGCAGCCTCGATAACATGGTGGAAATACCTAAAAAGGCAGGTAGTGTTAAGTTGGTCTATTACTCCAGAGTTTCACCCAAGAAAAATTTAGAGTTTTATTTGGATGTTCTTCAACATACTTTTGCCGGCAATGTTGAATTGGGAATAATTGGGCCAATAGAAGATGAAGTCTACTGGCAACAATTAAGGAATAAAATTGACAAATTGCCCTTAAATGTAACGGTGAACTACTACGGTGCTATGCCTCTTAAAGAGTCCCTAGCTCGAATAAAACAGTTTCATTTTATGGTTCTTCCGACATTAGGTGAAAATTATGGACATGTAATTGTCGAATCATTTTCTGTAGGGGTGCCCGTAATTATTTCTAAAAATACGCCCTGGATTGAACTCGAAAGCAAGAAATTAGGTTGGGATTTGGACTTGGACATTGACCAGTTTAGAAAGAACTTGAACCATGTTCTTGCCATGAAGCAAATGGAATATGATAATCTGCATAGTGCGACAATCAACTACGTGGAAGAAGAAATACGACCAGAAATCAAAGATTTAAAAATTCAATACGAATTTGTCCTTAATAAAATAATTGTTTAATGTATACACTCGGTATTAACGCTTATCACGGAGATTCATCCGCTTGCATCTACAAAGATGAAGTACTTATTGCTGCAACGGAAGAAGAACGAATTCTTCGAATTAAGCATTGGGCAGGACTGCCAATCGAAGCGATTAAATTTTGCCTAAACGAAGCGAACATTACATTGAAAGATGTACAAACCATAACGGTATCGCGAGACCCAAAGGCAAAACTCGGCAAGAAGATCATTCACACGTTAAAAAAAGGAATCTCTTTTAAGATCATAAAAGACAGAGGCGCGAACTCCCTTAAAATTACCAAGATAAAGGCAGATATTGCAACGGCTCTTGGTTTCAAGGAGTCCGAAATTAAGGCTAAGATTTTCTTTGCTGAACATCATAGAAGTCATATGGCTTCTTCCTTTTTTGTGAGCCCATTTGAAGAATCGGCCATCCTCTCTATTGATGGAATGGGTGACTTTTCATCCACCATGCGTGGAAGAGGTAAAGGCAATCAGATGTCAATAATCGATAGTGTATCGTATCCGCATTCTATTGGCATTTTCTATACGGCGTTTACCCAATATCTTGGGTTTCCACATTACGGTGACGAATATAAAGTAATGGGGCTCTCTCCATACGGTAAGCCCACCATGGTTGGCCAATTGGAAGATGTAGTTACTCTTCTAGACAATGGTCTCTTTGAACTCAATGAAAAGTACTTCAAACATTTCAAAGAAGGTGTAGCCATGGATTGGGAAGGTGGATCGCCCAGCATAGACTCTATTTATGCTCCCGCAATGGTGGAAAAATTTGGTCCTGCACGACAAAAAGGAGAAGAGTTGACTCAATATCATATGGATTTAGCCGCGAGCGTTCAGAGCTTCACGGAGAAGATCATTTTTCACCTTGCAGAAAACCTTTATCAACGTACCAAACTCAAAAATCTGTGCATTACAGGCGGAGTGGCGCAAAACTCCGTTGCTAACGGGAAACTTCTTGCGAATACGTCTTTCGAGAAATTGTATGTTCCTCCCGCAGGTCACGACGCAGGCACATCTGTTGGTTCAGCCTTATATTACATGCATCAGCAAAAGAAAATGGCCAGACCTAAATTTAGTAATCAGGCCTATACTGGAGCCCAATTTTCAAACGAAGAAATTGGTGCTTTTTTGTCAAGTAAAACGGGTAATATTACGTTTCACAAGGAAGACGATGCCCTTATTAATGAAGTCGCCAAATTATTGCATGATGGTAAGGTAATTGGTTGGTTTCAAGGCCGAGCCGAATTTGGCCCCAGAGCCCTAGGCAATCGTAGTATCTTAGTGGATCCAAGTCGTTCCGATGCCAAAGACTTATTGA
>CAYZWM010000346.1:0-3084 GCA_964482155.1 uncultured Chitinophagaceae bacterium | reverse complement strand
TCTCCATTACCTTGATCAACGGTTCGTTTATGGCTACCTCAAATGAGTCTCCTTCTCGATTAACCCCAGATGCAGACCCTGTTACCGCATATGTATCACCCCAAATGCCTTCGCCTGCACTTTTAAGTTGGGTTATGATTCGATCACTAGACCAGTGAATTTCATTGTCTTCGTATATGATACGAGCGTCTTTAATCAAAACGCGAATTGAGATGCCGACCAGAGAAATAACCGTTGTGCCGGTAAGTTGAGCCATGTCTACTCCATTTCCAGAATAGAATTGGTCTTCGTCGCACATCGTAACTGTTGCTCTAAATTCAGCGGATTGAACGGATTGGTTTACGTGAATCAACATTTTTCCCGCTCGATAACGTCCATCCTGGCACAATTTGCCTCTTGGCTCGGTTTTCAACAACTCTCCAAAATCAACAATCACTTCAACCCCGTCACCATCATCAAACGAACTGTCAATAAATTCGATAGTTGCATCGCTTGGAATAATAGTCGTTCGCGTCTTCCCAAACCTGTCGTCTGTGGTAATAACATCGTAGGCCGCTTCAAAAGTGGCAAAAAAGTGTGTTTCCGCAAGTGTGTTGTCTTCGGCTGAAAAGATGTTTTCCTTAACCACAGGAAGCTCGTCACCGCAGTTCGTTAATGCGAATAACATCAAACAAGAAATAGATATCAGTAGTTTATTCATTGCAACGCACTTGTGTTTTGCGCTTGTGCAAATATAACGCGAGGTTTACAACTTAATTTTCACAGATTTGTAAATTGCTTATCACCGCATTGTATTGAATTTATTCAACGACTATACCAGTTTATACGTAAAGGTTCTTTTACCCTTGTCTTTGCCACAGGAGTATACCTATCGCATTCCGCAAGAATTTAACGAAGAGATTGCGGTCGGAAAGCGAGTGGTGGTACAGTTTGGCAAGAAAAAGATATATGCCGCATTGATCGTTGAAATAGACGAAAAACCACCCGAAAAATACCAGGCGAAGTACATTTTAGCGGTATTAGATAGCGTACCCATCGTAACGGAGCAACAACTTAAGTTTTGGATGTGGATATCTCGATATTACCTATGTACGTGGGGGGAAGTCATGAATGCAGCGTTACCCAATGGTTTGAAACTCCAAAGTGAAACCCGAATAGAGCTGAATACGCAGGCAGATTGGTCACAAATTGAGATAGATCCCAGTGAGCAAATCATTATTGACGTGTTGACCAATGCCGGAAGCTTAAGTCTCGATGAGATTGCAGACGTGACCAAATCGAAGAGCAGTTTTAAACTGGTTCATTCACTCTACGAAAAAGAAGTTATACATATTCGAGAAGAGATTCAGGAACGTTACAAACCCAAAATACAAAAGCGTATTCGTTTAGCAGCCGAATACCAACCACAAAAGGACTTGCAGGAACTGTTTGGCCGCCTGGAGAAAGGAAAAACGTTACAACTTCACGTTGTTATGCGTTTAATTTCTGAGGATAAGGACTTCGAGGGTGTATCAAAATCAGACTTCATTAAGAGCAATGCGTTAAGTCCATCTTCCGTCAAAACATTGATAAAAAATGGCGTGCTGGAAGAATTCGAAGAAGTTATAGAACGCATTGTTTATACAGGGTCTGATGAAACCAGGGAGAATTCGCTAACCGAAGAACAACTGGAAGTGTACAACGGAATCAATACCTGGTTTGAGGAGAAAGAAGTGGTTTTGTTGCATGGGGTGACGTCCAGTGGGAAAACCCATGTTTATATTAAGCTGATTGAAGACTGTCTTGAACGAGGCGAACAAGTACTTTACCTACTGCCCGAAATCTCGTTAACCACCCAGCTTATCAAACGTATTCAGACATATTTTGGAGATAAGGTATTGGTCAACCATTCCAGGTTCAATAACAATGAGCGAATGGAAATTTGGCAGAAAATAAGGGAAAACGAAGCTCAAATACTTTTGGCACCTCGATCTGGAATTTTTATGCCGTTTGAAAACCTGGGGTTGATTATTGTTGATGAAGAGCATGAAAACACGTACAAACAGACTGAGCCATCCCCCCGATACCAGGCAAGAGATTGCTCCATTGTTCTTGGTCAAATAGCGGATGCTAAGGTTCTTTTAGGCAGTGCAACGCCATCCGTCGAAAGCATGCAAAATGCCAAAGACGAGAAATATGGATTCGTTAAACTAAGCAATCGGTTTAGCCTGGTAACCCCACCGGCGTTTCAGGTGGTTGATATGCGGGATGAGAAAAAGAAGAAACTCAACAGCGGATTGTTTAGCAGTGTCCTCCTCGAAAAAATAAAGGATACACTGGCCCAAAAGGAGCAGGTCATTCTCTTTTTGAATCGGAAGGGGTATGTGCCTATTACCGAATGTAACGAATGTTCCTGGTCGCCAAGGTGTATAAATTGCGACATAACGCTGACGTATTACAGAAAAGAAAACAGGCTTAGATGTCATTTTTGTGGCTATCATATTGAACCGGTTTCTCAATGCCCGGCATGTGGCAACGTGGCCATGAAAATGGTGGGTTACGGAACAGAGCGTATTGAGAGTGAATTGGCCTTGCTGATTCAAGATGCACGGATTCAGCGGCTCGATTATGAGACCACACGCACAAAAACGGCGTTTGAGAATATTATTACAGCGTTTGAAAAACGTGAAATTGATGTATTGATTGGAACTCAAATGCTTACCAAAGGCCTCGATTTTGAAAGTCTGTCTTTGGTTGGAATCCTCGATGCTGATCATGCGTTAAATTTTCCCGATTACCGCGCGTTTGAACGAAGCTTTCAGTTATTTACCCAGGTAGGAGGTAGGGCAGGGCGTAGAAACAAGCAAGGGACGGTGATCATTCAGGCAAACCAACCCGAACATTTCGTTATCCAACAAGTGGTTGATGGAAGTTATACCGACTTCTTTGATAAGGAGATTGGAGACCGCGAAAAGTTTCACTATCCGCCGTTCGGCCGATTGATCAAGATTACGATCAAACACAAAGACTATCTACATACAGAGAAAGCAGCCGATATGATGGCGCATTTATTACGTGATCAATTGGGCAGTATGATGTTGGGCC
>CAYZWM010000345.1:0-3092 GCA_964482155.1 uncultured Chitinophagaceae bacterium | reverse complement strand
ACAAAGGGGTTAAATCCACGTTGCTCATTACGGTCCGTGTTCCGCTTTCGACATGGGTTGCATTAAGCAGTAATATCGGTGAAAGTACGGATGCATATTCATTCAAAAAGCCCGATTGCCATTGGGTGTTGTCTGGTAAGGTGTTTTCAAACGATTTTTCCAGCACCCGCGCCCGATCCAATTGCCAAACAGGGAATGGGATGAACTTTTGCAGGAGATCCGTAAAAATGAATGCTGAGATAATGGGGGCAAGCAAATCACTGCTGAGGTAGTCTGCACTCTCATTACCGTTGTTAAGTTCTTCATGATCTCCAGTGCTTTGGAACATCACAGAACCCAGTGCACCGCCAGATACAGCGCTAAATGCATATATATTGTCTGCAAACTCGATGTCGGTTTGTTGCAGCCTGGTTAATACGCTTGTTGTCCAGTAAGCTGATCGCAAACCACCCCCTTCTGCCATGATAAGGTACAGTACAGTTGAATCGTGTTTCGCATTTTTGGATACTACCCACGACTCAAAATGTTCTTCTATTGTTGGTCGCTCTACTGTGCTGCTTGCGATGGTGCGTATGGTGTGGTTGTTATTAAAAAAACTGAATATGACCACCAACATTAGAATACTAAAAGAGACTGGAAATCGAAGATATTTTTCTACAAAACTCACCACAGTGGCAAGTATAAGCCAACTCCCAAAACCCAATAGTACAACTGTGGATGAGCCCAGGAACTGAGGGAATTTAACAGGAGACAAATAAAAAATGGAAAATAAAACAAACACAACAACGATTCGAAAAATAAACCAACGCCGTTGTTTGGACCAGATAAATCGTGCGGGATATGTACCGTTTTTGATTTGTATATAATCAGGGATAAAAGATGGCGTTACTGGTTTCCATCCTCTAATCCAAATAATGAGACTTCGTCTAAAATGCAGAAAAGCAAAAAGCCAAACGGCACTGCTAATTAGTAACAATTGAAATGAATCGAACCCACCAGTAGAGGAATTTGCGGCGTAGGCCAAAATGAAATAAGGAATAGTCGCTAATGCTCTGGGAATTAATACCTGAGCCCGTAAAGAATAGGATGGTTTATAGATCCAAAAATTAAAGTAGGTGAAATGCAGAATAACCCGTGAAGCCCGAAAACTTTGCCAGGCCCACCAGCTCACTGATAAATAAACAAACCACGTTTGCCGAACCAGTTTTGAATCACCTGTAAAGGAGAGGGTCTTAAGCATATCTTGCCCTTGATCGAAAACCGCTAATGCTAAAAAACCGATCAACATGAAAAGCACGACAAACCAACACGATTTGAGAACTAAATAGTAGTTAAAGAAAAGACGAAAAAACTTTTTCAATTGCTAACAGTGAATCTATTAATATACGTAATTATGGCCTAATAATCAACGCTTCTGCGTCATAGTTCTATCACTAAATAAGTGATTATCAATCTTTCAAACATAATCAATAGTCCGAATTTGTCATTGACAATTTTGTTGACATAACAATTGAGTCCAAATTATCGACGAACCCGAACAGTCGACAAAGTGATACGAATCGAACGAAAGATGTAGCCGAATTTAGTATAGAACCTTTATTCGATCCAAAACGCCTTCCAGTTCTTTTTTGGGTTTAAAGATAGAGCCGTTTATGGTGGCACTTAAAATGCCATCTTTTTGATTGCCAGTCGTCGCCAAATTGCTTCGATAAGAAATGTTGACCAGGTACCTTTTTTTCACTCGGGCAGAGATGCCAAAATCATATCCACTTTGTCCATTTAGGTCTTCATATTGCCCATTTAGAGTGACGGTTTTGAAATTAAGACTTAAACCAGCGCTCGTAAAAGCATCGTCTCGTTGCTGTGCGTAAATAACTGAAGGTATGAGCATACCATCTTGACCGAGCTTGATGAAGCCCAACAACTGGGCATTAATTTCGACACCAGCGAGCTGTTTTAATCCATCCTGAACGGAAATGTTTGGTGTATTTATGTGGTTCAGATTAAATCCGAGTACAAGATTTTTAAAAAGCAATGATCCGCCAATACCCACATCGAAAAATTTGCTATCTACTCTAAAGTCGTTAATGTTTAGGGAATCTACTTTGTACTCAAAGCCATTAAAATCTGTAAAACTAAAATCATTTAGAATTTGATTGTTGTGATGAAACACCTTGATTTGATAGTCCACATTCCCACCTAGTTTAAGTTGAATCTTGTCGTTGATATCGACGTCTCTGGCATACGCAAAGTTGAACGACTTACGATCAAGGTTGTCAATATTGTCGAAAGTAGCCGTAAAACCAATGTGGCTAAGCGACTTAAAAACCCGTGTTTCAAAACCAATATCTGTATTGCTCGATTGATTAGCCATAAAGCGAAACCGGTTTAAAACGCCGGTTAAGGAAGGGTTAAGTTTGTTGAGTTCCTGAAATTCCTTGTCGTTGAGCAGGTCCACGTTTTGAGCCTGTGTACCTTGAAACAAGAGGCCAAGTAGGGAGATTAAAATGAGTGTTCGAGCCATAACCATGTATTTACGTTTCAAATAAAACCTAATTTTCAAGAGGTTTAGTGTTCAACATATTCACAAATTGTGCCAAAAGATGTGACAACCATCGTAGCATTAGAAAACATAAGAGTATTATTATTGCATATGCTAAGACAGACATTATTTTTTGCCTTGACTTGTGCCGTAACGATCGGATTTAGTCAAAATTTCACTTTTCTTCCTTCTCAAGAAATTGACTGCGAGTTCAGTACAACTGAAGTAAACGAGTACGATATCCTGTTTACGACGGATACGGCAGAAGCGATTACCTATAGCTGGGAGATTATTGAGAATACGATACCTCTTGATTGGGATTATTCATTGTGCGATTATACGCAATGCCACATAGGCATTCCAGACAGAGCCGACATGACTCGCATTACGCTTGAAGAATCAAAAAATGGCATCCAGGGGTTTTTGAAAATGAATGTACTTATTGCTAGCTCGAACGGTTCTTATGTAGCCAAATTTTATGTTTTTGATTCCACAGATCATGATCGGGGAGATACCGTTGTTTTCAAATTCAATAACAGTACGGTTTCTG
>CAYZWM010000344.1:0-3120 GCA_964482155.1 uncultured Chitinophagaceae bacterium | reverse complement strand
ATGAATTGATTGAAATGATCGTCTCAGCCAACTCCACAATTTGTCTAAGCAATCAATTTTTGAAACTTTGATGTAAAGTATATTTTACATTTAGTAAAGTTTTATTAACTTTGCGTAAACAATTTCATACTTTATATTCATAGTTAAATTATCTCAATGAGCATTCAAGAAAAGAAACCCCTGGTTTCATTAGTTAGTAACCTCCTCATATTTGGCATTTACTATCTGTTGGTTTTTCGCAAATACAACCAAAGCGGATTCTCCTCGGAAGAGGAACTCAGATTCTGGGCAGCCGTTATATTAATTCTGGTTCCGGTACTTATTGTGGCCAAAATTGTCCTTTACATTCTTTTTAGTATAGTCAATACCATCGTCACCAAAGAACAGGAATCTATGCTGACCGACGAACTAGATAACCTTATTGAACTAAAATCAACTCGTAATTTTTATCATGCTTTTATGATTGGATTCTTTATATCAATGGGCGCCCTGGTGCTTAAGCTACCTATAACCATGATGTTCGTCATTCTTTTAGCCACTATTTTTGTAGCTGGAATTGTATCGGATTTGTCGAAATTTTACTTTTACAGAAATGGCATCTAAATCAAATAAAAGACAAATTCAGTCTAATATCAGAACGCTTCGATTCCATCGCAACGAAATGACCCAGCAAGCACTGGCGGAAGCCGTAGGAGTTACTCGACAGACTATTGTAGCCATTGAGAAAGGAAAATATTCACCCTCGCTGGAATTGGCATTTCGAATCGCGTTGCTATTTAACAAACCTCTAGAGGATGTATTCACCTATCTACCTTCACATGACACAAATTAGTACATATACAGGAGTTCAAACCTCGAAGCTGTATCTATTCCGAACCGACATAAAAACGAAAAAGAGTGTTAAGTCGATACGAACTATTTTCAACCACCACCCGGGAATACGAAATTGGTCGGTAGACACGGAAGACATTGACAATGTACTGAGAGTTGAAGCCTTAACGGGTTTTTCTGAGACTGATGTGCATAAACTGGTTCAACTTTTAGGCTTTTACTGCAATACATTACCCGACTAACATATACCTTTAAAAAAAAGTACATTCTCACAATGAATAACAACGATATACTCAAACGAATCCGATACACATTTGACTACAGCGATTCCAAAATGATTGAGATCTTCGAACTGGCAGATCACCAGGTAAGCCGCGCAGATATCAGCAACTGGCTAAAAAAAGAAGATGACGGTTCATTTAAGGAATTGGATGACTTTACGTTCGCCATTTTCCTAAATGGTTTAATCAATTCAAATCGGGGAAAAAGAGAAGGTGCTCAACCCATACCGGAGTCCAGGTTGAACAACAACATCATTTTAAAGAAACTCAAAATCGCATTGAATCTACGCACGGACGACATTTTGAAAATTTTCGTTCTGGCAGATATGAGCATCAGTGTGAATGAATTGAGCGCATTTCTTCGGAACCCAAAACAAAGTCAATACCGACAATGTAAGGATCAATATCTACGGAATTTTCTTACTGGAATGCAAATGATGTATCGAAGAGATTAAAATCTAACAGCCAAAGCGATTATGAAATTTGTCAAAAAAACGATTAAGTGGGTTCTATACCTGTTAACCATTCCACTTGTTTACCTCATAGTTTCATTGGCCCTGACCGCCATTACAGTAAATACTGACTCGAATGTTGAGGGCAGCCATATCATCTACCTGAACACCAATGGGGTGCATCTCGATTTTATACTTCATACGGATGATCTACATCCTAAACTTCTAGACGATTTAAGCCATCAACGAAACGACATGTACTTTTCATTTGGTTGGGGTGACGAAAATTTTTATCTGAATACACCCACCTGGGGAGATTTGACCTTCTCGAACGCCTGTAAGGCCCTTTTATGGAACAGTTCCACGTTGGTGCACCTTACCAAATACACACAAATCGGGTCAGACTGGATTGCTATTCGAGTCACTGACGTTGAATTAGAAAATCTCAACAACTACCTGCTTGCCACATTTATAGTAGACACGACCGGCCATAAAGTACTTTTAATTGGCCAGGGCTACGGTGCGAATGATGATTTTTACAAAGCCAATGGAAACTATACGTGTTTAAATACCTGTAACTCCTGGGTTAACAGTGCGTTTAAGAAGAGCGGGCTCAAAGCATGTTATTGGACACCTTTTGATTTTGGGCTTATGAGCAAGTACAGGTAGGCGGATAATGTTCTTCAAAGGTGTATCGGCCGGAAAATCTGTTTGACTTATGTTTGGGAACAAATTGGACAACATAGCATATAACAATGGCACGAATTCAAGTTACATCATATAAGGAAGCAACAGGTCGGTTAAAAGACATCTACGACGATCTGATCGCTAAAAGAGGGCAGCTTGCGGACGTACATACGATTCAAAGTTTGAGACCCGAAAGTATCGTTAAACATATGGATCTCTATCTTGAAATTATGTTTACCAAATCAGAGTTATCTCGGGCTGAGCGCGAAATGGTTGCGGTAATTGTATCAACTTCAAATGAATGTGAATACTGCCAAATACACCATGCAGAAGCACTTAACCAGTATTGGAAAAGTGATGAAAAAATTGGTGCACTCCGAAAAGATTTTAAAGGCCTTAATCTAAATCCGCGTGAGGCAGCACTCTGCACCTATGCGCAAAAACTGACCCTCTATCCTGGAACTTCTAATACAGAAGACCTCACTTCACCACTCCGGGCTAATGGCCTTAGCGACAGTGCTATTCTAGATGCAACATTGGTCGTTTCTTATTTTAATTTTGTCAACCGAATGGTTCAGGGTCTTGGTGTTCAAATAGAACAAGATGCTGGCGCAGGTTATAATTATTAAATCAATGAAAGAATTTTTACAACGAATAAAATTGATTGATCAATTCACTGTGGAACTCGACGTTAAGAAAAACGATTTTGTTCGTATACTTCAAAACCACGTTGATGAGGGAAGTACAGGTATGTTTTCCAATCCCTTTGAAGTTTTTCAATCGAGCGATAATGATTTTAAAGGCAGCGTCGACTACAACCGTTTTACCATTCGACAACGTAAACGCTTTTTTGATATGAACAGTAAATT
>CAYZWM010000343.1:0-3132 GCA_964482155.1 uncultured Chitinophagaceae bacterium | reverse complement strand
AAAAAGTAACATTTAACCTATTCGGCATTAAGTTTTTCCCTTGGATCGTGAATTTCAAGACTCCTGATTGCTTTGAAGAATTGACGTTCAATCAATTGACCTGGTGGGCTGAAAATGTTTGGAACCACATGGGCGACTACTTCCAGCGTCCGATTGAGAACGGTGAAATCATCATTAAAGATCAGGAACGATATATGTCTTGGAGTCTGAAGATGTGTGCAAAGTTGACCAACATACCTCTCTGGTTGTTTCTTACCCTGGATAACGAAGCCCTCCGGAACATGCATTTTACCTGGAAGCTGTCACATTTTTTAATGCATACGGAATATGCTCCACAAAATAATCCAGTATTGACGTTTGGATCTGGTCGTAAAAAACTCTATGGCCCTGTGTCTTCTGAGGTGTTTGTTCCATGGGAATTTATGTTTGCGGATGTGTTTTTTATGAAGTATCAGAAAACCCAGGATGTGGTGTTTCTTGATAAATTACTGGCTCAATTGTTTAGAGCAAAGGATCCTAAGTTTAACCCAAAAAGTCCGGACACTTCTGGTGATATAAGGGAAAGATATAACCTGGCTACTGACAAATTTAGAATGAAAGCCATTAGTCGAGTGCCTTTGGGTCAGAAACTTTTGGTGCTGTATTGGTATCGGACGTGGCGGTTTGGTTTAAGAACCACATACCCGCACATCTTTAGCAATAAGAATGAAACAAAAGCGAAGAACGACGGCACCTGGTTGCCCATCTTCCAATCTGCAGCTAATGGAATGCACAATTTTGAACAAATTAAATACATGGAGTTGCATTTATTGTTGAGTGATCTGAATCGTGTAATGAAAGAGCACAAGGATCACAAGAAAAAAATGGAAAAAATTGGAAAGAAAAAATAGGTTATGTTAATTTTTGCTGATCATACCGCGACGAATGACTTTTGGGAAGAAGCTGCCGAGAAGTTCAAGCTTATAGGCCATGATCGCAATTGGAAAAATTCCGAGGCCGCTGAGAACCATTTCTCCCGAATTGTAGACAGTGCTCGTAATCCATTTGACCCCGTATATTACATTGAC
The DNA here is from genome assembly GCA_964482155.1 of uncultured Chitinophagaceae bacterium. GTDB lineage: Bacteria > Bacteroidota > Bacteroidia > NS11-12g > UBA9320 > UBA987. Next base: position 2,065 of record CAYZWM010000343.1, on the reverse strand, counting down.
GAGGTGCTTGAGCAGGCTGCAGATAGCCTAAAATACCCCTTACTTATCACCGAAAGCACCAAGGAGGACCTTCAGAAAACCAATAACAAATACAGCCGTTTTACCGGCGCTCTCATTATGGTAAACGCTGCTGGAGAGCAGGGTGACTTCGATAGCCAACACGCGGCCATTACATCAGCTGAACATATGTTGGCTCAGCTGCTTGCTTATTTACTGGAATATTTTAAAACTAACAATGACCAGGGAAAAGTGGTTTTTGAGGAGTGTCGTATTCACAAACTCGGTCCCTTGATCGATGGACATTTTGGTGCACGGTTGGATTACACTATTCAAATTAACACCACACTGAATCGATTTTGCATTGTTCCGGAAGAATGGAATTAATGTGTCCTTTTCTATGCTTTAGTGAAAATTAACCTTTGATCAATGAAGCCCGTAAAGTCAACATTCGCCATAGTTCAGGATTGGACCAAGTTTACTACCAAGGATTTTAGCGATGACATATTGGACAATGCTTCTCGGACTTTCCGTTTACTGGAGAGTCTAACCTCAAGCACTCATAAGAAAGGTGGAGAACGTATTGAAGTAAATTTCTCATACCTACTACACGGTGCATTTGTTGACATGGGAGCCGGACGATTGGGATATAACACCTTTAAGCCTCGCAAATGGTATAACAGAAATTGGTTTTACTCGACTAACAAACTCGCTGAAATGATGATGAGTCGAAACGGTCGTATAGGTCAAGTTCGCATGCGTGAAATTTATCCAAATATCATTAAACTTTAATGGCTGCGAATAAGACAGAACGACGCACGTCCAAAATGATTTTGGACAATTCGCAGCCTGCGAAGACCATGAAAGATATGGCTCAGGATCTGAAGATCCTCAGGGGCCACATGAAAGGGCTAAGAACAGATAGTGACGGATTTCGAGTTGCCGCAAAAAAGGTCAAAGAACTAAAGCAACAGCTGTATGGTGTGAACGAGCAAATGCGGATTACTTCAAATGCTCGAAAATCTTTTGGTTCTCAGATGAAAGCAACCATTATGGGGGTTGTTGGCGGCAACCTTCTTACGGGCCTCCTCCAAAAAGTCACACAGATTGTTCCCAAACTGATTGATCAAAATAAGAAATTGTCTGACAGCTACGCTGACATGATGAAAACGACCAATCTAAGTTTAGGTGAAGTCACCAGGCTAAACTCGTATTTTAAATCATTTAACACTCGAACCCCTCGAAGCGAACTGCGCGAACTTGCAGTTGAAGCCGGTCGATTAGGCAAAAAGAGTGTACAAGACGTTTTGGCTTTTGTTCGTGTAGCAGATCAGATCAAAGTGGCTCTAGGTGATGATTTGGGAGGTAATGCAAATGATAATATTCGTTTGATCGGAAAACTTACTGAACAGTATAAAGTAGCGGAAAAGGCCCAGGTGAGTTATGAAAAAGCTTTACTCAAAACGGGTAGTGCTATTAATGAGTTATCGGCCAGTGGATCTACCCAGGCTGAATATCAAATCAACTTCTTGAAACGGGTGAGTGGTATTGCAGCCCAGGCTAATATTGACATTGACAAGATATTGGGGTACGCTGCAACTCTGGATGAAGCGGGTCAGAATATAGAGGTATCGGCTACAACCATAAATAAGTCGATTACAAAAATGTTTACTGATACAGCTGACTATGCTGAGATAGCCGGTATGAAGCTGGAAGACTTTCAAACGTTAATGGAGAAGGATGCAGATGCCGCATTCCAGAAATTCCTTAGAGGACTTCAGGGCAACGCTGAGGGACTTAGCAAGTTTGCTGAAAAGTTAGAAGGTGCTGATCTAAAAGGTACGCGAGCCATCGGTGTTTTGGCTTCGTTAGCAAGTAACCTGGACAAACTTGAAGATAAGCAAGCTATTGCCAATAAGGCTTTAAGAGAAGGGACTTCGCTGACAGAAGAGTTCACAACTAAAAACGAAAGCTTTGCCGGAACGGTAGATAAAATAAGAAAAAAACTGGTTGCAATATGGGTAAATGGTGGGTTAAGAAGTGCCGTCGTATCTCTTACGGAATCATT
>CAYZWM010000342.1:0-3150 GCA_964482155.1 uncultured Chitinophagaceae bacterium | reverse complement strand
ATGTTATCCATAAAAGTCCACTGGAAATCTTCAACATGTTTGGTCTTGAAACCATCTAATCTGCTTTATATTTGAGGCAGATGTTCTTCAACTTTAATATTGCAACACCGAGGGTCTATGGCATATTTGGCATGACCCTATTTGTTTTAGCGCTCTGCATAATCGGATGTAGAGATAAGGATTTGCTAGATGATAATGAGGTGTTAAACCAGTATTTAAACTTACCTGATGAACCCTATCAATATGCATCGCTGGAAATCCCTTCCTATTTGGATCGTGATTTGATAAGGAAACAAGACAATACACCAACAGACAACGTCATTACCGATGAAGGAGCGACACTTGGACGTGTATTGTTTTATGACACCAGGTTGTCCAAAAACAATACGATCTCTTGTGCCTCTTGTCATCAGCAACAATTTGGATTTGGAGATACGGCTCGTTTTTCACTCGGCTTTTTAGGCGGCAGAACCAATAGACATTCTATGGGTTTAGCCAACGCACGTTATCGCGTTAGTAAACTTTTCTTTTGGGATGGCCGGGCGGCAACTTTAGAAGATCAAGTGCTCATGCCTATCCAAGATGCCGAAGAGATGGGATTGACCTTACCGGAATTAGTCGACATAGTTGGCAACCAACCTTACTACCCCATTTTATTTAATCAAGCCTTTGGAAGTCCCGAAATTTCCTCCGATAAAATTTCCAGAGCATTGGCTCAGTTTGTACGATCGATTCAATCATTCGACAGCAAATATGACGCCGGCAGAATGGTTCATGCGAAAGATGAAGATTTTGCAAATTTTAGTGCGTTAGAGAATTTTGGCAAGACGTTGTTCTTTGATGTTAGAAAAGGGAATTGCGGAGGGTGTCATTATTCCGATGCGTTTGTTCTCGATGTGCCAAGAAACAATGGTCTTGACTCCTGGGAAAACCCCGGTAGCAACGACATAGGTTATCAAGGAACCACTCAGAATAACTTAGACCAGGGAAAGTTTATTGCTCCTTCCCTGCGAAATATTGCTATACGACCACCGTACATGCATAATGGCCGATTTACAACATTAGATCAGGTAGTTGACCATTACAGTCAAAACATTCAGTGGTCTACAACACTAGATGCTCATCTACAAGGAGCCAACCAACAGACTGCTCTTCAGTTTAATCTAACTCAAGACGAAAAAAATGCCCTTGTCGCCTTTATGGAAACCCTTACGGATTTAACCTTACTTAACGACACTCGGTTCAGCAACCCGTTCTAAAAGTGCAGCAAAACGAGGCTCAGTCCTTCATTAATTTTAACGCTTCGTTCACATCGACAGTTGGCTTCTTACACGCCTTATTGCGACAAACGTAGATCGTGGTTTGGCCTTTGACCAATTTATCTTCAAGTAAGGATAAACTACCTTCCTTTTTGCCACCAGAGAGGAATACATTGGGCAAATAATGAGCATCCAGTTCTGCTCGTTTGTGTTCAAAATCCTTTCCTACGATTGCAACTTCATAGGGTTCGCTAGCAAACCAGGCCATTAAAATATCCCAATTGGCGTAATACGATCTTCCTGTAAGTGCACTTTTCTTTACATGTCTAAGCATGTCTTTCGATTTGCTGACATAGTCGTCCAAATAATAGTAATGCCCTAGAATAAACAAATTCTTTGCCATCTCTGAGTTTGATGCAGGTATGACGTTATCGGCAATTTCCATTTTTCTTGCTACCAATGCCGGGTCTACATCTGAGGTATAATAAAACATCCCACTTGTTTGATCGTAAAAATGGACGAGGGTATATTCTGTTAATCGCTTCGCTGATTCTAGCCATTTTTCATCAAACGTGGCCTGGTATAAGGAAATAAAACCGCTGATGGTAAACGAATAGTCGTCCAGAAACCCATTGATCGTGGACTTCCCATTCTTATAGTTTCGATTTAGCCTAAAATCGGATGATTGGACTTTAGAAATGATAAACTCGGCATTGGTCAGGGCCGTTTCTAAATATTCTTTATTTCCGAAAACTCGATATGCGTCCACATACCCTTTGATCATCATTCCATTCCATGCTGTAATAATCTTATCGTCTAAACCCGGTCGAACCCTGGACGATCTATACTCAAGTAACCGTTTTTGTGCATCGGTTACTCGATTCGACAATTCGTCTTCCGTAATTCCATATTTCTTAGCAACGTCTTCATCGCTCAACCTTTTGATCAGTATATTTTTGCCATGCTCCCAATTCCCATTTTCCGTCACTCCGTAATAGGTCATAATCACGTTAGCCTTATCTCCCAGTGCCTTTTTTATCCCCTCTTGAGTCCATACATAAAACTTGCCTTCTTCTCCATCACTATCCGCGTCAAGTGAGGAATAAAAACCACCCTCTTCTGACGTTAATTCTCTTTTTATGAAACCCAGTGTTTGGTCTACAATTAATTTATAAGCGGGATCTTTGGTCTTTTGATATGCACTTGAATACAAGCTTACCAATTGGGAGTTGTCATAAAGCATCTTTTCAAAATGAGGTAGTTTCCAGTATGCATCTGTCGAATACCGTGCAAAACCTCCTCCAACCTGATCATAAATACCTCCATCAGCCATTTTGTCTAACGTTACCGTTACCGCTTTTAGAGCATCCGGTTCGTCAACAAGTTCGTTGTACTGGAGTAGATATTGGTAACCCACTGGTAACGGAAACTTGGGGGATCGGTTTCCACCTCCATTTACATAATCTATATGTGGTTTCCAATTGGCAAATATTTCATCCAAATCCAGCATACGAAACTCCGATTTTTCCGGTTTAGAATACAACATTTCGTCGGTTTGAATACCTTGAGTTAATGCTTTCGCCTGTTGTTCAGCCTTGTCTGGAGTTTGCTTAACAAAATTTAAAACTTGAGTAAGCATATTCATCCATTGATCTTTTGGAAAATAAGTCCCCCCATATATGGGTCGGCCATCGGGCAAAGCGATGCAATTTAAAGGCCAACCTCCACTACCAGTTAGAAGTTGTACTGCATTCATATATATCTGGTCAATGTCTGGCCTCTCCTCCCGGTCCACCTTAATAGCTACGAAATTCTCATTCATGTATTTGGCAACCTCCTCGTCTTCAAAACTTTCATGGAACTTGAAAACTTTACTAGAAAATAACATAAT
>CAYZWM010000341.1:0-3155 GCA_964482155.1 uncultured Chitinophagaceae bacterium | reverse complement strand
ATTGCTAATGTATTTTACTGCGCTGTTTATATTGACTAAGTTCTTTCCAAATTCTTTACTAAGGCTTACCTAACGAACTCACAAGCGACGCTTCTTTTTCGATTGGGATTGGCCTTATCCGTAGGTGTCGTACTGGTTTCAGGTATTTTATCCATCATTTTTTATGCATAACTATGTCACCTCCTTCGGTTTACAAACTTTGTAAGAGTCCCACTCACTCCATGGAGAAGTATCTTCAGCAGAGTGTTGAGTTAATTCAGGGTATTGGAGTAGCCGGTGATGCTCATGCGGGTGAGACGGTTAAACATAAATCCAGGATTGCAAAACACGGTAACAAACCGAACTTGAGACAGGTTCATTTGATCCATAAGGAATTACTGACCGAACTAAAGACCTTGGGTTTTGCTATTGATCCTGGTGAAATGGGAGAAAACATTACGACAGAAGGAATTGACTTATTGGCGTTGCCTGAGAACACCATTTTAAAACTGGGAAACTCCGCAGAACTTCGCATAACCGGTTTACGAAACCCGTGTAGTCAGCTTGATGGTATCCAGTCTGGGTTGATGAAAGCCGTTTTAGCCAAAGATCAAAATGGCCAACTGATCCGAAAAGCCGGTATTATGGCCGTGGTTCATAAAAATGGCATGGTCCATTGTGGTGACCCTATTCAAATAGTCAATCCTCCACCTCCTTACAAACCCTTAACCCCCGTATAATATGGGTCACTCGCATAATCACGCACGATCGGGAAAAAACCTAAAAATTGCCTTTTTCCTCAACTTGGGCTTTACTGTGCTTGAAATTATTGGCGGACTTTATGTAAACAGTATTGCCATTATTTCCGATGCTGTGCATGACATGGGCGATAGCTTTGCCCTGGGTTTGTCGTGGTACCTGCACAAAAAGTCAGCGCAAAAACCGAATAAGAAGTTTTCGTTTGGTTATGCCCGGTTTTCACTTCTTGGAGCAGCCATCAGTTCACTGGTTATTATAGCGAGTTCGTGCTTTGTGGTGTATGAAGCCTTTCAACGATTAATGGAGCCTGAGGAATCCAATGCCGCCGGTATGATTGTTTTTGCCATTGTTGGCATCCTGGTGAATGGATATGCCGCCTGGAAAGTAAGTGGGGGTAGGACTTTGAATGAGCGTGTTGTTACCTGGCACTTGTTGGAAGACGTATTGAGTTGGGTGGCCATACTCATTGTTGCCATCGTTCTATATTTTAAGGACATACCTTTTCTTGATCCAGCTTTGTCTTTGCTAATTACGCTGTTCATTCTTTGGAACGTCATTAAACGATTAAAAGAAACGACCCTCATCTTCCTTCAGGGAACGCCTGAAAATGTGGATCAGAATGATATTGAAAATCGTTTGTTGGCCTTGGAACATATCGAAAATGTGCACCATACCCATATTTGGTCCTTAGAAGGTGAGCAACATGTTTTTTCGACCCACGTAAAACTCTGTAAAATTGAATCGGTTGAGCAGCTGTTAGCGGTTAAAAACGAAATTAAGCGCGTGCTAAAACCATTTCCGTTTAGATACTGCACAGTAGAAACAGAATTGGACGATGAGCCTTGTGAGATTCCAGGAGAACAAGATGATTGAAATCCCTAGTGACCAACCGTTTGGCTCTAATTTAGGTCATTACAGGCTTCTAATTTGACAGAACTAAGTTCTTGTGATATTGCAACGTCATGATTCTGACACAGAATTCATTATATTCGGGTATTCTCAAAGAATAAGCGTTATGAAAAGGCTAATTTACTCATTAGCTCTTGCCGTTCTATTACTTCTTGCGTGTAGTCCATTAAGAGCCCAAAACATTGGTATCAACGAAACAGGCGTAAGCCCCGATCCGAGTGCCATTCTAGACATCAAATCCCAAAGCAAAGGTTTACTGGTACCCCGTTTAACGAAAGTTCAACGGAATGCCATTGCAGCACCAGCGAATGGTCTGACCATCTATCAGGTGGACGACACCATTGGTTTCTGGTACTACGAACAAACTTCCTGGGTTCCTTTAATGAAGTCTCTTACTGCCGGTTCGGGACTAACAGGTGGGACGGTGCTCAGTAGCGGCACAATCAGTCTGTCAAAAACGGGTATTGCACCAGGGACGTATGGGAACGTCGATAGTTTTGCGGTATACACGATTAACGATGAGGGGAGATTATTGAATGTATCGATGCAAGCGATACATGACAACGATTCACTAAATGAACTCCAACAAATTAGCTTAAGTAATGACACACTGTATCTGAGTAATGGGGGATATGTGGTGTTGCCGGGAATTATTGATACAGATGATCAAACGCTGATCTTGAGTAACGATACGCTTTATATTGAGGACGGAAATTATGTGTTGTTGAAGGACCTGTTGGACAGCGGGTATATTGCGAATCAGATTGTAAAAAACGTCTTACTCAAAGATGGAGATACGCTGTTTAACAACCTCAAATTTGTTAACAGGCTGAAACAATATATATACAACAATGGAGATACCTTACTCCTAAATCAAGCCTTTTTGGATTCGTTAACCAACCTTATTGGCGATTCGATTAATACGGATGATCAAATCCTCACTATTTCAAACGACACCTTGTTTATTGAAGATGGGAACTACGTTCTATTAAAGGATCTAATCGACAGTAACTACATCGCCAATAACATCGTTAAAAATGTACTGCTTCAAGACGGAGACACCCTATTTGCCAATATCAATTTTACCAACAAACTCAAGCAGTATATTTACAACAGCGGGGATACGCTTCTGCAAAATCAATCCTTTTTGGATTCGTTAACCAACCTCATTTCAGATTCGATTAATACCGACGAACAGGTACTTACCATATCGAACGACACCATCTATCTAAGCAACGGTGGATTCATTAAACTTCCTGCTGGGACTTCAGCAACCGATGATCAAATCCTGACCGTTTCAAATGATACCCTTTTCATTGAAGATGGAAACTATGTCTTGTTGAAAGACCTCTTAGACAGTAACTACATCGCTAATAACATCGTTAAAAATGTGCTGCTTCAAGATGGAGACACTCTGTTTACCAACATCAATTTTACCAACAAACTCAAGCAATATATTTACAACAGCGGGGATACGCTTCTGCAAAATCAATCCTTTTTGGATTCGT
>CAYZWM010000340.1:0-3191 GCA_964482155.1 uncultured Chitinophagaceae bacterium | reverse complement strand
GGTGATGTTCGGATTTTTCATTCAGACACGAATGTGACAATTATTCCCAAAATGAACAAATAATCCAAAAAAGAGACTATGTTCAGTGTTGGGAAAGTTCTATGAAGTGTGATTCTGGGGGTCAAAAAACTGGAAAAAGTAAAAGGCCATCTGGTAGTTAACAGATGGCCTTTAGAAAGCTCGAAATTAGAGCCGGTTAATAATTAAGTTGTAGTTTGTTTAGTCTTACCTGGACCGCTAGGCGGTTTTCGGTTTTCATCAAGTAAAAAAGTAATAAGTAAGTAAGTAGTATATTAGTATTTATCAAGTATCGTTAAGTAGTATATTAGTATTTATCAAGTATCGTATTGTCGTATTTGTTTAAGTCTTGTTGTGCTAATACTACTTTCAATCTATGTGCCAAAGCACGTGTTTAAATCTAAAATGGCCTCTAAGTATCTGAAAATTAGGTTATTCTGTTTTTCGGGAGCTATTTGTCTTTCGATCCAGAAATGGATTATATTCCCATAATGAACAAATAATCCCAAAAATAGACGGCTCTCTGGGGCAGTTGTCTACACCCATAATGCTTATGTCAGTATTTTGTGCAACTTTGTCGCATGTACATCGCAAAAGGCCTTTTAGGCTTAGTTATTTTAATAGGTATCGCCTTTGCATTCAGCAAAAACAAGAAGTCAGTTAATTGGAGATTAGTTGGTACTGGTGTAGGTATTCAATTACTTCTGGCTTTACTTATTTTTAAAGTTCCTGGATTTGACATTGCCTTTGAGTGGCTTGCAGGTGGTTTTACAAGATTGCTTTCATTTACGGATAAAGGAGCGGAGTTCATTTTTGGGAAATGGCCGGATTTAGCCCAGTTGTTTGCCGTTAAGTTTGAAAACGGTGAAACGAAGTTGGTTGAACATACAATAGGCTATGTGTTTGCGTTTAAGGTTCTTCCTACTATTGTTTTTTTCTCAGCCCTTACCTCTCTATTGTATTATTTGGGCATTCTTCAGAAAGTAGTATTTGTCTTTGCTTGGATTTTGAGTAAAACGATGAGACTTTCTGGTGCAGAGAGTTTAGCCGCTGCCGCCAATATTTTTGTAGGCCAAACGGAAGCCCCACTGGTGGTTAAGCCTTACATCAGCAAGATGACAAAATCGGAGATTCTATGTCTGATGACCGGTGGTATGGCTACCATTGCCGGAGGTGTATTTGCAGCCTTTATTGGTTTGTTGGGTGGAGATGATCCAGTGGTTCAGCAGCAATTTGCGAAACACCTACTCACAGCATCAATATTATCAGCTCCCGCCGCCATTGTATTTTCTAAAATATTGCTTCCTGAAACACAGAAAGTGGACAAAACCCTCGATATCGATACCGAGAAAATTGGTTCAGGAGCGTTGGAGGCTATCTCAACAGGAACAACCGAAGGAATTAAGTTGGCCGTTAACGTCGGTGGAATGATTCTCGTATTTCTGGCCTTTATCGCTATGTTTAACTATATGTTATCCGACGTTATTGGCCAATATATACCACTTATTGGCTGGACAAATATTAACGAATGGGTGAATCATATTAGTGGAGGCATGTATGATAAACTGAGTTTACAAATGATATTGGGCTATTTATTTGCACCCATAGCCTGGGTCATTGGCATCGGATCACAAGACATGGTATTGGCGGGCCAGTTGCTTGGAGAGAAAACAGTAATTAATGAATTTATAGCTTACATCTCGTTGGGCGAATTAACATCGGCAGGCCGTCTTGTTAATCCAAAATCAATCATCATTTTGACCTATGCATTGTGTGGGTTTTCTAACTTTTCTTCGATTGGTATTCAAATTGGAGGAATCAGCACCATAGCACCGAATCAACGTCCTACTCTGGCAAAACTCGGTATGCGGGCATTGCTAGGTGGTACGCTTGCGTGTTTAATGACAGCAGCCGTCGCAGGAATTTTCTATACCTAACCTTATTTTATCCAATTGAATAGAGGCTTTTTTTACGGTGATGGTTTTTTCGAAACAGTGTTTTGGGGAGAAGGGAAATTGCCCTTACTTGATTACCATTTGGCCAGAGCGCAACGAACGGCACAATGGCTTGAAATGGTTTGGCCGAAAGCGTGGACATCCCATTTTTGGAAAACAGAAATAGAGCGACGAAATATCTCTCAAAATCCCGTGATCCGAATGGATTTTTTTAGAAAAGGCAGTGGTCTGTATGTACCCGATTCAGAAGAAATAGAAATGTCTATCTCGTTTCGTATACAAAAGACCACATCAACCTACTTTACGGAGGTTAATACTACGTTGGAAGCCTTTGAAGCTCGTATTCAAACCATGGAATACGTTCCAGTATCGGTATACCATGAACAGCAAAAACCAATAACAGCCTGGTCATCATTTAAATCGACATCGGCTCTGTTTTATGTTAAAGCTGGACTGTTCCTGAACAAGCAAAAACGGGCCGAAGATTTGATCTTGTTAAATACGGATGGCAATCTATGTGAAGGGTTGAGTAGTAATGTGCTTATAAAGATCGGAGAAAATTGGCACAGCCCAGCCCAAAATCAGGGTCCCATTGAAGGTGTTTTTCTAGCCTATTTACAATCTTTTCTCCCCATTCAGCGTTCAGCGATTACCATACCAATGTTAGAACAGGCTCAGGAAATCCTGTTTCTAAATGCCATTCAAGGCGTCCGAAAAATAGAATTAATAGGATAATATCTCAGCCATGCGGATAAGCTCGGGATCAACCTGTTTTCTCCTCCCAATGGCGTCGGCAAAGTCGGTGAATATGACCTTGTCACTTGAAATACCAACGGCTATGGATGTCTTTCCATCAAGAAGTGCCAACACGGCCTGGTAGCCCAGTTGGCTTGCCAAAACTCGATCCTTGGCTGTTGGGCTTCCTCCACGCTGAATGTGTCCAAGTATGGTGGTTCGGATGTCGATTCCCGGGAATTCCGCTTCGAGACTTTTCTGAACCGACGCCGTTCCTCCTTGTTCATCACCTTCGGCCACTACGATGATAGAGAACGATTTGGTTCGTCTTCCTGTTCGTCTAAAATGATCAAGAATTTTCGTCATTTCACCGCGGCCTTCTGGAATAAAAATGCCTTCAGCTCCACCAGAAATTCCTACGGCAATGCCAATAAATCCCGAATCTCGTCCCATTACTTCGACTAAAAATACACGATTGTGTGA
>CAYZWM010000339.1:0-3251 GCA_964482155.1 uncultured Chitinophagaceae bacterium | reverse complement strand
GACTTTTAAATCCACGATGCCTTCATCCCAACACAAATCAGGAAATCCGTTGAAGCTGATTTTGGGCACTTTAGTTATCGCAATCTTAGTCGTGTCGCGGTTGTAGCAACCAAATACACTCCTAAATTCAAACTCGATGGTAATGGTATCCGAATCTTTGGTTCCTAACGGAATTTCATTATCCGTTATGTTCAACACAAAGTCCTGAGGTGTTCCTGGAACTCCCGTACCCATATCTTCGATAATATCACTCTCCGTGTACGAACCACAATCTACACACTTCCATGCCTGACGACCCAGGGCAAGTGTTCCTCCACCTGGTAGGTCAATAATCTTATCATTCTTAAGGTTTACAACCTCTTTGTCCTGACAGAAGTATCCGTCTCTCAATCGTACTTTTGGCAATGGGTTAATCTTAATTTCAAATGAATCAATCTTAACACAACCCGTAGATGGTCCTACATAGGTATAATAAATTTCATATCTCTTCGTCGTGGAATCAGCTTCAGAAGAATCCGTTTGGAACAAATATTCTTGTTCGATAAGTTCAGGTTTTTCTGGGCAAGACCAAACACCACCAGGGGCATTTGCATCCTCTCCAAGTCGTAAGTTGATTACACCCGCATCAAAACACACCACCATATCGTTTGGCATTCTTACGATGGGCAATGGGTTAACCGTAATTTCTACCGTATCGGCTTGATAACACGTGGTGGTATCTTCCGTTACATATAACTCCAACTGGAAGTTCGTACTGGTTTGAATGTTATAGGCCAGGGTGTCTTTTATTCCCATATCAACCCGGTTGGCCGGATCGGTGATGTCCCACCACCTAAACGTTCCTGACTTGGAATTTCCAGCCGTATCCAACTCGGTTCCAATAAGTTCTATAAAGTCATTCCAACACAACGTTTGATCAATGCCTGCATTGGCAGATACTGTATCGTTCACAGCCAGTATCATGGTATCGGTTGCAAAACAACCCAGGCTATCAACCACTTTAATTACATACTCTCCAGGAATATTAACACCAGTCAATATCGTATCCGTACTGGTCAAAGTTCCATTCAAATACCACTCCTTGTACAAGGTGTCACCCTGTTGAATCCTTCCAAACGTGTCTCTTGGGTCATCCCAATACGCTAAACTATCGTTGGGTATCAAGTGAATAGTATCGTAGGTGCAGATTCGCCGACTATTACCAATTATTACGAACGGATTTTCCTTAAGAAATACTCGGGTACTATCCCACGCCGTACAACCTGTTTTGTCCGTTATTTCGACATAAAAAGCACTATCCGTTGTGTAGGAAGGAATGGTTATGTCCAAATACGACGTCGTATCTCCATTGTCCCAGGTAAATTTTACTGGAGGGTCGGAGTTGAGTACGATAGGGGTTAAACGCAAAGTGGTTCCTGCACATACAAACGTATCATTGCCAAAGGCCAAATCAATCTCCAATAAGGGCGGTACAACCAGCGTATCATAATACGTTGTTGGACACTTGGGTTTATTCTCTATTACGTGCTGAATAATGTATGTCCCTCCTTTTCGAAATTGTAAGGTATCGGTTTTTTTAGTACTTAAAAAGGAGCCGGTTCCTTGAAATTTGACGATGTTTCTGTCAAAGATGATTAACCCATTGGTGTCTAAAACCTGCCATAAATACTTAGCAGGATATTTAAAGTTGGGAAATGGAATACTGTTAACGGAATATTTGCCGCAATCAAACGTGTCTATATCCCGATCTGCTTCAGCCACTGGTTCCACGTATATTTGGAATGCCCTTGTTGCACTTGCAGCCAAAGGACATGCATCATCAGTAACGGTTGCTGTAAACGTATAAGGTAATGTACTTGAAGTACCTGGAGGTGGTGACCAACAAAATTGGGCCGTTTTTAACCTGGATTTGGCGTTGAGTATTTTAAAAGTAGCTCCCGGTATACCCTTGTTCCATCTTAACAGCACGGTGTCTGGGTCTGGGGTGGGTAACGGCGGAGGTGGTTTCTTTACCTTGTCGTCTGTTGCAATGTTAAAACAAATTTGTTGACCTTCACACACCCGGAACGTATACTTCGAATTGGTAATACTGGGCGGATTGTTGTCAGGGCAACTCATTACAATGAATTGCATGTCCCTTCTTGAAACCCCAATTTTTTTATACTTTCCTGTAGAGTCTTTTCTCCATTCTGTCATCTCTATTACCACAACAGCTACTTCACCACATTTTATTGGGGTGAAAATAATATCGCCTGTTTGTGGATCGAGAAATGTTCCTATGGGAGGATTAGCGTTTGGGTTAGCATATGGAAACTTTAAAGAACCTGGATAGTAGGTTGAAATAGGATTGGTTGGGGTACGAACGCCAGAATAAGTGCACCGAGTTCCTTGAGCACGATAGGCTGGCGCAAATCCATAGGATATAGAGTCATTATCGGCAAAATCGACCGCACCATTGTTAAAGACGTAAGGCTGGTTGCAACACAAGATGGCAACCGGATCGTTTGTAAGGGTTGGAGATGAATTGCATTTTGCATCACACGTATTTATCTCACACGAAGAGTAAAAGGGTTGTTGGCTTTGACCAGTAGTAATTCCAACGTTGCGCACATAAAGCAATGCAGAGATTTCAAAATTGCAACAGCCTTTTCTCATGGCTTGACGCAAATCCAATTGGCCTTCAAAGGTGTGTTGCTCAATGCCGTATGGAAATGAACCGTTACAGGGTTGCTGGCACCGACTTTTTACCTTCTTACAAGTCTTCGTAATGTCTGTTATTGACGTCCGTTTTAGGCTAAGTGTACCCGAAAAAGATGCACCTTTTAAACAGGTAACCTTAAGGCTGGTCGGGGCCGTTGATGAAGAAGCACAATTTTCGGACGTTCCACATTTGGGTGACTGCCCGAGCACGTAACATCCATTACAATCGCGATAAAAGTTGTAAACTACATCAAAAATGCTGTCGTTCGTGCTTGAACAACTGTACGAAAAATCGGATCCGATAATGTGATCGGCCCGGGTTTGGAATGACATCAAACTAAGCGTAACTACCGTAAGTAGTTTGAAAATAGCTCGAATAGAATTTAAGTTTGACCGCTTCATTTTAACAACTTCTTATAGAACAAACACCCAAAGATATCAAAACGCTGCATCAAAATTGGGAATGAACAAGGTTATTTTACATTATTTGACCCTCTGGAAACCCTAACCTATGAAAAAACGAAGCCGAAAGTCAAAATATGTATATTTGG
>CAYZWM010000338.1:2612-3310 GCA_964482155.1 uncultured Chitinophagaceae bacterium | reverse complement strand
GAAACCTTTGAGTGTTGAGAGACCAGGCATTAAAATGCGCTTGATGAAAAAGAAGCCTAAACGTTATGTCGGAACTGTAGCGTTGGTTTATAAAGGCAAGCCAATTAGACAGTTCACTGTTCACGAAGAAGGGTTCTCAAGAGATAAGGTCGCGTCAGATCTTAGCGAGATGCTAACAGTTAAGCTTATGTCAGTTAAACAAGATAAACCAAAAAAATAAAATGCATTCAAACAACACAAAAAACACCAAGTACGACCATCAAAGAATAGTTCTATTCATTATGGCTTTAGTGATTTTGACGGCATTGTTGTTAATGATGAAACTAGCACCAAATGCACCATGGCCATCAACGCCATGGTGGGTTGCTTTATCTCCAGTTTTACTCCCACCCATTATTGGATTTATCATTATTTCTGTGAAGTTAATTCAGGCCATTGTCCATTTGGTCCAAGCCATTGAAAATAAAGATAGATAGACTATGCAAGCAATAAACTCAAAAAGAGCATTGATAAAAGGAGAACTCTTACGTAAAAGACAACATGATAGTAACGAGTTGTATTGGCACCGTCGCTATAAGCGAGATCCGAAATTTCACTTTTTACGCACTAAAGAATCTATAGACTGCCCTGATGGAAATTAAACCCAAGTTAACCTCCATTTAAACACGAAAATCAAAATCCCACTCAATGACAACAAC
>CAYZWM010000338.1:0-2598 GCA_964482155.1 uncultured Chitinophagaceae bacterium | reverse complement strand
AATTCTTCGTGCTCTTCTCCGCTCTAAAGGAGATTGGTTATCCGTTAGATCGTGATGATCTTATCCACCAATTCACTTCAGGTACCCAAACCAGTCTTAAAAAACTTACTCCAACTGAATATAGAGACATACTCACATGGATGAACCTTCAACTATCAAATCATAGAACAAAACGTAACTACAAAGAAACACGACAAAAGCGAAAGGTTATTGCTCTATTCTGCCAAATGGATTATCTGAAAGAAGATAAAGCAGACATGGATAGAATAAACGCCTGGTGCGAATCTCATGGTCACCTTAAGGTTAAGTTAAACGGTTATTCCGGAACGAACTTAACAAAGCTTGTCTCTCAAGCCGAAAGAGTTTATACATCATTTATATCAGCATTATGAAACTAGAATTAGACAAACATGAATTAAAAGCTTTTCTGCAGGAACTCCAGTTTTCAGCATATGCTACATACACCACCCAGCAAGAAGCCAAGTTAAGTGGAATTATTCTTAAAGAGTTTGTGCTTGGTTTAATGAATAAGTGCATGAAGCAAAAAGACAAGTATAAAATTCCAATCGATGATTTGGAACTGCTTGTGTTAAACCATGTGCTTCCACAAATAAACAATAAAGAAACTGATATCTATACTGAAATGGTCATGTCAGATATATACTTTAAAATCAATCAAGCATGTCTAAATATTTAATTGAATTCACCCGATTTAAAGCCTCAGTAATTGTTGAGTTTGACGATTCAGAAAGAATCATTCACTTAGAAGTGAACTATGGAGATATGGATCCAAAAACTGCAAGTTATTTGCATCAAAGAATCCCTATCAAATTGGCTCATTTAGAATCATACAGCAATCTTAAGAACACAAAGGTTACTGAAATACCCTTTGATACTTCATTTGAAACCTTATGGGACACTTATGCTAATAAGTTTGGTAATAAAGGCCGGGCAGTTAAGTTATGGGATGCGCTTGATAATTCAGAATGCATTAAGGCTATTAAATATATCCAAGTATATAATCAATGGCTTCTGATGAACTCTGGTGTACAAAAGAAACTCCCTGAAACTTATCTAAACCAGCAACCATGGAACAACTAAACAAATCTAAAGAACGCAGACAGCGTCTTGATAAACGAAATAATCACATCAAAGAGGTTTATACCAACCTTTCCTCAAAGCGTATTGGGAAAGCAAGGAAGTACAGCGAAGAGGCTATTATCGTAATGATCTCTGCGAAGTTCTACTTGTCAGAAGGTACAGTTGAAAATATATTATACAATCGAATCAAATATAAAACACAAGACAATGATACTATCATTTAAAGAAAAGTTTAAGAGTCCAATTATTTCAGGACAGAAAATCCACTCATTCAGGGAAGACCCAACTGAGCGTTGGAAAAAAGGGAACACTATCCAAATGGCTACAGGTGTTCGGACAAAAAAATATAACTGTTTTAAGGAGGCAGATTGCTTGTCTGTGCAAAAGGTTAAAATGGTAAATCATCCTTCATCTATGATTATTGTGTTTGATGATGCTGTAATATTTCATTGGAAGGACATTATCCAAATAGCGAAGAACGACGGCTTTGATGATCCTTATGATTTCATTGAATGGTTTTTTCCAAACAATAAGTACGGAGAATGGCACGGTAGACTGATCCATTGGACAACTACGATATATGATCACACTTCTCCTTTTAAAACAGTTTAATCACTAAAACAAATAATATGAGCTTTAAAAAAAACTGTCTACTCTTTGCTGGAGACAAAATAGATAAGATAATTGGAGCTGCTACTTGGTTCTCAATACTTTGTATCGCTGGTGTAATAGCCGTAGGTGTACATCTACTATTTTGTGAATGCAACTGATATGACTAAAGAATAATCATCAACCCTTGTGTGCGATTACCAAGATTGCAACTAATGGTCGCTATAAATTAACTACAGAATGAAAAGAATAAAATTAACTCACGGTACTGCAAGAGTGGCTGATAATGTAAAACAAGAAACAATAGACGCCCTTAACAGGATAGTTGAATTAGCATATAACCACGACCCTAATATGCTCCCCGAACAAGTAGTTAGTAATTCGGTTTGCGATAATCATAATAGGTGCTGTTCCGATATAACTTATTGTAGTAAATATCGGCAATCTTTAAATAAATAAAAAACAGAAAAAATGATCAAAGAAACAATCAATCAAAAAGATAAAGAGCAATTGGCTTTATACCGTATTATGTGGCGTTTTTCTGCCATTATATTCTTACCAATGTCTTTAATTATTGCAATTGCTTATCTGCCTTTACAATGGATAGTAACTGGTAAATATTATCTGAACCCTAAGGGTTGGACAAATTTTATGTATAAATGGGGGTTAAAATGTGGCTTTTAAAACGAAATTTTAACTTAAATAACAATATTATGTTTGGAGTAATAGCAATGGGAATAGCATTTTTAATCACTAAAAAGTTAGATGATATGGGAGATTACAAGCCCCCAAAGGGTAAGAACAAAAACAGATACAAGTAGACTAATTATTCATAACGGTTTGGCTATGATTTGGAATTTGAGGAACGAGAATTATTAATGATAGGTG
>CAYZWM010000337.1:0-3322 GCA_964482155.1 uncultured Chitinophagaceae bacterium | reverse complement strand
CTAGCGGAGGCACAAGAATCTGGTCTTTTTTAATTGTTAATTGTTAATGTTTAATGTTTAATTAGCCGACAGCTAGAACCGAACGTTTTGTCTAAACATCTAGAAATCAAATCATCTAAAAATCGTTATGTCTAAAAGCCCGTCCTTTAGAGCCTTTTAGTTCTTAGTTGGTAGTTCTCCCGCAACGTCATTCAGAGTCATTGCGCTGAATGACGACCGTGTGTCGCTGTAGCTTTAACGCGTACACTTTAGCTTCAGCGCAGGTGCTAGCGGAGGCACAAGAATCTGGTCTTTTTTAATTGTTAATTGTTAATGTTTAATTAGCCGACCTTTAGAACCGAACGTTTTGTCTAAACATCAAAAAGTCTAAACATCAAAAAATCTAAAGGTCTCATAGCCCGTTTTTCGTAAACTTTTTGTTACTTGTAGAATACAAATTAACTGAAGTAATGACCCGTTTTCTACCTCTCTTTCTATCCATGTTTATCGTGACGAGCGTGATGGCTCAAAAACCCAGCGTACATCCATCAAATCTGTCAGTTTCAAGCACAACATGTAATGAATCTAATATCTCCTGGACTAATGGTAATGGAGATGCCCGAATTGTTGTCATCCGGGTGAAAACAACGTATAACGACGTTTATCCTGAAGCCAAAAAGAGATATATAGGAAACTCAAAATTCGGTTCCGGAAGTCTCATAGGCAATAACAAAACCAACCCCCACTACGTCGTGTACAACGGTACCGATTCCAGTGTTTTGGTTACCGGACTTAGTACAAACATTACCTACGAAGTTCTGGTTTTTGAATTCAACGTCAATTCAGGCGATTATGCTTACCTGACAAGTTCTGGATACCCTGTTGGCACGTATCTAAACGATGACTTATCGGCTGATTTCAGCTTGGTCGAAGCAGTTCAATGCCTAAGCGGAAACAAGTATGAGGTGGTCAACACATCGTCAAACACCATGGGTGCAGCCATGACTTATGAATGGAATTTTGGAGACAATACGACCACCGTAACAGGGGCCAATCCAACCCATGTTTATACCAAAGGAGGAATCTTTGAGGTAAAATTAACCGTGCTCACATCCAACTGTTTTGGCGAAAAAATAACGACAGACACCGTTGTTGTTCCATACGACGTCCATTTTGAACTTGACTCTACGATATCCGGTAACGACAGCATTCAATGTTTTGGTTCCAATAATTTTACTTTTCGAAACACCTCTAGAGTGCCAAGCCAGCCCATATATGGCCCATGGGACCGAACCAGGGCCTTCTGGACTACCTCAGAGAATCATATCGGTTCTGCATTTAATTTTGACTTCAAACGCAAATCCAGTGGTGCAATTACGGTTCAATTGATCATGGCGAGACAGGTAGGCCGAAATTACATTTATTGCAGTGATACGTTCGAACGAACGGTTTATACGTTGCCACCCATTATTCGTTCTTCCGATATAAGCATAAATGATTCCGTTCAAATGCTGAAGAACAATGCATTTACCTTCGAGCATTCAGGGAGTAACGTCGTTTCCACGACTTGGTCTTTTGATGACGGAGATTCGTCTACGAACAATCCAGCTACCCATCAGTATGATTCTGTTGGAAAATACACCGTTTCGTGTATTGTGGTAGACAGCCTGGGTTGCAAAGATAGCGTGACCAGAACCGTCGAAGTGACAGCAAATGTCTCCGCAAAAGACCTGAGTATCGAACCGCAGATTCACATCAGTCCCAATCCAACCGACCATATTCTACATGTACGTTCTGATCTAAATCTATCTCAGTTTGAGATCAAAAACACCCTGGGTCAGGCGCTCATTTTAGGACGTTTGTCTTCACAAAACACGGTGTCCACTCAAGACTTACCCGCAGGCATTTATTTGCTTCAATTGGATCAGAATCGGCCCATCCGTTTTATGAAATTATAAGCTTATGATGTTGAACTTAAGAAAAACATTCCTATCGTTCACGTTAATTGTACTTGTTCTTAGTGTTCAAGCACAGGGCATATCTAAAGATTTTGGAGCAACATTATTTTACTCGCACTCTTCAGCTGATTATGCGAATCTAAAAAAACTACCAGGCATTTCGGTCTATTATAAGGAAACCCATCACATTTTTGAGTTACTAGGTTTTGAATATGGACTTGAATATGGGTACTACCAAATGCAATCATCAGTTTGGCAGCAGGGCTTTGTCGAAACCATAACCTATATCTGGCACTACGAAGAATTTCATCGTATAGGTATTCCACTGAATATTAGATTTACAACCTTTCCTAAAACAGATTTTATGGCAGGCTACACCTTTGGGTACGTTTTTGCCAATCGAACCAGGGACGAATACCGCGCCCATCATCCTGCACAGAATCCTGAGGACGGGCTGGTACGGCCATTAGGCAGCTCAAAAAACACCTACAAAAAAAAGATGTTAAACTCTTTTATGTTGGGGGTGAAAAGAGAATTTGATATTGGCAAAAACACGTTTGGAGTCGGCGTTTTTTACACTCCCTTTCTCAAGCCAATCGATTTTACCGTCTTGAAAAGTCCGTACCGTTTTGAGTTAAACAGCCTCGGATTAAGTATAGCGTACGTGGTAAACCATACCGACTCAAATTAGTTTCTTAGTTGCCCTTTAATCCGAGCGACATTTCTTCCGTAAAATCTACAGGTACCTTGAATTTTACTTCCAGAAATTTTACTTTTAAATGTCCTTTGAATTTTACGTCCAAACTATTCTTAAGCAGTTTGCTCAAGGCTCCCTGCAAGAAACCTTTGTTTTCTCCAAGCACTTTGTTGATGTCCATTTCAAAAATGATGGGAACTGTAAACTCAGATTCTGGTTGAATAACCGCACTTTTTTCCTGAGATAAGTGAGCAACCTCTACATCATCCACAAAAATGTCCATTTCCATTCCAAGTAAATCGCCACCAATGGAGTTTGGATTCGAACAAATCGCATCAGCGGTAATGGTATATATCGCTCCTTTTTGGCTCGTAATATGGACGTTTTTGATTTTCTCAAACTCCGGTGCTTTAGGCGTAGAACACGAGGATATAGTGATACCAATGAGAATGAAATAGAATATATTTTTCATATAGGGTATGTTATTGAATCAGGATCATGCACCTTCTAACCATAGGTATGAACCAATGGCTCAAAAATAGGTCTTCGAATAGGAAATTTGATTATTGATTCTGCCGTGTGGGGATGGAAGGAGAGATTGTCTGACATGGCCCTTGTTAGGCGAGAAGTGGACCAAACTGCAATCTGCTACGCAGCTTGGCGTTCAATGTTCGCAAAAATGAAAGCG
>CAYZWM010000336.1:0-3341 GCA_964482155.1 uncultured Chitinophagaceae bacterium | reverse complement strand
ATAAATATTTCGATGAATGCAAAGTTGGGGGTTGCTGGCAATAACTTCTTTGACATTACGCATAAAACGCCTGAACATGCTTCGATAAGAAATAGTGTATTTACCTCCGGAACCAGTTTGCAATTCAACATTGGATTCCGGTATTTCCTTATTGAAGAATTCGAAGAATAGATTCTAGAAATAAACCTCTTACTTTTGACACTTCAATTTATTCAAATTTGAAAAGACTACGCACCCTAGACAAAAGTGAACTAAGCCGGAAGGAAAAATGGCGAGAAATCATTTTTGAAGCCGAAACTTCAGATGCCAGACGATTTGATGTCTTGTTGCTATGGGCCATTTTGGTCAGTGTTTTTGTCGTTATTCTGAGTAGTGTCTCTTCGTTACCCATACACTACACAAAGGTGCTCAATATCGCGGAATGGTTTTTCACCATCGTTTTTAGTATTGAGTATTTCCTTCGAGTTTATTTGAGCAAGAAACCCAAAAAGTACATTTTTAGTTTTTGGGGCATTATTGACTTGTTGAGTACGATCCCTACGTATCTCAGCATTTTTATTGTAGGTACAAAATACCTCCTGATCATCCGTACCCTACGATTGCTACGAGTTTTTAGAATCCTGCGTTTGACAAGTTATAGTAATGAAGCAAAAAGTCTTGGAAGAGCATTAAAATCCAGTGGCGCAAAGGTGACCGTTTTCTTTAGCTTCATTTTGATTATCGTAGTCCTAATGGGAACAGCGATGTTCATTATTGAAGGTCAGGAGCCAAACACCAAATTTACCAGCATACCTAAAAGCATTTACTGGGCCATTGTAACTGTAACTACGGTGGGTTATGGTGATTTGGCACCGAAGACCAACCTTGGGCAAGTACTGTCATCCATATTAATGATTCTTGGTTATGCCGTCATTACCGTTCCGACGGGTATTGTAAGTGTGGAGTATGCGGACCAAAAAAGAGCCAAAAATCAATGCAAGAATTGTCAAACGGATAACGATTTGGATTCGAAATTCTGTAAATCCTGTGGTGAATCTTTCATCAATAAGCCAACGACTTCTGACTAAATGGCTACGTTAGATAAAGCGGACTATTACTTCAATGAGGAGGGCTTAATGGTCCTGACTGAACGATATCTCCTCAAAAGGGGTAAATGCTGTGGCAATGCTTGCAAACATTGCCCATACGACCATATAAATGTTCGCAAATGGAAGGCAAATAAATAAATGTTGAGGACTTCGGTTTCCGATTTCGTCTAATTAAACTGTATGGCTTTTACGGGTGTTATTACCCGAACCATTAGAGCCGGAATAAGCATCATAAACAAACTGATAAATAAGGTTCCAAGATTGAGATAAACAATCGCTTCAAGGGAGATTTTCACCGGCACCACAGCCATGTAATACGTTTCTTCTGGAAGGGTGAACATGCCGGTCTTGAGCTGTAAATAGGCCAACCCCAACCCAAGTATATTCCCTATAATTAAACCCGGAATGACCATGGACAACCCTTTGATTAAAAACACCTTGACCACTTGCCAGTTGTTCGCACCAAGGGCCTTAAAAACGCCTATCATTTGAGTTCGGTCTACCACCAAAATAAGAAAAGCAGTAATTAAATTAACGACCGACACTATCGTCATTAACACAATAATTATCAAGGCGTTAGAGTCAACAATCCGAAGCCATTGAAATATGACACTGTGTTTGGTTTCGATATTTTCGGCCCGAAGCTTAATCCCAATTTTACTGTCAACCCAGTCGGTCATATCTTCTAAATGTGCCAAATCCTTAAGGCTTACTTCGAAACCACTCACCAGACTGTAGTCTGTGGTATAAATTCGCTGAATAACCCGGATATCGGTAAAGCAAATGGTTTTGTCAAATTCGCCCAACCCCGTGCTAAAAATTCCCACGAGCTTCATTCGTCTTCGACGCACTCGCGTATCCTGAATAAAGAATACTTCAATATTTTGCCCCGTATCCAATTGCAGTTTGTCCGCAACGACCTTAGCCAATACAAACTCGTAGGTATCACTACTGTCGTTCAATAAAGGGAGTCGGCCATATTTCATGTGTTTACGCACAAACGACCAATCATAATCTACAGGCACACCCTTAAATACCATGCCTTCTATCTCCTTTTTTGTATTGATTATTCCAGCCTTTAAACAAAAGGGCGTAATATGGGATACTGCTTCGTTATTTCGAATCGTGTCGATAAATTGCTGGTTGGCTTCTATTAATTTAAGCTCTCTGCTTTGATTCAGATCTAAATTGCGAATGTGGATATGACCATCAAAGCCAACTACCTTTTGTCTTATCTCATCCTGGAACCCTCGAACTACCCCAACGGCAAGCAACATAACCGCTAGACTTAATCCCACACCGGCAATCGCCAGTCGAATAATTAGACGAGTGAATGATTTACCAGACTTAGTGGCTAATTTTTTCCCAACAAAATAGCTAAAATCCATAATTTTGAGCCATTACAAGATGCTCATAAAAATTCAAAAATGCACAAATTTGGTTTCATAGCATCCATTCTTGTTGTCTTAAATTTTAACGCCTGCGGAAAAATCAAAGACACAGCAAATGGACAGGTTCACATAGAGAAGCAGGTAGACTCCATATCACCGTCTCCTATACAGGTTGGGGCTGCCCAATTGCACCAATATTTACCGCTGCTGGAAGGCAAGCGAGTCGCTCTTATGGTTAATCAAACCAGTACAATTGGTAAAACTCATGTGGTTGATACCTTGCTGATGTGGGGGGTAAACATTGTTAAAATATTCGCACCGGAGCATGGATTTCGTGGCGATCACAGTGCCGGAGCCCATGTAAAAAGTACCGTGGATCAAAAAACCGGATTGCCCATTGTTTCTCTATATGGAAAGAACAGAAAACCTACGGCTGAAATGATGACCGGCATTGATATTGTAATCTTTGACATTCAAGACGTAGGAGTTCGATTCTACACCTATATATCGAGCATGCACTACCTCATGGAAACCTGTTCTGAAAACGGTTTGGAGATGATGGTACTGGATCGTCCTAACCCAAACGGCCATTACGTTGATGGGCCAGTACTCGATATTAAATACAAATCCTTTATTGGTATGCATCCAGTTCCATTGGTTCATGGAATGACGGTAGGTGAGTTTGCAAATATGATAAATGGGGAAAATTGGTTGTCAAATGGCTCTCCATGTAAATTAACCGTAATAAAATGTAAAAATTACCACCACGATTCGCTCTATCAACTACCGATAAGACCGTCTCCGAACTTGCCGACCATGGCCTCCATTTACCTATACCCATCCATGGGATTATTTGAAGGGC
>CAYZWM010000335.1:0-3344 GCA_964482155.1 uncultured Chitinophagaceae bacterium | reverse complement strand
CTCGGTTTGATATTCCCAGCTCAACCTTATAGACTAATTTTGAGTCTACCGCAAAGCCATCAAATTTGATACGCGATCGTCGAACAAGGGCATTTGAAGACCACTCTTCTGTTGCGGCATCGTAACTGCCAATGAATAAGTGTTGCATTCGAAAATGAAACTTCAATGATAAGGACGAGTCTTCGGCCATATAGTTAATCCCTTTTCCAAATTTGGTTGTCTTTGTCGACTGGGCGTTAGCCGAGGTACAACTCATAACCAAAAGTGCCGCAAGAAGTCCAACACAAGTACAAATACGTAGCATAATCTTATTGTTCTAATTAACCTGGCCGCAAAATTGACTAAATCTTTAACATTGTGTTAGCGATAATCACAAACTTAATTGACCTTTAATCTTGACATAACATTGCCATAACATTGGGTAAGAGTCGCACTTGCCAAGGATGATTCGAACGAATTATTTAAGAGGTGATAATTATCCGTAAAGTACCGTGAATTATAAGAACAGGCTGTTAATCAACAGTTTGATGATCGACTTAACGTTTACATAACATTAAGGCAATGAAAATATTATGTGAGTTGTCGGTTTACTTTTTATTTCTTTGCTGAAGATTTACGATCATTGGTGCGTATATCTACAATAACAAAAAGCAAAAACAAAAATGGACTTTGGAATCGGAAGCGTACTACAAATCCTTGGGGCTTTAGCCTTTTTTATCTACGGTATGAAAATGATGAGCGAAGGCATTCAACGAGCCGCCGGAACTCAACTTCGAGCCATCTTAAAGAACATGACCAAGAACAGGTACTTTGGCGTGTTTACGGGTTTCTTAATTACAGCGTTGGTACAATCGTCTTCGGCAACCACGGTTATGACGGTAAGTTTTGTCAATGCGGGTTTACTCTCCTTAGTGGAGTCTGCTGGTGTTATGATGGGTGCCAATATCGGGACAACGATTACCGGTTGGTTGGTTTCTGTTTTAGGTTTTAAGATCAAATTATCTGCGTATGCCATTCCATTATTTGCATTTGGCGTACCCATGTTGTTCTCCACCAAAGGAAAGCTCAAGTACTGGGGTGAGTTCATTGTCGGTTTCGCTATACTCTTTATTGGTCTTGGTGCCTTAAAAGGAGCGGTTCCAGATATTAAGAACAATCCGGAGGTGTTGAACTGGTTAGAATACTTCTCACAAAATGGGATACTATCGCGGCTGTTTTTCGTACTTGTTGGAACGATACTAACCATTGTCGTCCAATCGTCGAGTGCGGCGATGGCTATTACTCTGACCATGTGTGCCCAGGGTTGGCTTCCCTTTGAAGTGGCTGCGGCTATGATTTTGGGAGAAAATATTGGGACAACCATAACGGCTGAGTTGGCGTCGCTTGTTGGAAATACGGCTGCCAAGCGATCAGCGAGGATACACTCCTTGTTTAACATTATTGGGGTGACCTGGATGGTCATTGCCCTGCCGTACTTCTTGCCTGTTATGTCCAACTTTTTTGTCTGGGCGTTTGGTTTTACCGATCCGTATTCGGCCGACGGAATGGCGTTGGGTCTATCCGCCTTCCACACCTCGTTTAACCTACTCAATGTGGTGATCATGCTCGCCTTTGTGCCCTGGTTAGTCAAGGTAGCTACACGAACTGTCAAAGACAAACTGGATGAGGATGAGGAAAATAGTAGACTAAAATTCATTTCATCAACGGCGGTGACTCCCGAATTGGCTACCATAGAATTACAGAAAGAAACGGCTCATTTCGGCAAGGTTACCAGTCGATTAAATGCTCAATTAAAAAGTCTGTTGAATACCACGGATGAAAAGGAACGGCGAAAGTGGGTAAAGAAGCTCGTCAAGTACGAGGAGATTACCGACAACATGGAGATCGAAATTACCGAGTACATTACCAAGTTAGCTGATAAAGAAATTACACCTAAAACGTCGATTCGCTTACGGACGTATATGAACATTGCCAATGACCTTGAGCGAATTGGAGACATCTACTTCCAGATGGCTAAAACGATCGAAAACAAGAACGAACGAAATCTGTACTTCTTGCCAAAACAACGCGAGCAATTGGGTAACATGGTCAATTTGGTTGGCGAGGCATTTGATCAAATGGTCGAAAACCTATCCATGTCGAGCTACGACCGGGTAACTAAGAGCAAAGCACGTGAGCACGAAGACCAGATCAACACGTTGCGAAATGAACTTCGAAACGAGAATTTGGATGAACTCGGAACGGAGAATTACAACGTCGAGGTGGCCATGATTTACAATACGTTGTTCTCCTCTTTAGAGCGTGTTGGAGACCATATTATTAATGTTACGGAGTCTATTGTTGGAGAGATATAGACCGTTGAAATAACGCATAGGAAAACCAGTTCATCAAAATGAGCTGGTTTTTTTTGGTATTCGCGCATCCACACATTTGCAAACGCTTATAAATGGTGTGTAATTTATATCTATGGGTTACATCCAATTTTATGACGCTGTGCACTAATTACAAAGTGTACC
This sequence comes from uncultured Chitinophagaceae bacterium, assembly GCA_964482155.1. GTDB lineage: Bacteria > Bacteroidota > Bacteroidia > NS11-12g > UBA9320 > UBA987. Next base: position 828 of record CAYZWM010000335.1, on the reverse strand, counting down.
TAGTTATTAGTTGTGGTTTTTTAAAGTCCTTGTTACCAAATATTGATTTTTGACTTTCACCGTGTTAAATTTAACAATGGGAAAATAATTCCCTTGCACTAAATAGAACGGATATGAGCGAAATAAGACTATTATTCTCCCAGCCAGAAATAATTGTTTTCGTCTGGATTGGAGCAATTTGTGGCCATATTTTATCATTTTACAAAAAGGACTTTCAAGGAACTATGCCGTTCTTCAAGAAATTAATGCCCAAAAAGTCTTCGAGTTTCTATCATCGATTGGATTTCCTTCTTATTCCAGTTATTGGGACCATTTTGGCACTGGTGTTGATCGAGCCAAGTAATATTAAGGCTTCAATGTTTGCAGGCGTAAGTTGGAGTGGAACGATAACAGCTTTAATAGGGATAAAAGAAAAGGAGGAGTATAGTGCTTAACGTAGAAATACTTTATATAGTAGGGGCTGGAATTGCGATAGCGACCTTTTTGTTGTTTATAGTCAAACCTGGCTATTTAAAGGCGACCGGAAAAAAACGACTGATAACTTTAATGCCTATTTCATTAATTCTGATAGCCGGATTAGGCAGTATGTTAATTTATAGCAATAAACGAGCTGTTGACTTTGAAGAGATTAAGTCAATACAGATCAATGTAGCAGAGGACACCACACTGATCTTTTTTAGTACCACAGACGACAACATACAATTTGATAAAATGCGGGAGCAAAATCAGAGCAAATCATACCTCAATAATACTAATGATCATGTTCTATTAGACGTAAAAAGGAGTTATGAACAATTACTTCTACTGATTGATAAACTGGATTCAGGG
>CAYZWM010000334.1:902-3365 GCA_964482155.1 uncultured Chitinophagaceae bacterium | reverse complement strand
TGCCATATTTGTATGTGATATTTCCATATAAACTTTCAAGTAGTCTTCGATCGATAGTGGCTTTAATTTTACCTGCGACATTTTCATCATAAACCTCGGTCATTTCGGACATAACATAATATCCATTAGTCGCTAACTTCAATTTCCAGGTTTCGAACACTTTATTATTCTTTTTTTTCAAGATGCGGTATTGCAGTTCGAAACCGATACCAGTAGTCCCGTAGAATGCGTCTTTGGAATATTTTTCACTCAACCTGTCTCCGACGTTTATGTATGGGTTTATGCTTAATGAAAAACCATTCTTGACAAAATCTGTGTTGGGGTCCGGACCACTATGACGAGAGCTGACCCAGTTCAATCTGTACATCAGTTGCCCATAGACTAGTTGCTCACCAAAACCCTTGTCCGAAGTGAACGATGGGCTAAACTCAAAAGCACGATTGAATTGCGACCGGAGAAGTAAATTATTTGAATCTTTGCGAATGGGACCAAGGTACTTGCGACCAAGGGAAAACTGGACACTGACATTGTTTTCCGCAGATTTAGTGCCCTCTCCGAGGTTAACATCAGAAGAAGGAGTTAGGTAGGTCCCATTTCTGCTGAAAATAATAGACTTGCCGGCTTTTTCTTTTACGGCCTCTGTCTTATTAAAATCGAATGAAAAGGTCTGAAAGGCTGATTTATTATCTTCAAATGAAAGACCCAACCCGACTCTAAACATATCCTGTCCTTGAGCCTTCAAACAAGACAGTATTGATATTACAAATAAGCTAAGAAAAATTGAAATCATTCTCATATTCAGTTGCTGACTAAATCAAGTATGTCCTCACCAGTTTCTACGGAGTCAAAGAGTGTATTGTGAAGGTCATTACAATCTATTTCAATCCATGCATTGCAAATGTCTAGGGTGAAAGAATCTTTAAACTCGTTTGCAACGTATCGATCTTTTATTGTCTTAGACAGGTCGATATAATGATACGAAAACGGATTATACGCTGCAATGATTTTTTTAAGTCTTGTTTCGTTTCCCATAGTTATTGCCTTTGATGTAAATCTTCTTGCAACAATTTATGGTAAGTTGGCATGAAGTCAATGGTGATATAGGTTTTAATGCAAAAAATAGTAAGGTATGACTAGTTAGGTTCTGCATTTCTTATGTAAAACTCCTCAAAATTGGGAAAAAGTAAAACCGATTAAGACCGATTCATGACCAATATAATGTGACCTTTTTGGCTTAAGAGGTAATCAGAATCGAATCGATTGATTCCAAACAGGGACTCATTTAGAATCCATTCATCTTTATGCTAGCGACATTGTAACAGAGTTGTGGTTGCGTGGGGTTTTGGCAACTTTCCTGCTTAAGGCAAAAAAGCCCAAGAATCCTTCCTATGTGGCAAAACCATCAACCGTTGGAGACCATATACGGAATATCCGCATAAGCAGAGACCTCTTGCAAAAAGATGTAGCTGAAATGTTGATGGTATGTGAAGATACCATTACTGGGTGGGAATGTAGGAGAAAACAGCCTCAACTCAAACACCTTCCGGCCATTATACAATTCCTGAGGTACGTTCCAGATAATTGCATGGATATACCTCAATTGAAAAGTGAGATATTTCTCAAGCGTGTAAAACTTGGGGAGTCACAAAGAGCTATGGCGAAACGAATTGGTATTGATTCATCGACACTGCACCAAATTGAATTAAATGGGAGACCGCTAATCAAAAGGACTAGGAATAAACTATTTCTAGTTTAGCTAAATATTAATTAGGACTTACACCCAAATGTATTGTTAAAAAATACCAATAAGTGACTATTGTATTTAAAAAAGCATGAGGTTAAATTGAGTTATGTTTATTTGGTGGCATTAAGGTTCTGTCCTGTTAACATGGTTTGCTCGTTTGACAATGAATCCGGTCTGTTTTTTGTGCGAAAAAAAGAACAAAACAACCATTGATAAGATTAATACGATTGTAGACGAGCTATCAGAAAATCCATAATTCACATCAGCGGCATCGTAGCCCCACATAATCAATAAAAGAAGAAACGTTGCAATAAAGGTTCTATACATGTTGTTGACCTCTGAAAACAATTCTATTTTACTGTCTTTCTTGGTGGCGTCAACATAGTGACCATAATGAACTTTCTTGATAATCTTGGTTTTATCGATTAAACCTTCAACGATCAGTGATCCAAACCTGCTAATAACCAACCCAATAAAATAGTATAAGAAGGCACCAAGTACATTGTTTTCTTGGGTGAAGTCATAATGGGTTATTTCTTTTAGAATAATAACAAATATTGTACCCGGAATCAGGTAGTTAAAGAGATTGTAGTTCGATAGTTTGTCTAACAAGTCTTTCATGCTTTGTTATAATGAGTGATGGATGGAGGACCAAAGATATATGGAGTTAGTTTGTTTTCAGTGACAATCATAATAATTGTTGGATATGGAATTTTGTC
>CAYZWM010000334.1:0-878 GCA_964482155.1 uncultured Chitinophagaceae bacterium | reverse complement strand
GCTCTTGCACGGCTTGTTTGTCAGTATCACTTAATGCGATGCCACCTCCTGGGTGCGTATGCCATTCACCAACATAATCTATTGTGTTTCCCGTTTTTTCCCTGATTAACCCAATTTCTTCAGGAGTATTATGCTTACCACGCACAAATAAGTAGGGTTTTTTAATACTGTCTTTTGGTGCATCCAAGCGTCGTGTGACATAAACGATTTTGCGTTTAACATCAATTCTTCCGATCAAAAGACCACCTGTTTCATTTGGACGATTTGAGTTCAGGTCATCTAGAACTTGCTTCTGGGCTTTTTGATTGATTCGCATTTTCCATACGCCATTGTTCTTAAACTTTAGCTCGACAAACGTAGGAACTTCAATTCTTTCACTAGTCAACAAGTCGTTATCGTCAACTTTAGTTAGTTGGATGAATCCGGATTGTTGCGACTCCATGCTTTTTATCCCTATTGCAAATGAAGCGGCATGAAGAGAGATAACATCATCTGCGAGCTTATAAGTGTTAGAGTTACAACCAACACCAATATTGATGTCCTCAAATTCAAACCTGCCTTCTTCAATCTGGCTTTTGTTCCTCTGCAACCATTGTGAAATAAATGTGATCTCAATTCCAAGGTCTAATAAGGCGATATTTAAATCATCTAAACGTGGTTTTCGACTGGAGCCTTCTTTTTTCAAAATGCCAAGTCTACCATTATCGGCAATTTCACAGCGGAATATCGGAGTTGAAGTTGCACCTATTTTATCTGCCAAGAAATATTGCATCGAGTTGGAAGCAGTTGCGTCAATCACTCGATCATATTTTGAAGGTAGTTTACCACCACTTAACAAGCGCATTCCATTCTTGGTATGAGCTTCAATATCTAGCTTT
>CAYZWM010000333.1:0-3378 GCA_964482155.1 uncultured Chitinophagaceae bacterium | reverse complement strand
ATTCGTGCTTTGGAGGTGTCAAAAGTTTTCGATTTGTAGTTCGTCATTCGGTCAATTACTTTATTCAGAAACCTAGTTTCAATGTTCAGAAACTTCTGAGTTGGGAACAGCTACCCAATTGTTTCCTTTACACCCAAACAAGAGGTAATATGAAACAGTATAAGTATTTTTCGACTATTACAGGTCTTTTTTGCGCATCTTTAGTCATCTCGAATATACTAGATACTAAATTCTTCGAAATTTCTGGTGTTGCTTTTCCTGCTGGTATAATTATTTTTCCTATTGTGTATGTATTTGGTGACATATTTACCGAGGTCTATGGATATAAATATAGTAGAAAAGCTATTTGGGCTGGTTTCTTTTCACTAATAATACTAGTGGTCACCTTGCAGATAGCAAAAAATATGGAGCCGGCAGCGTTTTGGAAGAATCAAGAGGCATTCGAAATAATACTTGGTAAAGTATATCGCATCGCACTTGCTTCAATAATTGCATATCTAAGTGGCGAGTTTCTTAACTCCTTTACACTGGCAAAATTGAAGTTAAAGCAATCTGGAAAAGCCATGCCACTTAGATTTGTGGTATCAACGGTAATAGGACAATGCGTTGATACAGGAGTTTTCATTGCAATCGCGTTTGGAGGTACCATGGAATTTAAAACGCTCATTGGCATTTTTCTTTATGCTTGGCTTTTTAAGGTTATTTGGGAAATTCTTGCTTTACCCATTAGCATCCCATTGGTCCGTCGTTTGAAAAGAATCGAAAATGAAGATTATTATGACAACGATACCGACTTTAACCCATTCAAAATGTCTTAAAATGAAACGTAAGTCCATTGGCTCAAAAGACGTGTACCTATTTAAGGAGCAATATTGTAATGAAAATGAGATTCTAATAAATCTCATTAATGGATATTTACAAAAGTACCTTAAGCCGCCAATATTGGATGTAGGTTCTGGTATTGGTGATATAGCTTATAATGCCTTTAACGGATTGGAAGCAACTTTAATTGATATAAATCCAGTCACAGAACATGACTATTTATGTCGAACAGGCCATAGCAGAGAACAAAAGGATTTTTTTGAAATGGAGGGGAGATTCAAAACGCTATTTATTTCTCATACCATGCAATTTCTGGATGATTACCCTGATAAATTGGATGATAAAATCCTTGATTTAGATCCCGAATTCATAATAATAGCTTGGAATAAAAACGACGAAGTCCTTGGTCGAGTATTAACTTGGATTTTGACACATTATCCTGAATCAAATCCAGAGCTTCGATTGAATAATTTCCCAAAGGGTTATAAATTAGTGGATGAGATACCTTATCGCTCTAAATTAGAGTGCCAAGATTATGAAACTTTAACTCAGCAGCTAAGTTACATGATGCTCATTCCAGCAGAGAACAATCTAGTATTCTTGAAGGATTACCTTACCGAAACAATTGATAAACCAATCATAAATTTTAATCAAACTGTAGACATATATCAAAAGCAATGAATCACGACAATATTTCAAGTCTTATAGAGTTTTGTGAGCACCCTGAAGTGACGGTAAAACTGCGTGCTTCGGAAGAACGAATTAGAAGAGCTTATGGTGAACTCTTTTCTGGTTATGGAAAAACAGGTAAAGAGATTTTAAACGATGTTATTAGAGTAAATGATTTTAACGGTACAGTAAAAATGGACAATATTCAGTTTTACAGTATGTGCGAACATCATTTTGCACCTTTTTTCGGGACCTGTTCAATTGAATATCAACCTAATGAGATAATTACGGGATTAGGTAAGTTAGTTAGGTTAGTTAAGGATGTACATAGTAAAAGGCTACAAATTCAGGAATTAATGACAAAGGATATTTGTACAGACATTATGCAGTATTTAAGTGCAAAGGGGTGTTTTGTAATCACTCGGGCTACACATCTTTGTGTTTGTTCACGCGGGCCTCAAGACGACTGTGCGGAAACAATAACCACATATGGCTTAGGAAGTTTAAAAGACAAAGTATTTAGGATGTAATGGAAGATATTAAGGTACATACTGATTTTACGGAGTTTCACCCTCCAAATCTTCACTTAAGGGATGAATATTTGATCCAGGAGCTCACAGAAAAGTTTTTTGGTGAGGATTTACAGTTGGCAATCATAGAGACTACAACCATTAGCACCGTTCAGAGTGTTGGAACATCACACTATATTGCTCGCAAATCTAAAGAAGAAGTGATGTCCTTACATTCTGACTATGAATCCATAATTGCCCAAGTAAAGAATTTGACTCTTGGAGGACCTTCAAAACATTATGATTGGTACCAACGGAACGAATTCCCTTATGTAATCGGTGAGAATAAAGATTTAAAACATATTGATGAAGAATATGAACCCAACCCACTATGTTCAGTGATAGTTATTCCACCAAAACCTAAAGCAGATAAGTACATTCAAGATTATACGACCAAAGTTGGTAAAACTGAAATGGAAAGATTCATGAGGGAATATACTAAATGCTTTTTGAGGAGAAAGTGGTTTCAAGAATTACATTATTATTTCATTTTAGTAATGCCGCTGTCCGTGAAAGAAAATAAAATAGGTTATTTCGTTCCTCTTGGAAATCTTTACATAAAAATTGGTACCAGAAGTCCCATTAACTTTGGAGTATGCCAGAAGTATGTTCAATGTATTAAAGCCTTATGGTTCAAAGATTATGGTGCCAAGGTTCTCAAAGAATATTCTGACAAAAGGATAAGCACTCAGCATATCCCAAACATCATGGTCAGTAAAGAAAAGAAGCATAAAACACTCGCCAAGTTACTGGAAAAGGAAATATTAAGGGATAAGAAAGAATACGAACCGATAAGTTTTGAAGAGCTCTTCCACTATACCTTTGATTTTGGAGGATTCCGGCCAATAGTTGAGGACCGTTTGATGACTTCAAAACACCCTTTGATCGGCGACCTCATACGATCAGATTTAAGGGTCTGCGAGATAGACAAAACAATTAGGCTTTTTTATTACAATACTGCCGACCCAGAAAATATATTAACATGCACGATTGATGGTTTAGCAAAACTGAAAATCCTCAATGAAAGTAGTATTGCCTATTTTGTACAACTTTTGTCCAAAAGACGACTTGCACTTGTGTTATTTCTGATTTTAAGGTTCTCTCCAGAAGATGTTCATGGTTGCATTGTTTCAATTAGCAAATCCAATCAAAAACAAGAGAATATATTGAGATATCTTAGAGAACAACTCTATATCTATCCGGACCCTATAGTTAGTCAAGACTTGATATCCGATAATGAAAAATCGTTTCTGAATAAAATAATTGACCGAATGACGAACTACAAATCGAAAACTTTTGACACCTCGAAAGTACGAAC
>CAYZWM010000332.1:0-3458 GCA_964482155.1 uncultured Chitinophagaceae bacterium | reverse complement strand
GAAACAAATCAAAAACCAATATATCGGTGAAACTATGATCCGTTGTGGGGAAGTGACCAAAGAGATTAAATAATACATTATGGATATGTCAAAAATGACGCATGTACACCCAGATCAGAATAATGGGCATCACAAGCACCACACACATCATAATCATCACAAAATGATGATCGACGACTTTAAAAAACGGTTTTGGGTTTCTTTACTATTAACCCTCCCCATTTTGGTTTTATCTCCAATGATTCAAAGTTGGCTTGGAGTGAGTTGGAAATTTGTTGGCGACAACTACGTTTTGTTCTCACTGGCTTCGGTTGTTTTCATGTACGGTGGCTGGCCTTTTCTTAAAGGTTTAACCGAAGAACTGAAAAAGAAAACACCCGGCATGATGACGCTGATTGCCGTAGCTATTTCTGCTGCTTACTTCTATAGTGTTGCGGTTATTTTTGGATTTGAGGGCAAAACCTTCTTTTGGGAATTAGCCACTTTGATAGATGTCATGCTCATAGGACACTGGTTAGAAATGCGTTCCGTTTTAGGGGCAAGTAAGGCGTTAGAAGCGTTGGCGGCTCTAATGCCAAATGAGGCAAACCTGATAGTCAATGGCCAGACCAAAAAAATAAGTATAAACGAACTCAAGTCTGGCAATATCATCTTAATAAAACCTGGTGAAAAGGTTCCTGCTGATGGTGTAATCGTTGATGGAGAAAGCGACTTAAACGAAAGCATGCTTACAGGCGAAAGCAAGCCCGTTCGAAAAACCAAAGACGACGAGGTGATTGGAGGAGCAATAAATGGTAGTGGGGTAATTAAGGTTCTGGTTAAAGGCATCGGTGGAGACACCTACCTATCTAAGGTTATTTCCCTTGTTCAATCCGCCCAAAAGCAGAAATCCAAAACACAACGATTAGCAGATGTGGCTGCCAAATGGTTAACCGTTGTTGCCTTGGTTGTTGGTTTTGGCACCTTTTTTACCTGGCTTATTTTGGGTAAAGAACTGTCTTTTGCCCTGGAAAGAATGGTGACGGTTATGGTCATATGTTGCCCACATGCATTGGGTTTGGCGGTACCTTTAGTTGCATCTATTTCGACAAGCATTTCGGCCAAGAACGGTCTATTGATTCGCAACCGGACTGCGTTTGAAAATGCTAGAAAAATTTCTACTATAGTTTTTGATAAAACTGGAACGCTTACAAAAGGATCGCATGAAGTGGTTCGCATCGTATCCTTAACGGACAAATACAGTGAGACCCAACTTCTGGAATACACCACGTCAGTTGAAAGCCCATCTGAGCACCACATTTCCAAAGGATTAAGGCGTAAATCGACTGAGCAAAACCTTGAAATACCAGAGGTTGAAAATTTTCAATACCAGGCTGGTGTTGGTGTAAGTGGTGTGGTAAAAGGCAAAAAAGTACAGGCAGGAGGTTATGTCCTGATGGAACTGCTTGGACATAAGCCGCCGGTAGATGATAAAGAGGGTGTTGAAACCAAGATCTTTACGATTATAGATGATGAACTTGTTGGTTATATCACCTTCGCCGATCAAATTAGAGAAACTTCGTATGGTGCCATTAAGGTCCTCCAGGACAACGGGATTAAATGTTCCTTACTAACAGGAGACAACGAAAAAGTAGCTCAGGCAGTAGCCGATGAACTTCATCTTAACGATTACATGGCCAACGTTCTTCCAGATCAGAAACTAGCTAAAATAAAAGAACTACAGGATAAGGGTGAGTTTGTTGCAATGACGGGAGATGGTGTTAACGATGCCCCGGCTCTTGCTCAGTCTGATGTGGGTATTGCCATTGGGTCTGGAACGGATGTAGCTGCGGAGACGGCAGATATTGTTTTAGTGAATAGTGACCCAAAAGACATAGCCAACCTAATTTTATTTGGAAAAGCAACGTATCGCAAAATGGTTCAAAATCTAGTCTGGGCAACTGGGTACAATGTGGTCGCCTTGCCTTTAGCAACCGGTTTTGTTCCTGGATTAATAATCAGCCCAGCCTTTGGTGCTGCTCTCATGGCAATTAGTACAATCATATGTGCCGCTAATGCACAATTGTTGAAAAGGGAGTTGCATTAATGCAAAGGAATCAACGTGTTGAAACAACCAGTTATATTGGTTTTAGATCCCACGTAAATGGGAAAAAGTGGGTAAATGGGTGTATATAAAATTTACGAAAATGATTTACGTTATAGAAATGTCACAAGTTCGAACCAGGGCAAAAGGTCGTCCAAAATATGTATATTCGTACAGGTTGATTAGTTCATGATTAAAGCGATCCTATCTTTTAGTTTGTCGTTTCTTATGCTCTTCGGGAGCGTGGGTTTTACGGTCAATGGACATATTTGCCAGGGACAACTTAAGACCATTGGGGTCTTCACTGAGGCTCCTGGCTGCGGTCAGGCAGAAATGCAAAATTGTACGGCCTCCCATACACATGATGGAATAAATCAACAGCCTTGTTGCTCTGCTTTAAAATGTATCAATCAAGTTAGCTCATTCGAATCAAAACCGAATTTAGTAGCTCAGGAAACAGCATTTAATAAGGTCATTTTTGACAACTATTCTGAGCGGGTACATGTTCTACCCTACCAGCTACGGACTTATTTGTTCAGGAACTATACACCTCCAGAGGATGATCATTCAGAACTTATTGTTCGAAATCAGGTCTTCTTAATTTAGCACCTTTTCCTCTTTCCGTTTTTTTTGTGCCGTAATCTACTGAGCACAGCATTTATCATTTACGTTAATTTTGAAATAATGAAAACAATATTTTTTAAGTCAATAGTTATTACACTTCTGGCCTTCGGGTTCACGGGGTGTACATTTAATAAACAAACCGATTCAACGGACCAAACGGGTCCGGAATATACTTCAGTCTACGTCTGCCCAATGCATTGCGATGGTAGTGGCTCTAAAACTGAAGGAACATGCCCTGTTTGCGGCATGGACTACGTACTAAATACTAAAACAAAAAAATAATGAAGCACATTTTTACCTTTTCGCTAATTTTCATGGTAGCCATGAGCGGGTTAGCACAGAAAACGGTTATGTTTAAGATTGATCACAAGTTAAATGATCAGGCTTTTGCGTTGAACCAAAAATCAGCCAATGATCTGGGTAACGATTTCAATGTAAAACGCCTTGAATATTACATCTCAAAAGTGAGCCTGATTCATGATGGTGGTCAGGTTTCCGACGCAGGTGATATTTATATTCTGGTTAACGCCGGCCAGGCCACAGAAGCGAATCTGGGTTCTTTTAATATCACAAACCTTGAGGCCATTAACTTTTCTATAGGCGTAGACGCAGGTGTGAATAATGGTGATCCTACTCAATGGCCAATGTCTCATGCGTTGGCACCAAAATCTCCTTCAATGCACTGGGGTTGGACGGCCGGGTACCGGTTCGTTGCTTTTGAAGGGAAAGCAGGCAGTAGCCTAAATTCGGT
>CAYZWM010000331.1:0-3518 GCA_964482155.1 uncultured Chitinophagaceae bacterium | reverse complement strand
AAGATCCAGAAAAGAAACAACATCCTTGTATGGTTGAATATGCACTACTCCCACCATCCCAGAAACTCAAGGATGAACTATTCATCGCTATTGTACGGTCCTTTGACTAAACGAACCAATAAGTTCCAAAATTTGCCTAAGTTTGCAATGAAACCCGAGGCTTTAGCTTCAATTTAAAACATACAGAAAGGCCCCCATCGGCTGGGATCGACTATAGCTTAGGCTTACTCGGGTTTCACCCAAATGATAGGGGCTTTTTTGTGCAATCGATTTTGAAAAATGAAACCCGAGAAATCAAAAAAAACGCCGACTCCTGAGCAGATCATTCAGCAGGAGCGGCAAACCAGACTGGACCGGCTCGATTCTGTCCTATCCGGATTATTCGAACACATTCACCCAACAGATTTTTTTGCCGACCTGGCCAGATTTCAAGCCATGGCCATGGATAGCCCAACCTACAGGATGGAATTGGACATGCCCCAGGGCTCGACCATTCCCCTAACGATGGAGCGAGCTGTCAAAACCTTACAGGACTGTCATGATGCCCTAGGGGTTATTGAGTGGCCTAGATAATCGCTTTTTTGCCCATTGAGGTACAAAGTAGCTGGCCTTTTGGCCGGCTATTTTGCGTTTAAAGATTATGCCGTTTAAGTTCTGGGCTATGGTGTAACTATTTTGGACTTAAGAGGCTTAGAACTTAAACAAATGCCTTTTTTGTTTTTGGTTCTTTGCGTAGCAACCCTTTGCCGTTACTACGTTGTGGATGATGTTGCGGTTGTTTAAAGAAAATTTTAGTTTTCAGGACTCTTTTTCTTGTTAATTCTGTAAATATTATATATAAATAATAGTAATTGTCAGATAGTCAGTTGGTTAGTTGAAAAAAACATTTTCAAAATTTACAAGATGACTTTATTTTGACATAATAAAGAGGGGTAATGGTGATAGGATTTCGTACAGTGTTGATAGTCAGTATTTTATCTTTGTAAATCTTGAAAAACCTTTTCAGAATTTACAAGAGTTTTCAAGGTTTGAAATGCTTGTAAACCTTGCTACCATTACGATAGAGCCATATTTACAGAATTTACAGGATTTCAAGTTTTGCTGAAAACAGGGGTGTTTTACACTCAGGATCAAAACTTGGAACGATCGATTTTGATTTCCTCCCAAAGTTCCAATAATTGAGTCTATAGGATTAAAAACGTTCCAAAAAGGCGTATTTTTGATAAAATTTTGGAACATGGCAGAAAAGAAATTCGAATTCCACAACACTGATTCTTATGCGTTAAAAGGGGAATATCAAGAAAAGGGATACAAAATCATAAATGTACTCATGGACAGCGAACCTAAATCGCATACCGAGTTTATGAAATTTTGCATCGATCAACTCCATGAACACGTTTTGGGCAACCAGGGACAAAAGACGCGCGAGCAGCAAAACCTAATTGCCGATAAGGATGCCAGTATTTCGGATTTCGAACGTCAGGTTTCTAAATTAACGGAAGAACTCCAAACGGCGAATGAAGCGATCCAAACGGCGAATACTGAGAAAGGAGAAACCACTTCAAAATTGGAATCTGAAAACACCGTCATTTTCACCGATGACGAATACAAAGAGGTTGGACCGTATATCACTAATTATAAAGAAGCGTCTCCGGAAACTTCCAAAGGAACCGCCCTAATGGAATTGGTTAAGGGATTACGATCGATTTTGACAAGAGACGGTGGTACGGGAATGGTTAAACTCAAGAACGGTAAAAAAATCAAAATTTAATGGATCAATTCATAATCCCTGAGGGACTGCCAACAGATCTGCACGAAGTCTATTCCGATTTTGCCCAAATTTTAATTGGCATTACTCCACTTCTAAAAGAGTTGAACAAAACGTCAGGTCGTTCAATGGCCATTCAATTAGGCAGTGCATTGAAATTTATGAAGGATAGTAAATCTATCATGGCCGACCTTTCAAAACTGGGTGTATATATTGAAAAGTATCAAGCCCTTGCACCAACTAAAAAACCAACGGGTTAATGGAGTTTAATTTAGATGACATTGCTTTAGATAATGTCGAGCTCCTGGACCTTGGAAATATTACGGAGGAAAAAACACCGGCTGACTCGGGTAACGATGTAAAACCAAAAACCGCGATACCTGGTTCAACAGATCCTATTGAAACCCCAACGCCAACCCCAGAAAACCAAGAGGAACACACAGAGATTATTGATCCGGAAGAAAGCGCCGAATTGATCACTGACATTCTGGAATTAGGCAATAAGTATGTAATGCCTTGGCTTTATAGAAAGGCCGCGTTTTCAAAAGATGAAACTCTGGAAATAAAGGACCTGGTTAGACTTTCAAAACTGGCTAAGGAAAAAGAGGAAAAGTTAGAAATCAATAAAAATGAGCTCCATCTCCTGGAGCTTTTTGACGATTCAATTTACTACGAAGAAGAAATCGTTCCGTATACCGAAACCGAATTGGAAAAAATCAAAAGGCCACTTTCAAAACTTCTTCAAAATTTTAAAATAAAAACCAGCCCATTGGCTGCGTTGTGTATCACCTTAGTGATGACCACTATTCCAAGACTAATTCCATTGTTTGGACTTTCAAAAGCGCGTAAAAACCGCGAGGATCTTAAAGCCATATCCAATGAGAAAAGGTAAAGTTTTTATTTTGGCAGGGGCTCGCGGGAGCGGTAAAACTACAGTAATGCAGGACTTTCTTGAAAAAAGCAAATTACCCAAAAAGTTGGTTTTAGACACCTATCACCATCCAATGTATAAAGATTGGCCAGCGATGAAAATTGATTTTTTTGAAACTCACGAATCCTGGACCAGTGGCAAGTTTCATTTTCACGATATTGATACTGATAAGATGTTGGAGATTGTATCGCTAAAAATAAACAATACGGTCATTGTTTTTGAAGACGCGGCAAAATTCATAAACCAAAGCGTTCAAAAAAGTGTCAAGAGAATTTCTTTAGATAGTAAAAACATTGGCAACGATGTCTTTTTCTTATACCACACATTGGCAGAGGTTCCACAAGATTTATTCCGTTGGGCAGACTATTTAATACTTTTCAAAACGCAGGAAGTGATTACCAATCAAAAAAGCCGGATTGGTGCCTATCCTCGTATCGAACCTCATTTTTTAGAATTAGAAAAGAGTCCAAATAAATACATAAATATACTCATACCTCTTGCATCCGACTAAAGCCAATAGCGAAAAGGGAGAACGAACCCAAATAACCAAACTTGAATTGCTGGACGATTTTATGCAAAAGGGGTGTTTTATCGGCAATTTAATTGATCTGTACGGTTGCCATCGAGACACGTTCAAAAAATGGCTTGGACCGCTTGAATTTGAGATTTACGACGAAAAGACGGGACGTTTAATATATGATCGATTACCGCCCAAAATGGTTAAACGAATCGTTGCCCATATAGACATAGTTTAAAAATTACGATATGTATAGATTTATCAAAACATCAACCCTTAAGGAACAAAAAGTTTACATCGAT
>CAYZWM010000330.1:0-3531 GCA_964482155.1 uncultured Chitinophagaceae bacterium | reverse complement strand
GATCAATTTAACTCAAAAAGCCATAAGCAGATCAATTTGGCTTATGTTTTCGCTCAAAGTGAGGAAAATGTGGAAGAAACGTTATTTGAAAATGTGAGAACGGTACGGACCTATTTTGAAAGCAACTTATCTGTTGAAAAATTGTCAAATAATGGTCGGGTAGGCATTTATCCAAACCCGTTTTACCTGAATAGAGATAAGTGGTTGAATATAAATGCTTTGACCGCAGAATTGATGGATTCAAAAGGTCGAAAAATAAGTGATTTAAAGGCCGTAAATGGATATTTAAAAAGTTTCGAGATACCGTGCAACGAAAAACTGTCAAGCGGTATCTACTACATAAAGGCAGCAACAGAAAAAGGCATACTAGTTGAAAAAGTGATTATAGTAGCCGATTGATGACGCTTACAGGATTGAGTTTTATACAAAAAGCATTAGATTAGCACGTTTATTATGGAAATAGGATTACAAAAACATTCATCAGTAATGAAGCGATTGATTATCAGCGTTTTAGCTTTTGTTGGATTGGTGATTTTTGCCAATGTCGAAAAAGCAAGCGCCACACACGTAATGGGAGCAGATATTACGTACAAATGTGTCGATACACTTAAGTTTAAATTTACAGTGAAATACTACCGGTATTGTGGTGGTGTTCCATTTAGTAATCCGAGTGGTCGAACTAAAATAGTTTGCATGAAAAATGGTACCTCACAAAGTGTATCAATGACTCGGCAAAGTATTCGAGACGTAACACCGGTTTGTGCAACGGCTACTAAACCGTGTAACCCGTCAAACACACGATCGGGCGATGGAATTGAAGAGCACACCTATACCGTGACCATCGATTTTAACAAAGCCCCATACAGTAATCTATTGAAAAATGGATGCTGTGAGATACGAATAGAGACCGGTCAATGTTGTCGAAACTCAGGTATTACGTCTGGTGCGGCCAATAAACAATTTTACACCTACGCAACGGTTAATTTATGTAAGGCACCTTGTAACTCGTCGCCTGCATTAACCACTGAGCCGATTGCTTATTTATGTTGTAATCAACCGTTTTACTATAACAATGGAGCATCTGATACGGCTAACTTTGATTCCTTGTCGTATTCATTTGCGAAGCCTCTTGCTGGATGGAACAGTCAAATTTCTTATAGTGGACAGTATGCGTATAACAACCCATTTGCTTCATACTACCCAGGATCATTAAAATTTCCATATACCAACCCGAACGCGAATCCACCAATTGGAATTTCATTGGATGAGGAAACTGGAGATTTGATTTTTACTCCCGTGAAATGTGATGAAATTACGGTTGCTGTATTGTCCGTAACAGAATGGCGAAAAAACGCCACAACCGGTAAAATGGAAATTATCGGGGTCACGCGTAGAGATATGCAGTTTATTAGCCAGACGTGTCCAGGCAATAATCCGCCTGTAATTAAAGGGCAGTTTAATAGTACGGTCTGTGAAGGTTCGCAGATTTGCTATACCATAACCACCGAGGATAAGGTAAAGAAACCACCTCCACCATTGCCAACTCCTGATCCGGATACAACCACAATTAAATGGAACCGAGGTATTCCGGGTGCCAAGTTTACGGTTATAAACGCTAAAGCACTGAATCAATCAGCCCGATTTTGCTGGACTCCTCCTATAGGAACAGCGAGTGATCTGCCCTATACATATACAGTAACTGCACGTGACGATGCTTGTCCTTTGAATGCGGTAACGGTACGGGCATTCTCAGTAAAGGTTAATCCTATTGCTGATGCGGAACGTATTATTACGAAATTGGATTGTGGACGATACGCTATCGAAAGCAAACCCTCGCCAAACTTTAAGAATCCAGCCAAATATTTATGGCAGTTGAAAGATACAAATGGTGTGGTCATGTTTGATAAAACCTATGGCTTTTTAGAAAGCACCGGATCATTCATTAGCTCAAAACAATATGACACGCTTACGTTTAGAAAAGGTGGAACATACATTCTACATCATACTATAAACAATGCGCCGAAGTGTCCAAACGATTACTTTGATACCATTGTGGTACCACCGTTGTTGGAAGTAGATTTAGCTTTTGGACCAGATACCTTCGTGTGTGCAGGAACCATACTTACATTAAGACCCAATATTGCAAATGGTTCAATGCCGGTTACATATAAGTGGAGAACTGGAGATACGACGGATTATATTGATGTTAACATCACGAATCGTACGTCGGATTCAACATTCTATGTAACGATTACAGATCAGAATAATTGTACAGCATACGACAGTACGACTGTGTTTCTAAAAGAAAACCCATTGGTATTTATAGGCGATGATCGACGAATTTGTACCTACGATACCATTCACTTGATACCCAACGATAGCTTGGCGTACTGGGATGATCCAAGAGATACCAGTGAAATTAAACTAAGACAGGGAGACACTCTTTACAAGGAGTGGTATTTGGACGGTACATTGACCAGTACAGATACGATATTGACGGGTGTTAATATTCCTGGAGAGTATGTAATTAAAGTGGTCGATAGCCTGGGTTGTTTTGCAACCGATACCATGATACTGGCTGTGAACGATACGGTAACGGCCAATGCAGGCTTTAATCAAACGTTGTGTTGGAATGACTTTATGGAACTAATTGGAACCGAGCTGGATACAGCTGGAAATTCCAAGTCAGGAACGTTTAGGTGGTGGGACATCACCGATCCAGCAAAACGGGTTAATATGGGTACAAAAGACACCCTGGCCTATAACATTCAAACCAGTACGAACTTCCAGTTGGAGTTATATGTAACGGAAGATACCACCACGTGTTATCAAGCCGATACGGTAGAAATTACGGTTAACCCATTGCCCATCGTAAGAATGCCAAACGATATGGTGGTGTGTTTTGATGCGGGTGTAATCAACTTACGACTTGGAGAGGATGCAAATGCCCCTGGTGGTGTTTGGTCTTGCCCAGAAAAACCTGAACTTATCGAACAAGAATATTTGTTCCAAACGGATTCTTCTGAAGCTGATTCCACGACGAAGAGATATGAAATTTATTATACCTATGTAGGACCATCTACGGGTTGTGTTAAGATTGATTCATTTGAAATTAAGATTAACCCATTGCCAAAAGTGAAGTTGAGAGACGGATACTTCTGTCAGGACAAAGAGGTTGTTAACCTTAAGAATGATAAGATTATTGTACTGCCTGGTGGAGGAACACTTGCCTTGGGTCGTCAAGCCTGGAAGTGTGTAGATTGTGGTTCGTACACAGAGAGTGATATTATCGAAGACCTGGGCTCGGGAGTTCCGGGAACACCTCAGGACTTTGTGTTGAACATAACGGATAATGAAATTCCATTAGGAACCAAAGATTCGGATACCATTACCATCGAGTTTGAATTTAGAAGTGTATTTGGTTGCTACAACCGTGACACGGCTAAGATTGCGATAACCAGAGTGCCGAAAATCGACTTCAACGGATTTCCTGATTTGTGTTGGGATGAAGGCATCGTGGATTTAAAAGTC
>CAYZWM010000329.1:1525-3535 GCA_964482155.1 uncultured Chitinophagaceae bacterium | reverse complement strand
CACGTCAATCGTTAAGTCGGGGCATAAATACCGATTCGGCTTTAATGGCAAGGAAAAGGACGATGAGGGCATGGGAGGCGGAGGTCCCACCTATGATTATGGGTTTAGAATTTATAATCCAGCCCTTGGTAGATTTTTGAGTGTTGATCCATTGACTGCATCATATCCTTGGAATAGTCCTTATTCTTTTGCAGAAAATGACGTGATTAGTTCTAAAGATTTAGATGGGTTGGAGCGATTGAATATGACGGTTACTCGAGACCCAAATTCGGAAAATGGAAATCCTGGTGTAACACATATTAAAATTTCTATACAATACAATGTGGTGACATCAGGTGAACATGCTGTTGGGAATAGGGACCTAATTAACCCAGCTGAGATTCGCAGTTTAGCCGCACTGGGCAATACTGTCCTTTTTCTGAGTAAATTACCTGGATTGGACGAAAACGGCAATCCGACATCGGCTGTTCAGCTGGAAGGGAAGGAACTTAAACTTGCTCAGAAATTTTACAATGCAAATTCGATGAAAAAAAGCGATAAGTTGCAGACTGAGTTACAACAGAACCAAATCAATTTCTACATTACTCATGTAACCTACGATGTTCAGGTCAATGTAAATGATAATGTTACATACCAAGACGCCCAGTCTTTAAGACAGCAAGGAAGACGAAACGAAGTAGGGATTATTAGGACACCTGGTCCTGGTTCCATTACGGCTCAGAAGTTTGATGCAGATCGTACTAGTCCAGAAATGAGTACTGGAGGGACTATAACGAACATTATAAGTCTTAGTCGTCATTGGTATGGCCCGACAATAACTAATCAGAAGTTTGAAAATGCGAGTGGTGCCTTAACACCCACTGGAGAGGCAACCGATTTTAGTACATCGGATGAAGTCATAGTCCATGGTTTTGGTCACAATAGCGGCGCAGTATTAGAGCACGTTGGGAGTGATGACTATAATTATAAAGGTCTACAATCAAACCAGAGGGACCGAATATTTCCAACAAACAGAAATACTATGAAAATTTTGAACAATGCGATAAATCAGAAAACTATGGATACTTTTGATGAAACAGATGATTAAAGTAATAATTAGCACAACTAAATTGAAAGAGCGAAAATGGCACTTAATTTTTTTGTTATTTTTTGTAATATTATCGAATGAGACAATATTTGCTATAGAAGATTCAACCACTGTAAAAAGAGACACTATCGAACTATTGTTGGAAATGAGATCTAAGGAGGGGATGCAAGGTGTTGACGACATTATTTATCGCCCTGAGCTATTTGCAATAAGGTATTCCAAAAATCTAGAAGATTTTAGTTATGACGAGGTGTATATTTTTTTGGATTCAAATAGTCTGGATTTTATTGAATTTGAAAATCTAGTCTCCCTAATTCCAGACTCATTGATGGAAACAGTTTTATTAGCTTCTTCTATCGTCTCTAGCAATATGATAAACGATTTTAGCAATGTTGTAGTTGTCTATAATCACGAACTCGTAAATAGTAAAAGTGAGATAATTCCAATATTCTATAGGGGTATTAGAGTCGTGGTGGACTTTATCGTTCTTGAAGAGCAGTGGCTACCCATTGTTAACCTATTGTATTGTGGCAAGGATGGTGAAGAGTTCGTTTCAATGATTAAGGTTAAACGTAATCTCGTTGTCAATCTTAAATACATAAATGGGTTGTCATACAACAAAGTAATTTTATACCCAGAAATAAAGGGGAAAAAGCGCAAGGCAAGATAGTTTGTCATTCCGTTGACACTCCATAACAAACATCTTGTTGGGGAACATCCCCAAACCCCAACGACAAAATAGGTACTTAAAAAGGCGATGAAATTCATCGCCTTTTTTATAGCTTTTGAAACATATGTTCAAGTGAAACTCCCAGTGCCTTACACAGCCTTACCAAAGTTTTATAAGTTGGATTTGTGCGGCCACTCTCAATTCTTCGATATGACCCATCGTCAATATCCATTCGTTCAGAAATTTGTTCTTG
>CAYZWM010000329.1:0-1511 GCA_964482155.1 uncultured Chitinophagaceae bacterium | reverse complement strand
TTAACTGAGCAATTCGTTTGCTAAGCATTTTTAAATCCGCATCCTCACTTTTGGACATAGCAATTCCTATGGGAGCAAGGAAGGGAAATATATAAAAACTTATTAGGGCATTAATGCCCTAATTGTATTATGTTTGACCAAACACATCAATATGAAAAAGACCATCTTCTTTATTCTAACGTTTGCACTACTTGGTATTGCAGCCAAGGCACAAAACCAGCAAGACACATCCATTATTCCATGCTACGGGGATGTTCAACGTGCAATTCTCACAACCGAAACAGCAATGTTCTTCAATCTTTCAGGAATCAATCTGAATAAGTACAATTGGAAGAATCCAACCTTGAATTGCCACGTCAATTCTGCGATTGATCACTCTAGGAGGTATTTGAACAATAAAACTTTGGGTTATACATCAACCACACTTGGTTTGTCTGGGGCTGGAACAGGAATTCTGTTAAATAACATATCTGGTGGAGGTACAGGACTCATTGTGATTGGAGGAATAGCTATAATGGGTGGTATCTACCTATTGAATAAAGCATTTGAACATAAAAAGTCAATGGAACAACACATCCATGTGATTGGTGACTACTATCAGAAGAACAACCTTTATTAGGCCTAAAAGAAAACCAACAGCTTAATCGGCACTTTAGTCAATAGGTCTATTTTTTAGATCCTGACCCAGACTTTGAACCTCCAGGCTGACTTTGTCGCGAGGAATTGTTACCTCGATTACCACCGGACTTGTTGCCAGTTGTACTTGGTGCATTCACAGGTCTATTAGATTTTCCCATAATAATGATATTTGGGTTAGTTGAAGTGCAGAAGTTGCACTCCTTGCATCAGAGTAAATACAAATGTTGTTCCAAGTGCCATTGGGAAATTAATACAGTCAAAAAGGCAGGTTATCAAGGAATAAAAAGGCGATGACTCAAAAGAGCATCGCCTTACTTTTTGTATTCAATTAAAGAACTATTTCAACCAAAGCTTTTTTGAAGCTTCGAACCCAATCCACCTGCCATCTTGGTCATATCCACGAATAGCAAGTTCATATCGTATCAGCCTTTCAAGTGGAATCTTCACCTTTAGGATAAAGCGAAGAATCTCACCATCCATTATAGCAAATTCACCCATTATATCCTCCCAATGTTTGAGTGGATCGCTATCGGTACGAATGGACTCAATGTGTTTGAAGGCCATATCCGCATAATCCGTAGACAAACCATCAATGATGGAAAAATCATTCTCAAGAGCATCGGTTTGGTGCATGACAACAAAATCATCTTCTGGGCCATTAACCACGGCAAAACGCTCTTTGCGTTTACGATTGGTAAAATTTAACCATCGGGCTAAATCCAGTGCCTTTTGCACGGATTGAAAATGTGTCCATTTCATATCTACTTGTTGATTTGTATCGAATAAAAGTTCAAGTATCAGCTATGAAAATAAATCCTGTCGAATACGAATAGTCATATGTCTGCTAGCTTTTGAGCCTCATGGACATATAG
>CAYZWM010000328.1:0-3564 GCA_964482155.1 uncultured Chitinophagaceae bacterium | reverse complement strand
TTAACTCTCAGGAAGAAGAACTTCCAACTATCGACTAATATGAAAACACTACACAATACCACGCCTGTTCCAAATCAGGTGTTTTCTCGTATCCCAGAACTTTCAGGAGTTGAACTCAAGTGTTTGCTGTTAATTATCAGAAACACGCTAGGCTGGATTGACCAACACACTGGCGAACGGAAGGTTCGAGATTGGATAGCTAATAGCGTGTTTGCATCCAAGACTGGAATCAGTGATCGCAGTGTAAGCAAGGCAATCGAGTCTTTGATCGAAAAGAAAATCATCAAGGTAACGGGCTATGGTGGTGCTGAACTCAATGATCCACAACAACGGAAATTTACCAATAGAATCTTCTATCAACTCAACCTTGATAACTCCGAAAAAACTGCTAGCAACCAACGAAAAAATTTCGCCCGACCAAAGCAGAAAGTGCTGTCTACAAAAGAAATTCTACAAAAGAAATTTAGTAAATCTAAAGGAAGGAGATTGACAGATCGGGAGAGGTTAGAGGAGATTGGGTGGCAACGAAAATAGTTTCTTTAGAAAAAACAGGGAAATCGGTGTCAATTATGGATGTTTTTACAATTTATCAATACTACTAAGATCCGTTAAAATTTGTTAGAAGTGGTGATTTTTAAGATGTCAAAACTTCTCTCCGTTCACGGGATTGGTTGTAGTGAGAACCAGTGTTCCACTTATGAGAATATTAAAACATAACTTGGTACGACCTTCGTTGTTTACGATGTGGATGTGACGGATTCCTTTAGGTAGTCTCCAAGTGTTTTATCCGCCCTCTCAAAAGGTATGTGCGCATAGGCCTTATTTCGAGACGGTACATCTTTAAACCCAGCTTGAATAACTTTTTTCCCAAAATAGTCTTGTACACGCTCGATAACTGGTACATAATCTCCATCATCACTCATTAATATGCATGAATCATAATGGTCAAGAAATGCGCCCATCAACATGGTACAAATTATTTCGGCATCCACTCCTTTCTCTTTCCCAACTTGAAATTTGTCCCCTTTCCAATATCCTTTTGTTCGGTGGCCATATTTAACAATAAAACCGTGTTTCCTATCTATTTCTTTAAATTGTTCTTTTCTCTTTGATTCAACCTTGTTGTACATTTCACTTACACCTACACAAAGAAAGGTGCCGGTGTGTTCTAATATCTCAAAATCATTTTTAATGAAATTCTCAGCATAGTAATTTATCAGGTTGTCATTTAAATTATCCCAAACAGGCATTGAACCAATTTCATCCCACATAAGTTTGTCACGTTTTTCTTTACTCGTTCCAGGATGGAATTTATCAAGGTATGAAATAAAGAAGTTGTCATAATCAATAAATACGGAGACTCTCGTAATTTTCCTAAATTCTTTCATAAACCAATAGTACGTATCAACCCCTTAAGTGTTGGCTCAAACTTTGTGAACCCTTGATACTACTTTGTATCTTTTGGAATAGACCTTATGAATAAACCCACTTTTTTCTAAAGTTTAAATCTTTACACTTTTGTACCACCGAAAGAAACTTGTTGCAAATGTTTCACCTATCGGAAGTGTTCTTTTTGTCATGAGAACAATCTTTTGTGGATTTTTCTGAACCTCTTCAATGTGAAATAAATTCACAGTATATTTCTTGTGAATTCTTATGAAAAGTGATGGTGGTAGTTTCTCAGTAACTACTCGCAAATTTTGCGATAATCTTGACCTAGTACCATTAATCAAGATTATATTACAATATGCCCCATCAGCTTCAAGATAAAGAATATTTTGAACACTCGTCGCTACCGGATTAGCGTTCATTTTATTTTGTGGGATAAAAAGTTTACCAGTAAACGCTATGCTATCATCTAGTTTGGATTGCCAGAGTGCTTTGTTCTCAATTCCCTTCATGATGCTTACCGCAATTTGATTATCATTATAAGGTTTGGGTAAATAATCTGAAGGATATGTTTTAACTGCTGACGAAATAATCCTACGGTCCTTATTTTGGGTAAGGTATATTACAATTGTCGTTTCAGGGCTTTCATGAATATATTCTGCTATTTCAATACCACCAAGTTTCTCCTTCCCAAGTTCTATATCAATAATAACAATGTCAGGCTTTTTTTCACGAAACAAGCGCTTGGCTTCATGTACACTTCGGGCGGTTGCAATTACTCTATATCCCAAACACTCTAAGGATAATTCAAGATTTTTAGCCTCAATAGGGCTGTCTTCTATTACAAGGACAGTTGGAAGGATCATGTT
This sequence comes from uncultured Chitinophagaceae bacterium, assembly GCA_964482155.1. Lineage (GTDB taxonomy): Bacteria > Bacteroidota > Bacteroidia > NS11-12g > UBA9320 > UBA987. The sequence continues at coordinate 1,306 of CAYZWM010000328.1, read as the reverse complement.
ATTCTATTAATTTTTCAAAGATCAAACTATAAACAACACCATTATCCTCCCTAACCACAAGTTCTGCATCCAAGGATTCCGCTAATTGATGAATTATCTCAACCCCAAAACGATTTTTGGTATGATCAATTTTCCCATTTCCATTATCGCCAATTTCAAGTTGATACTTATTCCTGGCATTACGTTTAAGAATGATTCGTAATTCCGGGTTCTGAACATCAGTGAAAGCATATTTAAAGGCATTTGTACTTCCTTCGGTTACAATGCGTGCGACGATTACAGCTGTTTTGACAGGAAACCATAATGTTTGAACCTCAATTGAGATTGATTCGTTCGAATTTATTCCATAGGTTGTGCTAAGATTAGAAACTACAGACCAGATGTATTCTTGCATGTTCACCATCCCACTTTTGTCGTGATTCAAGAGGCCGTGTAAGGTCCCCATACTCTGTACGCGTTGGTGTAAGTCATCAAGTATCATCCGAGGTGCCCCCTGAATATCCCTTTTCCTTAAATTAATTAATGATTGTATAGTATTAAAATTACCCGTTGTTCGATGATCCATATCTGACATTAACCGCTCTATGAGTTGTTCAGATCGCTTACTTCTGTTGAATAGTAGCACCAGAGCCAACGCAAGACCTGTTACAATGACAACAAGAAAAACCAACTGATTAATTGATTGCCCTTGTTTCTTGTTAAGTTCTTGAGCTATGAGGTTTTTTTCTATCTCTAAAGAAACCTCACGTTTAGATTGGTTTACTTGAAAAAGGGCATCTTTACTTGCGATTTTCTCCAAATGGGTCTCATTATAAATACTGTCCTTTAGTTGCTCATACATTTCAGTATAGTGACGATATTGTTCGTAATCCCTTTGATGCCAAAATACACTTCTTATGACGTCATAACTCTCCATGCGTTCTTTTCTTAAACCAATGGAATCAGATATTTTCAATGCACGCAGGACAAACATTTTGGCATCCAAGACATTACTAGCCATCAGGCTAATTTTTGCCATTCTATTATACGAAATAACTAGAGTGTGATCTTCATTTATCCTCTTCCTGATATCAATGGCTCTTTGAGTATATCGAACTGCACTGTCCGTCAAACCCTCCAACAAATAGGTTTCACCAATATTGTCACTAGCCCTGCTGATAATTTCCCAATTTCCCAGTTGCAAACCAAGTTGGTAATAACGTCTATAAAATCCCATCGCCAAGTCGAGTTTTTGTTGATGACGATAAACGTTTCCAATGTTGTTAGATAACACTGCTATGCCGAAGGTGTCTTTCATTTCGATCCG
>CAYZWM010000327.1:1222-3569 GCA_964482155.1 uncultured Chitinophagaceae bacterium | reverse complement strand
TAGCATAACCCGGAACACCGTAGTTAGCAATCGCTGGGTTCGTTGGTGTTACATCACTGTTTGTCAAATCCTTGAATTTAGGATCAATCTCGATGTTTGAATCATCTCCTACAAACGTGTTAAATGCAGCTAGAGTTGTATACGCATTGGTACCATAATAGTTGGTTGAAGAGTTGTCGAAGTAAAAATCGTTATTCTTCCAATCTATTTCGTCTAAGTACTGGTATCCGTATACCGCATAAGCACCATATTGTGCATCTGCTGTACAATAGAAAATGTTGTTTCGGTATCCAACGTCTGCACTTCCTAATGGATTGTAGTGATACTGGTAGAAACCATAGATGTAGTAATCCGCATCATAGTTCATTATAACCGTGTTGTGAGACACATTCAACTTACCAGAATTTTGGTAACCACCTAACATTGCATAGTTATAGTTACCTGCATCGTTGTTGTAGTATAAGTTATTTGTGATGTCTCCCGTGTTGTAATAGATATAAAATCCATAGATACCGTAAGTTGCATCGTTATCGTGAAGAGCGTTACGGCTAGTCATACCATTGGTAGAACCATAGTTGTAAAAACCATACATATAGCTATCTGCAGAACAATCACTGATGTCGTTGTCATTACACTCATAGTTGTCTGTGTAATATACGCGTGTTCCGTATACGTAAGTAGCAGAAATATCGTAGAACTCGTTTCCGTTACATTGAACTGGATCAGACCCACCTTGACATCTGTACATGTACATACCGTACTCGTAGTTCGGATCTAAATCATGAATCTGATTGTCATTTGCCTGAACTCCACCATTTGAACCTGTTACGTTATAGAACGCATAAAGAGGGTAGATGTAGTTTGCATTTGAACGTTGCGTATGGATGTTGTTACCGTTGAACTTGTTGTCCATCGCATAGTAACTATACATATAGTAATAGTATACGTCTCTGATTTCGTTGTTCGTAAACGAGTTATTACCCGTTCCTCGTGTTCCTGAGCTTCGGTAATCACTCACACCATAGTATGGTCCAACAGCGCCAGTAGCACCACCATTCCACATTTTGTTGTTGTCGATCACGTTGTTGTCACCGTGGTTACCCGCTGATCGTGGAGAAGTAGTTGAGTTTGATAAACAAACGTAAACCGCTCCAGAAGAACTCGTACCCGTGTACTTAGAGATTACCAACTCACAATTTTTAATTGTGTTGTTGTTGGCTTGAGATTTTAAGTGAACGCATCGAGTACCGTTAGCTGTACCAGAGGCTTCAATTCTTAAATTGTTTAACGTCAGGTAATCCGTTCCGTTTAATCGGAAAACAGATCCAGAAGCTGAAACAATAGTTTCACCGTTACCATTAATAGTAATAGTGCTTTTAGCGCTAGCACCTTTGATTTCGTCAAATGTTACTCGTTCAGCGTAAGGGCCTGATTTAGCAACTACATTTACGGTTACTTCTCCAGAAATTCCGTTTGAATTCAAAGAGTCCTTTAAGTCCGTAAATGATTGAAAGTTTTTTCCACCAGTTACGGTAGATGAGTCAATGGTGTACGTACCATTAAGCGGTTGACCTGCCATAGCTACACTGCCAGCAAGCAGTAAACCGGCCGATAATACAAATCCCCGATAAAGGGTCGAAAGCCATTTCGTTTTGTAATCTGTTTTCATTCGTTTTTGTTAAATTAAAAATATTTACCTACTCGTTCAAAAGAGGTAATGATCCCCCTTTTGCTCGAAAGTACGCTCGCACAAAACCAAATAAATACCAATTTTTAACCCATTTGCAGTTTTTTTACCTTTGTCATTTGATTCTGACAATTCAATCCCTTTGTTTATGGGGGTTTTTAAAGTATTTTACCAAAACAGCGAAAAGTGCTCCAAATCATAATATTAGGCAAAATGACTTTTCTCTTACCTCTCCATGACGATTTGATTTTATCTGACCGTGTATAACGTTGTTCTAGGCCAACGATCGTACAAAATATTTTCGAATAAAATCCGAATTTGTTTCTGATAACACCACGAACTCACCGACCATTTTCAAAGTGGAAATGTACAAACAGGAAGGATGCACCCAAAGACTTTTTGTCCGCTCTGTCTCATTTTTGAAGAATTTTTACCTACAGCACCTAATAAAATAGGATACGCATCTGTTTTTTAATTCATTTGCAGAAAATAAACCAAGCGAAACAAACCTATTGTATTTCCAAACGGTCCATGAATAGCCATTGAATTTGAACCATCTCAAACCTGTTTTTTGATAGGCAGGATGTAACCCATTGAGCAAGTTCCTTATTGTTTAGAATACAAAGGAAACGACAACAAAATAAATTTAACCTCAGCTCC
>CAYZWM010000327.1:0-1203 GCA_964482155.1 uncultured Chitinophagaceae bacterium | reverse complement strand
AAGAGGATTTTAAAAATTCCATTAAAGCGTGTAGTGATACACCCTTTTTACTTGTTAAGAAAGAACGCAGTGATGCGTTCTTTTTGCGTAAAGAAGTCGTATGTCATCATACGCCTTATAACCACAGCTTCCTGAACTCACCTGACATCATTCGGCGTACAAACAACAACATTCATTTCGTTATTCCATACGGATCAAAGACATCGTTTTACTTAATCAATGGGTATTGACGTTGAGTACTTAATTTCATCCAGGACAATATGGCTTACCATATCTTTAATATTCTCAATCGGACTGATTTTGTTGACCAGAAAATCTCTATAGTCTTTCACATTAGACACCCTAATCTTGGCCATAAAGTCATACAGACCTGAGGTATGATACAGTTCGATAACCTCGTCCAGATCAGATAGTTGAGTCGTTAAAATTTCACGTGAGTCGTGGCTGTGCTCCCGGATGGTAATGTTCATAAAGATCACCAGGTTTTTATCCAACAACTTAGAATCTAGTAAAGCAACATATTTCCGAATCACACCATTTCGTTCGAGCTTCCTTATCCGCTCATAAACGGGGGTTTGAGTCAACTTGATTTGGTTGGCCAAATTTTTAGAAGTCAGTTTACCGTCGTTTTGGAGTAAGTCTAGAATTTTAAAATCTACCTCATCCAAAAAATAAGAAGAATCGTTCATTACACACTATAATATGAAACAATAATACCCAAAAATTATTCATTTTTAGACAATAACCCCATCAATGATTCAATATATAGAAAATACGCAGACTCCAAATGCAACAAACTCAGACCCTGTTCATCTAAACAGGATATGTCCAAATAGGGATTTTACAGGCAAAAACGCCTTTAAAGGATGGATGTTGTGTATTTAATTTCCTCAAGCACAATGTGACTTACCATCTCTTTGATGTTGGTAATTGGACTCAGCTCCTTCAACAGAAAATCTTTGTAATCCGAAACTTTCGAAACGCGAATTTTTGCTACAAAATCATATTGACCCGATGTGCAGTATAGTTCAGAAATTTCAGGCAGTTTGGAAAGTTTTTCAACGATTTCCTCCCGACTCTCGACACCATTTTTGTGTATGGTGACATTCAAGAAAACAACTAAACCCTTGTTCAGCAGTTCCGGTTCAAGCAAAGCGACATATTTTCGAATAGCACCACTTTTTTCTAATTTTTTTATGCGTT
>CAYZWM010000326.1:0-3626 GCA_964482155.1 uncultured Chitinophagaceae bacterium | reverse complement strand
TCTCTACGATTACTTAAATCATGGATTGCCCTGGCTATAAGTTCCTTTCCAGTTCCTGTTTCCCCAGAAATCAAGACGGTAGCACCAGTAGCGGCTACACTTTCTACCAGAGAGAGTACTTTCTCAATTTCTTTGCTTTCATAGATAATTTGACCGTGGTTGTGCATCAAACTTATTTCCTCTCGCAAATACAAGTTCTCTTTTTCAAATTCGTTCTTGAGCCGTCGAATTTCTTGATGCGATTCTTCAAGCTTTTTTGTCGAACGAACCATCTCAGTTCTATCTCGAACAACGATCAGGATATGACTAACCTCCTTTTCTTTGATAATGGGTATCAGCTCATTCTTGAAGTACCGACTTCCTCCATCCAGGGCTATTTTCCGTTCAAATTCGATCGTTTTTTTACTTGAAATGACCTCCGTTATGACATCCATCAGGTTTTTAACTTCAACCTCCGAGATTCGAACAACGTGTGAAAGAAAATACTCAAAGTGCAATCCAAACAAGACCTCCCCTTCAAGGGGTATGTCAAAGCGTTCAAGTAAATCCATAGTTGGCTCATTTAAGAGCTCAATGGTAATTTGATCATTTTCGATCTTCAGCAACCCCATGTTATCGCCGGTGCTGTTTAAGACAAGCGAAAGCCTGTTCTCATGTTCCACTAATAGTGTATTGAATTCCTTGGCATCTGTGATGTCCTGAAGTGTACCTCTAGAGACGATGGGCGATCCATGAAGATCATAACCTGTTTCCCCTTTCTCGTTTACCCATTTTTTTCGACCTGACGGCAACAACAACCTAAAGTGAATTTCATACGGCGTTTTGTTTTCAACCGATGATTTATAAGCCGCGGCAACTAGTGGCTTGTCTTCGGGATGTATTTTGGATACGTAATCATCGTAGGTAGGGGGGAAACCATTGGTTTGAATTTCCAGGATATTGAAAAGTTCGTTACTCCAGGTTAGTTTATCACTTATGAGATCAAGTTCCCAGTGGCCAATTTTACCCAGGTGTTGAGCTTCAATAAGGTCTGATTCACTTTTTCTTAAGTCCTGCTCCGCTTTTTTGAAATCAATGGAACTGCTTACCAAACCGGAGACATATTCCAGCGTTTGTAAATCGACTTCTGTAAAAGCACTCTTATCATTATGGCTGTACACACCAATTACGCCAGATACATTCTTGTCATTTTTGAGTGGTACACCTAACCAGGTCACGGGCATATTGTCCAACTTGTCTTTTTTAACAAGCTTCAGTAGCTTAGAAATTTCCTTCTTATTGAGTAAACTGGGTTTTAGATTGGTAATTACATCAAGAGAAAGGTAGTGATTCGCAGAACTTGGAATAAACGATGCCTCTTCAAACCCCGTATTTGGAAAGTCAATAATTTCTTTCAGTTGGTCATAAATACCTATGAAAAAATTTGACGTATCGAGGACTCTACCGAGCTCATCTTGAATGACTCCAATTAGATTGATTAGATTTTCAGAAGTGGCAACAGCCGTAGAAATGTTATGTAACACCTTTTGGACTTTATCAGCTCGTTTACGGTCAGTTATGTCTCGGACGAATGCTGTAAATATCGGTGACCCTTTGTATTCATTCAGTTGTAGATGTACTTCAGCATCATACAGTGCGCCATTTCGCCTTTTGTGCTTGGTAGAAAACACAATTTTTCCAACCTCTTTGTCAAGAAGTGGACGGACCAGAACATCGAAAGACTTTTGATCAATTTCAGAGGTAATGTCTAAATAGGTTAGTTCGTCAATCTCTTTTGCATCGTATCCCAGATTATCATGGGCTGCTGGGTTGACATCTAAAAATTTTAGCGTACCCTCTTCGAATGTGTATATTTCATTAAGAGAATCTTTAATCAATTGGCTGAAACGTAAAATACTGTCCTGTGCTTTTACCTTCTCCGTTAAGTCAACAACAAAAACAATATACTGCTCTGTATCATGTTTAAAAAGTGAACCACCAATTCGAATTGGAACACGGTGGCCATCTTTATGGATATACTCTTTTTCGAAAGGTGTCCACGAGCCTTTTTCAGCAGCTTCTTCTATGGCCTTTAAATCCAAATGATTGAATTCAGGTGGGGTTAACTTGTTCCAATCAAGCGACTTAGACTCCAGGTCCTGTCTGGTATAACCTATCATCGATAACATTGTATCATTGGCATCGATAATATCGCCTGTAGCCGTTGATTGTAGAATGCCAATGAAATTGGATGATTGCCAACGCTCAAACCGTTCTGCACTTAGTCTTAGTTCATTCTCGGCTGCTTTTCTACCGCTTATGTCGCGTGCAAATGCAGCAATCAAGGCATCCCCAATATTTTCGGGTTTGTTGAGTAGAAATGCTCTCATTTCAACCGGAAAAACGGTTCCATCTTTTCGTATATACTCTTTTTCATATACGTCAGTATGTCCGTGTTCAAGGAGATGTTGCCCGTGATTATCCAACTCCCATTGAAGCCATTTTTCAGGGGTTAGGTCTCGCCATGAAACGTGCATGATTTCTTCCGCGGTATAACCGAGCATTTCGGCATACGCAGGATTAGAATTTATAATTCCTCCGGATCCATGGCTTATGACATATCCATCTCTTGATAAATCAAAAATGAGCTGAAAATGATCTTTGCTGTCCATTGGCCTTCGTTCACGTAGTATTTAAGTGGTGATTTCGAGGAACTGATTATCACGTGCAACCAGAATAGTTTTATTAACGTTGTTCATTATATAAGTGGGGTACTTATTAGAAATTATGTTTGCTACTTTCAGACCTTAAAGATAACAGGTTCTGAATTATGACCGAGAACCAACAGCCGGATTATTCTTAACTTAGTTAAGAAAATTGCCTTGCCCACCGTAAGAAACTAAAAACATTTCACCACTAAATTGTTGTAATACGGAACGGTTTAGTGATCCTTATTGCTTAAAGATATGGTAGTTTCGTTCGAGTATTGGTTTTATAACTTCCGATGATCAACGATAATACATTTGGATTTTGACTCAGGTGATTTATATCAAAAATATGGTGTGCCCAAGGTGCATTCACACTGTTGGGCAAATACTTCAGGAGGAGGGAATTGGGTATTCCACCATCCAACTCGGTGAAGTAAACTTAAACGATGGGTTAACTAAGAAGGACCAGGAGGTTTTGGAGCATCGCCTGGCTCAATCTGGTTTTGAATTCCTAAAAGGAATCAAGGCAAAGTTGGTTAGTCAGATTAAATCCCTCATTGTTTCAGAAATACACTACTCAACCGATTTGGGTAATTTGAAATTCTCCGTGATCATTGAAGACAAATTAAACCGTAGTTACAGTTACTTAAGTCGTTTATTCTCGTCTGTGGAAGGGAAAACCATTGAAAAGTACATTCTTTCTCAAAAAATAGAAAAAGTAAAAGAGTTACTCATATATGATGAATTGACACTTTCCGAAATTGCCGATAATATGGGGTATAGTAGTGTGTCCCACTTGTCGTCGCAGTTTAAAAAGGAAACAGGCATGACTCCAACCCAATTCAAAAAACAAAGTGGAGTAAGGCGATTCTTAGATTCGATTTAGTAAAAATCTTGTAACGGATTGGAAGAATGATGTAAGCATTAAATGTCAAATGA
>CAYZWM010000325.1:0-3640 GCA_964482155.1 uncultured Chitinophagaceae bacterium | reverse complement strand
GCGCGTTGCAGAACCTGCTTCAACGAGGGAATGGCCATCATCAGACAGCAATTAAAAATGGACTTGTAGAGAACAACCTATTCCATCATATTTAGAACCAAATTTGCCCGTTCGGAGGCCAATCCTACCTCTGCAATTGCACCGCTATTAAATTTCAAAAAATCCTTCTCAATTCCGTCGCTGAAAATGACTCCGTTTTGTGGCATTAATGATTCTAGAATGAGGGAGTTTCCTTTTCTAAAAATACCCGTGACTAAATCCGCCTGAGTAGACACGCTTTTAAAAGGCTCTCGGGCAACAAATAGTAATTGATCATGAGAAAGGTTGGGGTGCTTTAATTTCAGGTCAGTTTCAAACAAACCGGTTACTCCATAAGCCATATTAAAAATAGAAGTTAACCATCCCGTAGACCCAGCCTGTGTCGATACAATTACACCACTTGAAGAATGTTCTTCCTCCATGTCTTTATAGATAATCCTGTATCGTGCAGAAACATGGGAAGATGCCCCAATGAAGAGATCATTAAAACCAAGAAGCCGTTGGCCGTCATTCAGTTTCGCTTCCGCAAAATGGGCATACCGCGATTGATATGTGTTTTGTAAAACCTGTTCAATACCAACAATAAAATTTGACTGGTCGAAAGGCAGTAAAACTCCGTCATATCTATTCGGATCTGGATTAACACCTAAAATCGGTATTTCGTTGGCGTACTTCGCTGTATTGGCCACCAAACCATCCCGTCCGACAACCAAGATTAGATTCTTGTCTGAAAACAAATACCTCGAAACAAACTCCCTCTCGATAACTTTATACTTGAGTGTTGTAGATAGGGTAGCAAGCATTGAATCCAAAACTTCATAAAACGTTCTGTGTTCGAGTTCATATTCGTCAAAATTACCCCCCAGACGTTCGATGTAGAATTTGGCCTGGGCTTTCGTATTAAATCGCTCAATGAGACCTTCTAGCCTTGTTTTGTTTTTTACAACAATTGCATATTCTATGGGTGTACTCATCTTTCATCCTTGTCTGCCTTTGATAGAATAGAATCCAATAACTCAGGGCTGATATTCAAGTTTCCTATTTTTCCTGCATTTTCTGCCAACTCCCTGAATGCCAGAGAAATATTGAATCGTGGATCAGGATTATTGTTCAGCGCAGTAAGAATTTTCCAGTCTATTTCTCGATATGGTTTTAACGTAGTTTCCACTACATACCCACTGGTGTCGGCCTCTTTTCTATCATTCTGGGCTTTTTGTTCAACCAGTTCTTTGCGTTTATTCTCAACCAATATATCAGCTTCGAGTTTCATTTCTCTCAACCGTTTATCGTTTTCTGCATCCAACACATCAGATTCCATTTTTTTCTCTGCAATCTGTTTCTGTTTTTCCTCAACCGCTATTTCCGTATTCAATTCAGATTCCTTGATTTTTCTTTCCTGTTCTACTGCAAAATTTCTTCTTTCATAGATGGCTTCATCTGCCTCTTGCTGCAAATGCTCTCGAGTTTCCGTTTCCAACGCTCTGGTCATTTCGGGTGTGGCAGAAACGGACAAGACATTGACACCTAAAATCTCAATACCCAATAAACCAACAGCCTCCGACGATTGAAGACCTTTAAATATCTTTTCCTCTATAGATTTACCTGATCGAATGGATTGCTTTAGACTTGTCTCGTGCATAAACATCGACGTCGCTGTTTGGGCTTCGTTAATGATTCGCTGATTCAACTTGTCAAGGTCGTTTTTCTTATACCTACCGTCGCTCTTAACCGTAAAATCTAAAACGTCGGCCAACGCTTTCGGATTTGAAATTTTGTAACTTATTTGACCCTGGATAGCGACTGTTTGATAATCTTTAGTGGTCTCATTGTAAATAAACGGGAGATCGTTACTTCCCAGAGGAATTGCCACAATTGAGCTGTTAGGCACAAAGTAGAAAAAAGACAATCCACGGCCTTCTTTTTTAATACGCCCATTCCCATAATGGAGAACGTAAGTCATTGAATCAAATTTGATGTGTTTAAATCCGAACATGTTATTGTTTTAGGTTGATTATTTTATCTATCGTCTTCTGCGTCTACGCCTGGTGGGAACTCCCAAAACACCAAGCAATCCACGTGTTAATTCTCGTATGATTGTTCTGGTCAGGGAATGACCTGCAATCTTTTCAAACGTTGACTTTTCAGGTCTTCGTCGGGTTGTTTTACCTGCTTCTTTTTGTTGCTTTTCTTCCTTGTCTTCTAATTCATCCAACTTGGCCGTAAGCATTTCATAGGCTGATTCGCGATCGATCTCTTCATTGTATTTTTTTAACAACGTAGACTTTGCCAGTATGTCTTCCTTCTCTTCGGGCGTAATAACATCCATTCGAGAAGATGGAGCGGTCAACAACGTATGTACGAGGGGAGTTGGGATCCCTTTTTCATTTAATACGGTAATTATAGCCTCGCCAATACCCAGTTGGGTTAACAATTCATCCGTTTTATAATAGTCTGTGATTGGGTAGTTTTCTGCGGCTAACTTAATCGCCCTTCTATCCCTGGCCGTAAAGGCCCGTAACGCGTGCTGAATTTTCATACCCAATTGCCCCAGTACGGCGTCTGGTACATCACTCGGATTTTGGGTACAAAAGAACAAACCGACTCCTTTTGACCGAATCAATTTGACAATACTTTCAATTTGGTCCAGTAACGCCTTGCTGGCTTCATCAAAAATGAGATGAGCTTCGTCAATAAAAATAACCAACTCCGGTCGGTCGGTATCTCCCTGCTCCGGTAGGGTCTCATATATTTCTGCTAATAAGCATAACATGAACGTACTAAACAATTTGGGTTTAGACTGGATATCATCCAAGCGTAGAATATTGATATAACCCATGCCGTTGTTATCAACTCGCATAAGGTCGCTAACCTCAAAGCTCTTTTCACCAAAAAAACGATCCGCGCCTTGCTCCTCTATTTCCAGTAATTTCCGCATTACAGCTCCTACAGAACTGGCACTTACATAACCGTATTCCTTTTCGACCTCCGCTTTACCTTCATTGGAAATATATTGAAGCACTTTACGGAAATCTTTTACATCGAGTAAGGGAAGACCGTGGTCGTCGCAGTACTTAAAAACGATGGAAACTACGCCTCCCTGGGTATCGTTTAAACTCAACACCTTGGATAATAAGACGGGACCAAACTCACTAATGGTTGCACGCATGCGAACACCTTCCTGGTCGCTGATGGTCAACAACTCGGTTGGGTAGGCTCTTGCCACCCAATCGAATCCAATCATCTTATGTCGTTCATCAATTTTTGGGTGACCAGTTCCGGCTCGTGCCAGTCCACTCAAATCACCCTTAATGTCCATGAGCAATACAGGTACACCGCTTTCGGAAAGTCGTTCAGCCAGATTCTGAAGTGTTTTGGTCTTCCCTGTTCCGGTAGCTCCGGCAATAAGACCATGCCGATTAAACGTTTTTAAAGGAGCTTTAACCTGATTGTTTTGAATAGCACCACCATCCAACATACTGGTCCCTAATAAAACACTATCGCCTTTAAACGTATATCCGGTCTCAATGTGTTCCAAAAACTCCTCAAAATTGCTCATACTGTTTGTCTGCATTTACGATGGACAACAAAAATAGAAGGAAAT
>CAYZWM010000324.1:0-3699 GCA_964482155.1 uncultured Chitinophagaceae bacterium | reverse complement strand
CACATAGACTCGACAAAACCGGTAATTATTTTATGTCATCAGGCTGGTTTTAGCCGAGGTGAATACAAGGATATTGCTCCCATGCTCAATGATCTTGGGTTTAATTGCATTGCGCTGGATCAGCGTTCAGGAAATTCTGCTCAAGGCGTGATTAACGAAACTGCCGATCTAGCTCGACATGAAGGAAAAGGACAAACTTTCCTCGATGCAGAACAGGACATCATTGCAGCAATTGATGTTTTTTCAGCTGCTTACGGAAAAAATGTGATCATTTGGGGAAGTTCGTATTCCTCGTCGCTGGTACTTAAAATCGCAGCGAACAACAACAAGGTAGATAAAGTACTCTCCTTTAGCCCAGGCGAATATTTACCTGGTATTACGATGAGTAACGAGGTGAAGACATTAACTGTACCTGCTTTCCTTACCTCATCAAGAACCGAAGAAAGTCAGACTAAGGCGATTTTCGATAACTTGGCAAGTGCTGTAAAAACCCAATTTGTGCCTTCGGGCTTTGGTAGACATGGGTCAAGTGCACTATGGCCTACGGAAGCAGATCAAGCTGAGTATTGGGTTGCGGTTAAGGCTTTTTTAGCCCTGTAATTGGCTAAATAAAAGCTACTTACCTAAATTTTACGAAACGTGAACCAGAACCTGGTGGAAAATAATTCCATGGGATGTTCGTTATGGTGAAGTCATGGTTATACCAAAGATCAAAGTGTTCCTTTTTGTGCTCGTTGCGTCAATTGGAATCATAGCTTGTCAACAATCAGAGACCACTCACGAGGAGGACGATCAAACGGCTGACGTAAAGGATTTGACGTTGAATGAAGACATCAGCGATTCGACCAATGCGGAGCAGAAAATTCGCATTCAAAATTTTCTTAATAACCCCTTAGACTTAAACGACTATAAAAAGCGGAAACGTGGTGCCAATAGCACTGCACATTCTAAAATCCCCTTGTTGTACACGCCTAAATATGTTGGGTTTTATGTCAACTATTTTCTTTTCCAGGGATTTAACGAACATACCAGCCCACATCTCATCGTATACCGCAAAGGAGACTATGCCCATGGCAAAGGGTTTGGCAACTTTATGGAAGACAGAGACACCTTGGTAAAACTTGTATGCAACCACCCAGACCAAGATCTAAAATCTGCCAATTTGGTCGGACGTCGTGCTCAGGATATTATTGATTCGTTTGGAAACGGATTTGAGATTTACAAAAATCGAGTTGTCTATTTCCACAAGAATTCTGTTCTCTTTTTTGATAATGTTGGCAGACGTAAAATTAGATCATTTACCTATGCTAAATTAGATACAGACATAACAAGTCTTAGTGAAATCGATTCATTGTTTGACTTCCGAAATAAATGACTCATCCCAGATACTACATGCATTTGGAAATTACTATTTTGCCAAAAACGATTTTATGAAAACACGATACATCAACATTTTAATTCTGTCGTTTGGATTAGCGGCTCTCTTGGTTTCGTGTAAAAAAGATGTCCATATTACTCAAGGTCAGTTGGACACATCGTCTATCGAATTTCAACGTCTCTTTCATACACCCAAAAACGATCAGGCTACTTTAAACGCAGTGTTGGAATCACCCGTTATATATTTTTCAGTTTATTATTCAGGGTGCTTTAGCTCTTCACAAGAACATTTTATCCTAACAAAAAAGAGTTCTTATTCTGTCCTAAAATCTGATAAGACTTCTAAGCAATTAACTCTGACCATTGGAGAAATGGATGATCTTAAAGAACACCTCGCAACGCGAATAGGAACTTATACAGAAGGTGGATGTACTTTGAACACGGGTTTCGGTTTCGCAACTCCAACTCAATCTGTAAGTTTTGGCCATAGCTTTTGTTCAGGACCAGAAGCAGATCGGCTTGATGAAATTATTCACTACGTTCGGCTTATTCGAGATTAAGGAATAAACCGCCATCCGTTTAACAATAAAACAAGTGTTCTGAAAAAGGAATGAGAAGACCTACTATGGTTATAAATCATCGAAGTAAAAACGCTATGGCTTTGATCTAATCGACCCAGCTCTTCCAGTAATTCGGGTCTTCCATTTGAATGGCCTCTTCCGTAATGTTCAGGGGATGAAACGGATCAATCATAACGGCCAATTCTTTAGTTTCCTTTTTTCCAATGCTTTTCTCTACGGTACCCGGATGTGGACCGTGTGGAATGCCTTTTGGATGTAAAGTAATCATACCACGTTCAACGTGTTTACGGCTCATAAAATCGCCATCTACATAATATAAGATCTCATCGCTGTCTACGTTACTGTGATTGTAAGGAGCAGGAACCGAGTCTGGGTGGTAATCATACATACGAGGAACAAACGAACAGATCACAAAGTTGTGCGCTTCAAACGTCTGATGAACAGGAGGTGGTTGATGAATGCGACCGGTTATTGGTTCAAAATTACCAATGTTAAAAGCGTATGGATATACGTAACCATCCCAACCTATGGCATCAAATGGATGTGTAGCAAAGGTGTATGGAAAGATGTAACCGGATTTTTTGATCATCACCTTAAACGAACCTTTTTCATCATTGGTTTCCAGATTTTCAGGAAGCCGTAAATCGCGTTCACAATACGGACTGTGCTCCAAAAATTGACCAAATTTATTGAGATATCTTTTGGGTGGGTAAACCGGAGCAAAACTCTCGGTAATAAACAACCGATTGTTCGAATCGTTGAAGTGCAATTGATATATAGTCCCTCTTGGAATGACTAAATAATCGCCATATCCAAATTTTATCTGTCCATAAACCGTCTTTAATATCCCACTTCCCTCGTGAACAAATATGACTTCATCAGCATCGGAGTTTTTATAGAAGTAATCTTCCATGCTTTTTGACGGAGCGGCAGACACCAACAACAAATCCTTGTTGCCCAGCAGCGTTACCCGACTTTTAAGATAATCGTCGTTCGGCTTCGTGTTAAACGTTAAAAAGCTCCTATGCCGGAGATTGTTTTCTACTACATACTTCGGACGTTTGTCAATCGGATCGCCTATATCGCTGACCAAAGTTGGAGGGTGGCAATGATAAACGAGAGACAATATATTGGAGAAACCCTCGGTACTTATCAACTCTTCAGAGTACAAGTCCCCATTGGGTTTTCGATATTGCGTGTGACGTTTCTGAGGCAGGTCACCTAATCGGTGGTAAAAAGGCATGTATTTTCTGTATTTTAATGGACAAAATTATCGAAATTCGAAGCGTTAAAAAAATGAGAAATTTCAAATCAATAATCATTCTTGTCGCCGTCCTAACGGTCTCATTTTCATCATGTAAGAAATGGTTTGGGTCTAGTGAGGAAGATGCCTTGACTGGCGACACCACGGTGAGTCTTGTTATTCAGGAATGGAGTAAGCGAATTAACAGCTATCCTGAAAACCACGAATACCGGTATAAACGAGGTCTGGAATTAGCCAAAGACAAGAGGTTTAAGCTGGCTTTGACCGACTTAAACAAGGCCATTGAGCTAAACAATGGTATAGCCGACTATTACGTATCACGTGGGGAGGTTTCGATGGCTTTAAACGAAACCAAAAGTACCCTGGCCGACTATGAAAAAGCCGTAGAGGTTGAGCCCAGAAACGAAAGGGCTCTAATCACTCTTGGACAGTTTTACCTCTTTGTACGACAATTTGATAACAGTCTATCGGTCTTTA
>CAYZWM010000323.1:0-3702 GCA_964482155.1 uncultured Chitinophagaceae bacterium | reverse complement strand
TATAGGAGTTCCAATCCGATGTGGTGTTTCTTAGATCGGATAGGACATAAATGTTTGCACTGGAACAGCCATGCTCCAGATGTCTGAGGATTTCTTGATGTAAGGTGTAAAAGACCAACGAGCCGGAATGCTTTACATGAAATACAGAGGCTTTACGAATTTGAGATGTGACTGCTCGCATGTATCGAGATACTTCCCGTTTTCTATCGTAGGGGTTAAACTCAACCTCACTTTGTACTGGAGCCAACTTTACATGAAAGCTTGGGTTATGTTTGTACGCTGTGATCAGATGAATACTGAAATCTGAACCATGGTGGATGTCCTTTGGCAGAATCAGAGGCCTAATCCCTGCTTCATTCTGTGGTAAAGAGATTAAAAAGGTGTCGGTTTGATCCAATACAAAACTTGAACAATGGGTCTGGTTTTTGGAGTTACTACAGGAGTAGAAAAACAGTGAGAATAATAGAATCTCAAAAAGTGTTTTCATAATGGATACTTATTTAAAATTGATGTCGGTGTAATACAGTTTAATCGGTTCGATATCGTCGTTCAGACAATCTGGTCGCTCATTCTGAGCCTGTGCGTTGGCTTGGATATAGTGTGCTACGGCTTCGAAATAGTAGGAGCCGATAAGGTCTTGAGTACTTTTAGCAAACTCGATTATGTTCACCCGAATGCTCTTGTGTTTATTGAGCGTGTTGATGTTTTCCTTGATCTCAGCTTTTATGGCCTCAAATCGTTCTTTTTTACGCTTGATTGCTTTAGCCTGACTAAATTCCTTAAAGGCAGATTTTGTGCCGGCCAGAACAGGTGTTAGAATATAACGTGACAGCAAAAAGATGGAAGTAAAAAACAAGAGGTTAAGTGCCACAAATACCCATACAGGTAACTCTATTTCAACATCGGTAAAATCGGCATGACGAAGCCGTGCAAGGAGCAGGAAAACGCCAATCAACATACCAACGATTCCTACAAAGGCAGCCCGACGAAGCCACTTATTTTCAATACTCGAAATAAAACGCTGGCTAAAATGTGCCACTAAAGTGATTCCTGAAGATATACCTGCGGCAATAAAAAGGTTTGTCAAAAACCCTCCGCCAATAAGGGCTAGGTTTTTTGTTATAAAGAAAATCTCCGCCAAATACATCACCAAACACAGTAAGAGTGAGAACCCTAACTGGAACAAAAGCCAATACGGGATACTGGATGTTTTGTTTCCAAAGGTTTGAATTTCTCGTTTGAGTTGGTCGTGGTCGAGTTCTAAAACTCGATTGGCCTCCAAGGTTTCTTTGATTTGATCGTCCTGATGTTGTACGTGAATGTGAGCTTGGAGTCGGTTATGACACTGGCTCGCCACTTTGGAATAGCGCATTTTTATATGGAGGATGAATGGTCGGAGTCGGTCAATCATGCTAGGTCGTGCTTTCCAACCATCTACCTTACCGGACTCTGTTGCATCATAGCAGCCGTTCCTGTGTTCAGATTCAATGTGCTTTAACAAGGCTTCGTCGGTAAAGCTCGTTTGCATGGAATCGAGGTAGAATTGTTTTGATTTCATATTTTATTTATACAATGTTTTAAAAGAAGGCGGCGCTAAAATGTTCTTAGCATAGAACCAAACTTGCCACCAGAGAGTCGCTTAGAGGTGCAACTCAAAGTTTTGATAAATGGGGTTCAGATATCTTTGCGATAATGAACCTGAAGGCGGGAAACCTTTATTCTCTTATCCTTAGGATATCGATTTAAGGCCTCATTGATAACTTCCAGAATTTGGTGATTGGAATTGTCTCGACTAAAGAGCATACACTCGATGAGTAATCGGTAATGTTTCGCTTTTGGAGCTTTATTACCTAATTCCTCATGAAGATCAAAAGCATAAGAAAGTGCTTCTGATAGTGCCGAACGACTCGTTGATAATTGATAATTCCCGAACTGGGCTTTACCCATCAGGTAATACCAGTTGATTTGTTGCATTCTTTTTAAGGAGTCGGGATTAATTCGTCTCATTTTCATGAGAGTTTGGTGTCGGGAAGACACCTTAACTAGACCTGCTTTTAGGTTTCTAAAATTTGGTTTTTCAGCCCGTCTGACGTGTTTGTTTTTTACCTCCATTTGTAACCTTTTAGTGTTATGAAATGGAAGAATCTCGACTTGCTTTATTCAGCTGAACATGATACAATAATCAAAGTTCGTTGGGAGGTCAGAGTCCCACTGAATTACGCATGGCGATTTTCTTCATCGTATCGCTCAAGCGGGCCTCATTCATTTGAGGTCTTTCGTTTACCTCATAGGTCCCGTTAAACGATACAGCAAAGCACCTATATTGAACAACGGATTAACAGAAGGTATTTGGCACTTATCTCACGAGATTTCTCAGAGCACAAGACCATTTATATCCTTAAAATGATAAAAGATTGGGTGATCCAATAAGTCACAATCATACGCTGCAAGTTCAATGTCTTTCAGTCGTATAAATGCCGTTTGGATGGTACGACAGTTTTCTTTGAATTGACTTCCGTAAACTTTCCTTTTGAGATACCCCGTATTATAAAACAGGCAGATGTTTGGTCTATTTTTAAACGAGCGAGTATACTTTCTCATAAATGTATCGAAGTCATGGTCCGCCAAAAAGGACTCAACATCCGAAATTGTTTCAAATCTAAATAAGCAGATTCTTATCTGATTGGAGGATTCTACGGTAAACAAGGATCCAAGTTTTATGTTAGACCTGAGAGCGAAATCCGTTTGGAGGGTAATAAAAAGTAGATTCTGTTTGTTGATCCCCGGAAGTGTAATGAGTTCCTCCTTTGCCATATACCATTTCTTTGCCTCCACGGTTGATGAAAAAACCTTTTGTATTTCAAAATCTGAATCAATGTCTTCCTTCTTTGGGTAAGTGTAAAATTTAAACCCGACACGATTCCAATTGTCAAACACTTGCCTTTCGGCAAGCAAAAGTCGTATCCCTTCACGAAGTGTTGTCGCAACTTCCATTGGTTTATCCTTGATAGAATGGGGAGTCAAAACGGAAACAAAATCTTTAGGAAAGCCTTTTCTTTCCTGATGCACATTAATA
Organism: uncultured Chitinophagaceae bacterium; assembly: GCA_964482155.1. Taxonomy (GTDB): domain Bacteria; phylum Bacteroidota; class Bacteroidia; order NS11-12g; family UBA9320; genus UBA987. The sequence continues at coordinate 626 of CAYZWM010000323.1, read as the reverse complement.
GCTTGATTGACTTTTGATTTGGCAACATCACTTTGGGTGTTCAAGATAATAAATGGAGGGAAGTTTACACGATTATAAACTCGGTGCAGGATATCGATTACATCAAGGGCCGTGCTTTCCATTAGCTCTGAGGTTCTTCCTTCGGTTTTAAATTCCAATTCATAATCGAGAAAAATAATATCTGGCTGAAACTCACGAAGTTCTTGCTCAAACTCATAATAAGTCAATAAACTTATAGGTTTGGTGCTAACTATTTTGTACGAAAAACCCAAGTCTTCAAGTATTGACAAGTTACCTAAAGCCCTTGTATAAGATTCAAAAGTTAGAGAACGATCCTCAACTATATATATTTTATAAATCATACACTTTTTTTCTTAAGAAGATTGAATGAAACTGAAAACCCTCCATCACCTATCTCACCACTATCAAACTGCGTTATAGGGAAGTACGCGTTCCATCCTCGCATTATTTTTTTTGAAAATTCCAACCCTGTCTTGGATGATTTACCCTTTGAGAAGGATAGTGCATGACCATTGTCATTCACCGAAACCCTGTACATAAACGGACCAAACTTTCGAATTCCAACCCTTACTTCACCCGCAGAAAAAGAATGAATCTTTCCATGC
>CAYZWM010000322.1:0-3726 GCA_964482155.1 uncultured Chitinophagaceae bacterium | reverse complement strand
AGCATCCAACAACACCTAAATATGGTTCTTTTGGAGATCATGGGGCCGGTGGAGATTTCATATTAGAATATCGTGATGAGTCTAAACCCAAGACTGATAATATGAAAAAAGTACTTAATCAAAAATAACCGCGATACTCGCTTATTTTTGTCAGCGTTTTTCTAGAGCATTGAATACCCGAGAAATATTATCTTATTACGCCCACACTCCAAAAGTGATGGAAATGTTGGAGGTTCTTCAACAGCCAAAGTCGCACGTATATGTGACGGGCATTGCCGGTTCATTTAAATCATTTCTGGCGTCCTCTGCATTTGTTGAGTTAAAGCGATCTGTTCTATTTATTCTTCCAAACAACGAAGACGCACATTACGTGTACCAGGACATTCACAACATTCTTGGTAAATCATCAGCCCAATACTTACCCCCATCTTTCAACAAATCTTTTGATAGGGATAGCGCCTCAAATAATTTAATTCAGGAACGTTCAGAAGTCATATTACAACTCCAAAAAGCGTCTAAACCCGTTGTTATTGTTACGTCTATGGAAGCTTTGGCGGAAAAAGTGATTAGTGCAGAAAACCTCGGTAAAAATCAGTTTGAAGTCTCCGTAGGTGAAGTTCTTGACTTTGACTTCATGATGGAAGTGTTAAACACGTATGGTTTCTCCAGAGAAGACTTTGTTTATGAGCCAGGCCAATATTCTATGCGCGGTGGTATCATTGATATTTTTAGTTACTCTCACGACTTACCGATGCGGGTGGAACTGGATGGCAGGATGATCGAATCAATACGACAGTTCGACCCGATTACCCAACTGTCTACAAACGATCTTAAATTCTCATCCATTGTACCTAATCTGCAAGAAGATGAAATAGCGGGTAATCGTGTCAGCCTGTTCGAATATTTTGACAAAAACACCATTTTCTTTTCACACCAACTGGGCTCAAGCATGGCACAGCTTAAAGAAGATCTAACAGATGAGTACGTTGATCTGTATGATAGTCCCGAAAATATTAAGAAAGAACTTTCCAAACGAAGCGGTGTTGAACTGGGGCAACTTCCTCATTTTAGGAGTCACACAGCTATAAACTTTCAACAAAGCCCACAGCAGACCTTTGGGAAAAATTTCAACATGCTCATTGATCATTTTCAAGACAATGCGCGACTGGGAATTGACCAACATATTTTCTCAGAAACAGGAAAACAAATTGAGCGTTTGGAGACCATATTTGAAGATTTACAATCTCATATCAAGTTTCAACCTGTGTATCTTGGTTTGTCAACTGGTTTTTTAGACAAAGAACATCATCTCTCCATTTACACAGAACATCAAATCTTTGGTCGACACTATCAGTTTAAAAACAAACATAAATATTCCAAAAATCAGGCGCTCACCTTACGCGAACTGAGCAATCTAAAACCAGGCGACTTTATTGTTCATATAGATCATGGTGTGGGTCGTTTTGAAGGCCTTCAAAAAATTGAGATGGGAGGTCGTATTCAGGAAGCGGTTCGAATATCGTACAAGAACAACGACTTACTCTATGTAAACATTGGCTCTCTTCATAAAATAAGCAGGTATACGGGTAAAGAAGGACATACTCCGAGAATCAACAAGTTGGGGAGTGATACCTGGGCCAAACTAAAAACCAAAACTAAGAAACAGGTAAAGGATATAGCCCGGGATTTAATAAAACTGTATGCTAAGCGAAAATCACAACCTGGTTTTCAATTTGCTCCCGACAACTATTTACAAGTTGAGCTTGAGGCAAGCTTTCTTTACGAAGACACTCCAGACCAGAGTACCGCGACGGAAGATGTCAAAAAAGATATGGAGTCGCCTCACCCAATGGATCGGTTGGTATGTGGTGATGTCGGTTTTGGCAAAACAGAAATTGCCCTACGTGCGGCTTTTAAAGCCGTATGTGACAGCAAACAAGTCGCTATTCTAGTACCGACAACAATTCTCGCCCAGCAACACTATCATACATTTAAGGACCGATTTGATGGCTTCCCATGCAACGTTGATTACATCAACCGATTTCGAACGGCGAAGCAACAAACACATTCAATAAAGAAACTAGCGGAAGGGAAAACTGACATCATTATTGGCACACATCGTCTATTGAGTAATAAGATAAAATTCCAGGATCTGGGCCTTATGATCATCGATGAAGAGCAAAAATTCGGAGTGGCAGCAAAGGAAAAATTAAAATCTTTACGTATCAATGTGGACACACTTACTTTAACCGCCACACCGATACCACGAACCTTGCACTTTTCTCTCATGGGTGCTCGTGATTTAAGCATTATCAATACGCCACCGCCTAACCGACAACCAATCAAAACCACGCTTCACATGTTTGGTACGGAGATATTTGAAGATGCTATAAATCATGAACTGGATCGAGGGGGACAGGTCTTCGTTGTCCATAATCGAGTGAGAGACATTCAAGACATAGCAGCAACTATCCGTGGAGTCTGCCCTCGTGCACGAGTTGTTGTTGGGCATGGACAAATGGCTGGCGATGAACTGGAAAATGTAATGCTTCGGTTTATCGAAGGTGAATACGATGTTTTGGTTGCCACAACCATTATCGAAAGTGGTCTGGACATTCCGAATGCCAATACGATATTAATCAATAACGCTCACTACTTTGGATTAAGCGACTTGCATCAAATGAGAGGTCGGGTTGGACGTAGCAATCAAAAAGCATACTGCCACCTTATTACACCTCCTATTCATACCCTCACAGACGACGCTCGAAGACGACTTCAGTCTATTGAAGAATTTTCCGATTTGGGAAGTGGATTTAATGTGGCCATGCGTGATCTAGACATCCGAGGTGCTGGAAATCTTTTAGGAGGCGAACAAAGTGGTTTCATTTCCGAAATTGGATTTGATATGTACCACAAAATTCTGGATGAAGCGGTGGCCGAGCTACGAAATGACGAATTCAAAGACCTTTTTGATGATGAGGACGTTCCCAACTCCAGCGTGGATTGCCAGGTGGACACCGATTTGGACATTATGATACCAGATGCATATATAAGCAACATTTCAGAACGCCTAAGTTTATATACCGAAATAGCTAAGCTCAATACGGATGAAGAACTTATTGCCTTTAGAGACGCATTAAAAGATCGTTTTGGAAATCTGCCTAAACCGGTCAAAGACCTATTGCATAGTGTCCGTTTGAAACACATTGGAATGAAACTAGGTTGGTCTAAGATTCGGATTAAAAACGGCAAACTACTGGGCTATTTCCCGGATGAAAATAACAAGAAATACTACAACTCGGAATTATTTGGAACGGTCATGACGCGTGTTAATGAGTTTCACAAAGTATTTAGTTTAAAGCAAAAAGGGAATCAACTATTACTCATCACAGAGCAACGTTTCCAGCATATTTCAGAGTACATCGAATGTCTTAGAAAACTTCTTTAAACCGAAAATGTAACTGGTAATTCGTAATTTGACAAAACATTGTTTAACTTTGCAGGACTATACTACTTATTATTAGCTGTGTTGCAAATCTAGGAATCGTTTTTCCATTAGCCCACATGATAATAACAACTTTACCCGACACCACAGGTGTGTCTTGTAAAAACATAGTCTTATCAATTAGATAAGCATGGTTAGTAATTTTAGTTCCGAAAGTCCGACGTGAGTCGGACTTTTTGGTTAAGGACTTTTTTTACATTTACACCTGATTCTTCAGGAGT
>CAYZWM010000321.1:0-3747 GCA_964482155.1 uncultured Chitinophagaceae bacterium | reverse complement strand
GGTTTTGATCCTAAAAACATCAAAATCGGATTGTACGAAACGTTGATTCAGGATATCAATCCTGAAGATATCTTACTGACGACATCTAATTCAAACCTGGACTTATTGCCGTCAAATATAGATTTGGTTGGTGCGGAGATTGAAATGATTGATTTGCCAAATCGAGAAAAGTTGATGCGTCGGATATTGGGAAAGGTCAAGGATAATTATGAGTTTATAATTATTGATTGTTCTCCATCACTGGGGTTAATAACGACCAATGCGCTGGCAGCTGCGGATTCCATCATTATTCCGGTTCAATGCGAGTACTTTGCCTTAGAAGGCTTGGGTAAACTTCTAAATACGATTAAGATTATTCAGCGCGGTATAAACGTTAATCTGGAGATTGAAGGCTTACTTTTAACCATGTACGATAGCCGACTTCGACTATCCAATCAGGTGGTTGATGAGGTGAAGCTTCATTTTCAGGAATTGGCATTTGAAACCATTATTCAGCGAAACACCAAACTGAGTGAAGCACCAAGCTTTGGTCTTCCAGTTTTGGAACATGATGCAGCGGCTCGTGGAAGTGTAAACTACCTGGACCTTGCTCGAGAGATTTTACAAAAAAATGGGTTGACTAAAATGGCTTCTGCCGAGAAAATATTACAGTAATGGCAAAGCGAAACGCATTGGGAAAAGGATTGAGCGCGTTGCTTGAAAGTGATGGCACCGATTCAACGTACATTGATGGTGCTCCAAATACCGTGGCTATGATGCCGCTGGGGCAAGTGGTCGCAAACCCGTTTCAACCCCGAACAGAATTTGACGATAGTGCATTAAGTGAATTGGCCGAATCGATTCTAATTCATGGTGTTATACAGCCTATAACGGTTCGAAAGATAGGTTTTGAGAAGTATGAACTGATCAGTGGAGAGCGACGAACACGAGCGAGCATTATAGCGGGATTAGACAAAATTCCAGCGTATATCCGTTTGGCCAACGACCAAGACATGTTGGAGATGGCTCTGATCGAAAACATTCAACGGGAAGATCTAAATGCGATTGAAATTTCACTTAGTTACAAACGATTGCTGGACGAATGCGGTCTACGTCAGGAGGAATTAGGCGATCGGGTAGGGAAGAAGCGCAGTACAGTAAATAACTATTTACGCCTTCTAAAACTTCCGGATAACATTCAACTGGCCATTCAGAGAACGGAAATATCCATGGGGCATGCCAGAGCGTTGATTAATATCGAAGACGAACAGGTTCAAAACTACATTTGCAAACGAGCCATTGCTGAAGGTTTGTCGGTTCGAAAGGTAGAAGAACTCGTAAAGGAATATCAAAAGTCTGGAACGGTACCGGAAGATGTTACAGCGACGACAACTACGAAAACCTCTCGTGGTGGGAAAGTGACGTTTACGGAGTTTAAACCGTACCGCGATTTACTTAAAGCACGCCTGGGTTCGACTATTGAATTCTTAGCGACCAAAGGAGATCAAGGGAAGATTACAATTCATTTTGACGATAAGCCACACCTAACGGAAATTCTGGAAAAACTTCGTCAAATTTAAACCGCTTAAACACAGGAATTAACGGATTTAGACCATCGTCTAGATGTTAATCCCTCGAACGAGTACAGGTTCTTGTCGACATTTTGCAATTCAACCAAATCAAAAGGGCATCTTTGCGTTATAAAGTCATGAAGATCAGGATTATCCTTGTTTGTATCGTATTTTTCGGAGCAATAGGTTCGGTAAGTGGTCAGTTGTATTTCAAACAGGCTTGTTTGGATTTGACTCAGCCCTATCAACCTCTTCCATTAAATGATTCGAACTCAGTACACAATCCCAAAAAGGCAACGATACTGTCTGCTATTATTCCTGGATTGGGTCAGGTTTATAATCAGAAATACTGGAAAGTAGGTTTAATCTATGCAGCTGGTTTTGGTATAGGCTATGGAATTAAGTACAATACTGACAGTTTAAAGAACTACCAAAAAGCACTCATAGCCCTTTTAGATACCTTCGACAGCACCGAAAATATATGGTATCCAAGTTTATCGGTTGACAAGATCCGGAGCGAGCGAAATTTTTATCGCAAAAACCGGGACCGATTGATTTTGGGAGCAGGTTTGCTCTATGCCTTACAAATTATCGATGCCAATGTCGACGCTCATCTCCGTGAATTTGACATCAATAAAGATTTGGCCATTAAACCCAATCCTGGATTTATGGTTCTAAACCGTCGGGTACAACCTACCCTTGGTTTTAGCTTGCGATTTTGAGCAGAGTTCAAGGTAATCCTACACTAACCGTGATCTGCTGTTAGGTAACCAAAACGCGAATTGCTTCGGATTATTAAATTATCGGGCTCATTAAATACCAATGTCACTTCCAGTGATCATGACAGCATCGTCTTGGTTGTATCGAGTCCAATTACTACGGCACCGTCATTCAGAACCATTGCGCAGCAGAGTGACCGCGTGTCGCTGAAGCTTTAACGCGTACACCGTAGCTTCAGCGTAGGTGCTAGCGGAGGCACAAGAATCTGATGTAACAATGCATCGCTCTGCGAAGCGGCTACGCGAAGAGGAAGGCCAATGAAACATCTAATTTGACTTCTATTTCTACCTAGAATCCCACGCATTACAAGTTATATTTGCCGACTCTTAAAAATACAGCACAATGAAGACAATTGGAGTTATCGGTTCTGGCACAATGGGAAATGGAATTGCCCACGTTTTTGCTCAAAACGGTTATCAGGTAAACCTCATCGATATTAAGGTTGAAGCCCTCGAAAAGGCCATGGCAACCATTGCCAAAAACCTAGACAGACAGGTAGCTAAAGGTAAAATTACCGAAGAGGTAAAAACAGAAAGCCTGGATCGAATTTCGATATTTGTGAACATAGTTGATGGAGTTGGTGAATGTGATTTGGTGATTGAAGCAGCGACTGAGCGCATGGATTTGAAGATGAAAATTTTCAAAGAAATTGACGCAGCTAGTCCAGCACATTGCATATTGGCGACCAATACGTCTTCCATATCAATTACTCAACTAGGGGCTGCTACAAAGCGACCAGACAAGGTGATTGGCATGCACTTTATGAACCCAGTTCCTGTCATGAAACTGGTTGAGATCATAAATGGTTACAGTACGTCTAAAGAGGTAACGGATACCATTGCAACGTTGTCGAAAAATATTGGCAAAATACCAGCCATGGCAAACGACTACCCTGGTTTTATCGCCAATCGAATCTTAATGCCAATGATCAACGAAGCCATATACACGTTATTCGAAGGTGTAGGTGGAGTGGAGGAGATCGATACTGTTATGAAGCTGGGAATGGCCCATCCAATGGGACCGTTGCAGTTAGCAGATTTTATTGGTTTGGATGTATGTAAGTCCATACTTGAAGTGCTTTACGATGGTTTTGGAAACCCTAAATATGCACCGTGCCCGCTGTTAGTGAACATGGTTAATGCGGGTAAATTGGGTATGAAATCCGGCGAAGGATTCTATAACTGGACACACGGAACGAAGGAGTTGGTGGTTGCGGATGGGTTTAGTTAGGAGTTCTGAGTTCTCAAAGCCCGTCATTCAGAGGGCACCGCCCGTGGAATCTGGGCTTTGGAGTTTTGAGCTTATAGTTCTTAGTTGGTAGTTCTTAGCCTATTGTTCCAAGTTAATTGTTCTTAATTGACACTCCGTTAGAACATCCTGCACGGTCACATCTCAAAGTTCCTATTGCTTGAGTTCT
>CAYZWM010000320.1:0-3754 GCA_964482155.1 uncultured Chitinophagaceae bacterium | reverse complement strand
TGAAGTTCTTGGCCGCCCAAATCAAGAAGAGGGAAGCCATGTTTTTACACCTCAACCTATTCCGGGTGTTGCCGACCACCCTAAGCATGAAGGCCAGGAGTGCCGTGGCATGGTGTTAACCGACTTTGCTAACACGTACATACTAACCAACAAACGAATCTATTTAGACTGGTTGAAGCTGTTTTACCAAACCAATAATGTCGAAAAAAATGGAGAATTTTTTAAAGGATTTTTCACCAAATTAACTGGGAGCCCAACACTTCAACAGCAAATAAAAGACGATGTTTCGAACGAAGAAATATACCAAAGTTGGGAAGCTGGCCTCGATAAATTTAACGTTACAAGAGCCAAATACATACTATATTAGCCACAAAATAAATAAGGTTTCCTGTCGTTCGAAGTTCAGTAAAACCTACATCATAAATGCGTAGAATCTTCATTGCATCAATTCTTTGGATTATTGCGAATCCTGTATTTGCCCAAATGGGTGGATCATATTCGTTTGCCTTTGTCAATATAGACCCAACGGCACGTACGGCTGCTCTTGGATCCAGTACTATGGCAGACTTCAAAAAAGACCTGGGAGTTGGGTATCACAACCCAGCCGGTTTAAATGCTGATATGGATAATATTTCCGTGCTGTCATACAACAACTATTTGATAGACATTAACAGCGGATTTGCGGCCTATGTAAAGCATTTTGAATCTATTGGAACCTTTAGTGGATCCATTACATACAACGATTACGGCCGTTTTGACGAAACTGATGTAACGGGTAAAGTCATTGGTCAGTTCTGGGCAAATGATTATGTTTTTCAGATTGGCTATGGTGACGTTTGGGAGCAGGATGATCGGTTTACCTACGGTGTCAATCTAAAATTCCTTTACTCGGTCTATGAAAGGTACGTTGCAACTGCTTTTGCGGTTGATTTAGCTGGGGCTTATCACAATCCCGAAAACAAATTTCATGCATCCATGTTGATTCGAAACATTGGATACAATGTCATTCCATATTTTGATGAACGCGTGGACCTTCCCTTCGACATTCAGCTTGGTATTTCTAAAAAATTGCAACACAATCCGCTCAAAATGACCATTTTGGCACATAACCTTCAGCAATTTGACATCAGTTATGTCAACGTAAATTCTAGAAACAAAAACATCGATTTAGAAACAGGTCAGGTGCGTAACGAAACCGTTCCCCTTGGAGATAAAATCATGCGTCATTTTAATTTTGGTGCTGAACTCGTTTTTTCGGACAACTTCCAAATTCGAGGCGGATACAATCACCAGAGAAGAAAAGAACTTGCTCCTGAAACAATCAAGGGTGCTGCAGGATTTTCGTGGGGAATGGGAATAGGCATCAAAAAGTTCACCCTGGATTATGCCATGGTCACCTATTTTCCTGGGGTTAATGTGAACTATTTTACGGTATCAAAAAATCTATCTGACTTTAAAAGAGCCAAACCCGAAAACTATTAATACGATTATGACTAAGTACATACCGTTTATCACACTTACTTTATTATTAACGTTTACATCGATACATGCCCATGCTGGAGAATCTCTGGTCACTACTAAAGTTGAAGCCCTTAATACCGACTCACTGGATTTGGCTATTGAGAAACTCGACTCAGACATGAAGGCTTTTTACAACCAGCTCGAGGAAGCAAACAAACGAAGCAATGAGGAAATTCTCGAACAAGATTTAAAAAATAATGAGCGAAACTTAGACCGATTTATCCAAGAACAAAATGCTCAAAAAAAGAAAAACTCGAATAGGCTTTGGATTAAAGTGGGCCTCCTGGCCATCATTGTGATTGGCTATATTATCCGAAAAAGGAAAAAGCCCAAAGAGTCTACCTAAGTCAGAAACGGGTTATACATTTTCTCATCACCTACGGTTGTAAGCACTCCGTGACCTGAATAGACCTTAAAATGGTCGGGCAATACAAAGAGTTCATTCCGTATGGAGTTAAGCAAGGTTTGATGATCACCACCTGGCAAGTCTGTTCTTCCTATACTTTGTTGAAATAACACATCACCACCAATGACGAACGCCTCCGCTCTGGCTATAAAACATACACTTCCAGGCGAATGCCCTGGGGTAAAAACAATATCAAGTTCGGACTGACCAAAGCTTAACTTTTCTCCTTCCGATATATATTCATCGGCTTCTGGTGATTTTTCATATTTAAGACCATACAACAAGGCGGTTTGCGCACCACTTTCCAGAACTGGCAAGTCTTTTTCGTGAAATACAAAAGGAATCTTATAGGTCTCTTTGCAATACGCATTGCCAAAAATATGATCGATATGACAATGGGTATTTAACAGCTTAACCGGTTCAAGCTCATTGTCTTTAATAAAACTGTTCAGTTCCATTTGCTCGGTTGCATCGTAACATCCTGGATCTATAATTACGCAATCGTTGGTCTCATCCCAAAGAACGTAGGTGTTTTCCTGAAAAGGGTTAAATGTAAATTGCTTTACCTGAATCATAGTGCGAAGATAAAACGCTTTTTATTTTTGTGCAGGGCAACGCATTAAATGTCTTACCATTTCGTTTTACCACTATATGGCCTCAAAGACACTAATTTTCATTGGTTTTACACTTATTATTACTTCATGTTCCAGCCAAACAGCCAATGACATGAGACGCGTTACCAAAGATTCATCAGAGACTGAGAAGTATTTCGAAAACAACCAGGGCAATGAAAAAGCCAGCACTTCTCTAGGTACTGTAAGCAAAGGCAGTTTGATTAACGGGAAGTTAATGCCTTTTGAGGGAGACAACTTTTACTATTTCGATACTGCTAGCTATTTAAATCATCGAGCCTATGTCAACCACGACTTAAAAAACACCTTACTCGATGGCTATTCTGAATTGGATTCAATTTATCCCGGTAGAGCTTTTGTTTTGATGGAATGTTCTAATAAAAAAGGGGGGAAACTATTTCCACACCGAACGCATCAAAATGGTCTTAGTGTGGACTTTATGATGCCGCTAATAAAAAAGAATCGTCCATTTTATGATTTAGACTCGTTGGGTTCAAAACATTACCTTCTTCATTTTGACAATACCGGACGCTACTCCCTGGATTCCAGTATTCGAATTGATTTTAAACTCGTAGCCCAACACCTTTTAGTCTTAGAAAAGTCTGCCCGTAAACACGGGCTTCGTATTTCAAAAGTGATTATTAATACGGATTTGAAAGATGAATTATTTTCCTCCAATTACGGTCAGAAACTTAAATCATCTCCCATCTATGTGGTTCAAAAGTTGAGTCCGCTAATTAACTCTTTTCACGACGACCATTATCATGTTGATTTTGCAAAAATCGAATAAGGGTATTCAATAAATAAGTAGATTGCCACTACCATGACAACACAAATTCTCGAGACATCAAGAGTGATCCTGTCCGAAGTGGATATTGAAGATACAGTCTTCATTTTCACTTTGTTAAACAGCCCAAATTGGATAAAACACATTGGAGACCGAAATATTAATTCACTTCAAGATGCAGAAAACTACATCGAAACAGCGCTGTTTAAGAGCTATGACCGATATGGATATGGTCTGTACAAAATGACCTTAAAATCTGAGAATAAAGACATCGGTTTGTGTGGTTATTTAAAAAGACCGAGTCTACCGCATTCTGATTTAGGTTTCGCCATTTTACCCGAGTATGAAAGACGCGGACTGGTTACGGAAGTAGCGAAAGCGACATTGACGTATGGTATGGAAGTGCTC
>CAYZWM010000319.1:0-3791 GCA_964482155.1 uncultured Chitinophagaceae bacterium | reverse complement strand
ACAAGTAGAAGCAGGGCAAAAAATATGGCAAAAACTCTTCTCATATGTTATCAACGTGAAATAGCATTTCATATTCTTGATATGTCTTAACGTTGATCATGAACACAAAGATATAAAATTGAATCTCATCAACTATTACAAGATTAGGCTCTTCTTTTTCAAAATTATGTCTAACGGATACTCAGCATAAAAACTGCCATCGCTACCATGGATAAATCTTCAATGATGGTAACCGTGCTCATTGGCAAATTGAAAACGTCGCCAAGGCATGCGCATTTTATCTTTCTTTTGTCCAAATTACTTTTTATTACCCCAATACTACTCACACCAAGAATTACGATCGTTGATACATTGGTCCATAACGGGTTAATGTTCAAAAGGTAGAGTAGCCCTAAGGTGAGTTCTATAAATGGATAGATAAGACCCCAACTTTTCCATCGAACCGCAACCACATCGTACATTTGGTATGAATCAGCAAAGCCCCTTAAATTAAGCAGCTTAAAAAAGGCAAATACGATAAAAAAGCCAGCCATAAAATGTCGCATCCATAAGCTAAACGAGAATTGCTCGAATGGAAACTGAGTTAAAAGAGTAATCCCAGCAATAAAAATGACTATCAGTATCAATGGTTTGTACGTCGTCATTGATGTTTCTGGCAATTCCTCGACCTGAACTTCATGATGTGGCTTCAATTTTTCCTCTATCGAATAATGTCCTGCTGAGCTAAGTTCAGCCTGAATCTCTTCCACAGGAACATGGTCAACCATTTGCACAACGGCTTGTGGAGCTTCAAGCTGAACATGTACAGATTGAATCCCTTTTATACCTTCAAGTTTATCTTTGACTTTAGCCACACAGCCGCCACAAGTCATTCCTGTAATTATATATTCATTTTTCATAAAGCAAAGTTCTGAATCATTTGACGTTTAATCCTTACATCATTCTTCCAATCCGTTACAAGATTTTTACTAAATCGAATCTAAGAAGCGCCTTACGCCACTTACTTTTTTGAATTGCGTTGGAGTCATACCCGTTTCCTTTTTAAACTGGGACGATAAGTGGGAAACACTACTGTACCCCATGTTGTCGGCTATTTCGGAAAGTGTTAATTCATCGTATATGAGTAACTCTTTTACTTTTTCAATTTTCTGAGAAAGTATGTATTTTTCAATGGTCTTCCCTTCTACAGACGAGAATAAATGACTTAGGTAACTGTAACTTCGGTTTAATTTGTCTTCAATGGTTACGGAGAATTTCAAATTCCCCAAATCGGTTGAATGGTGTATTTCTGTAACAATGAGAGATTTGATCTGACTAACCAGTTTTGCCTTGATTCCTTTAAGCAATTCAAAACCTGATTGAGCCAGGCGATGCTCAAGGACTTCCTGGTCCTTCTTATTTAAATCATCGTTTGAGTTTACTTCACCAAGTTGGATCGTGGAATACCCAATTCCCTCCTCCTGAAGTATTTGCCCCACGGTGTGAATGCACCTTGGGCAAACCATATTTTTGATATAAATCACCTGAGACAAAATCCAAATGTATTATCGTTGATCATCGGAAGTTATAAAACCAATACTCGAACGAAACTACCATATCTTTAAGCAATAACGATCACTATTCAGTTAGGTATTACAACAATCTAGCGGTGAATTGTTTTTAGTTTCTTGCGGTGGGCAGGGCGATTTACTACATTAAGTTATGAATAAACCAACTATCGATTAACTGTGATACTCCAGAATCTGTTATTCTTAAGGTCTGAAAGTCGCAAACACAAAAAGGCCTGGAGCATAGGCCTGGAAAGAAATACTGTTTGACAAAACTATCTACGACCTGTGAATAGGTCGTGAACAAAGGAGTCACATTGCAACCTACTTTTTAATAAATTCTACTACTACAGGTTGGACTAAAATTACTGCTCTTGATGAGAATCTAACCATCCCGTAATGCGACTTGAAGTAAATATCTTATAACTTAATCTTACCTCACTGAATTGATGGATGTCTAGTCCTTATTCCGGCGTTCAATCATAAATACTGCATCACTATTTTGGTGTTGATTGTTTTGGATGTCAGGCTAAATTTCGAGTCTTTATAGCTCGGAGGTCCAAATCTCCCCTTGGCATTATTCGAAACCCCAAACCTTCCGATGGCATTCCTATCCAATTGGCGTCCAGTTCATTGTTCATGTTTTCGTCGCGTATGATCACAAAGGCATATTCACCTTTAGGTAAATCAAGAATATTGAAACTCGCCGTTTTATTTTTGATGGTTGCCTTCACTCTCTTCATAGCCTTTTCGGGTTTTGTTGGAAAACCTGTTTCGCTTGAAAAGATGTCCAGAATTACCTGGCCTGTGCTGTTTTCAAGTTCGACCACTTGAATAGATAATTGAGTGGTTGCCGGAATTGGCTGAAACGACATACTCAAGAAAGCAATGCATAGAATGCTTATGTATTTCATACTTTTTTTTTATTGTTTGTTATTGATTAATTAGCCTGGTAACACCGTTAACTTTTACTCTTTTTTGGTTTGATTATCCTATAATTAAACCCAATGTTTACATCCAAATAGTTCAGGTATTCTTTCGTTTTCGCCATGCTATTTGACGCTGTTACGGATTGATTTAATAATAGGCTGGTGTTGAACATCCATCGTTTACTTAGTGTGTAATATGTGCCTGCACCCACTGTGGCAAAAACATTGGTGGCGTTATAACGTGCTCCGAAGTTGGAATAACTGGTCCATTCTCCGTTTGTTTTTGTGCTCGTTACCACATTTTTGTTTTCAAAATAATTTATGGTTGCCCCAAATATGATTTCTGTGTTCCATTTTTTATCACTTGTTAACTGGTAATGGGCAAGAACCGGTAAGCCGAAATAAATGTATTTGCTCGAACTCTTTAACTCTGTTGGAAAATCAGGATTCGGCGTAACCCATGTTAACTCGGTACTTTTAATGTTAAATCCAATGCTGGAATAGTTTATACCCGTTCCGATACTCCATTTTTTGCCTATCTGATAAACGACTCCTGTTTTTATGGAATACCCGAGCCGGGGAGCTTCCGCATTATTTCTGTCTTTCTTATACCACTCCTCTCTTTCTGAATTTGATAATATTCGAGGAGAAATATTTGGACTGTACAGGATCTCATACGACCACTTACGTTTAGTGATATTATCCTCTTGAGCCTGAACTGAATTTGATAAATTGCGGCGATGATGAAAAAGAATATTTTTTTCATACTACAGGGTCTTTAGGTATTCGGTTAATAATTGCACTCCTTCACGATCAAGAATACTGGTTCCAATAAAAGGCATCTTTCCCGATTCAATTGCTTCGATAATTTGTGCCTTGTTAGCCTCTATTGCCGTTTCATCCAGCGGAGTGGCATACGCGAAATCAAAATCCAACCAATCCGGTGCAAAACCTTTTGACGTATGGCAGTGGCTGCAATTAACTTCCATGTATGCCCTGGCGCGTACATCATCGCTTAAACTCTCATCATTATAGTTGGGCAGGCTGTCTATGGAAGCAACGTGAAACGCATTAATCAACCCTTTTTGTTGGAAATAAGTCAGTTGGTTTATGGTAGATCCGTTTCGTTGAACTGGTCTATTCAGGTTGAATAATTTTGGGCCTATAGGCTTAAACTCGCCATCCGATTGATGACATGTGATACACTCTTTGGTACTTGGAATATGATACGTTGTTTGCATGGTCTCCCCGTTCTCATTAATCCAATTCACCGCTTCATCATTTCCTCCGCTCAATAAATACGCTTCGGTTTGCT
>CAYZWM010000318.1:0-3795 GCA_964482155.1 uncultured Chitinophagaceae bacterium | reverse complement strand
CAATCTATATACAAATCTATTATGTTAGAAGTTGGCCAATATCACAAACTGACTGTCCTCAGAGAAACCAGTGTAGGACTATTTTTAGGCAACCTTACTGGAGATGAAATTCTCTTACCCAATAAATATATTCCAGCGGACACAAAAGTCGACGACGAAATAGAGGTTTTCGTTTATAAGGATTCAGAAGACCGTCCGATCGCTACCACTTTAACACCAAAGGCTTTGCCTGGAGAGTTTCAGGTACTAACGGTAAATGATGTTTCTTCTGTTGGAGCATTTTTAGACATGGGGCTTGAAAAGGAATTGCTGGTACCGTATAAGGAGCAAAATCAAAATTTAGAGCGGGGAAGAAATGTACTGGTCTATGTTTATCTTGATGATGTGACCAATCGATTGGTAGCATCCTGCAAAACCAACAGGTTTGTAAATAGAGATTTATCTGAACTGGAAGAAGGACAGGAAGTTCAGTTGTTGATTGGCGGTCGAACCGATTTGGGGCGGAACGTAATTATTGACAATCAATACGCCGGTTTGGTGTATGACAATGAGGTTTTCGGCAAAATTCATCTAGGTGATCGCAAGACGGGTTACATAAAGAAACTGCGAGAAGATGATAAGATCGACATCAGCCTTCAGCCACAAGGCTATGAAAACATGGACTCCTTTGAACAAAAAGTACTGGAAGAATTAGAGGCTCGCGGAGGCGAATTACCTATAGGAGACAAGTCAGATCCAACCGAGATTTATGCCTTATTAGGCATGAGTAAAAAGAACTTCAAACGTTCTATTGGGTCGCTCTATAAAAAAAGACTAGTTACTTTATCGCCCACGAATGTCAAGGGGGTATAAAAAAACATTCAGATAAACCTCCTTTTTTTCCCTAGATTGCGTCAAAATATTTTAACATGAAAAACAAACTTATTCTATCATTACTAATCGCATTTGGAGTTTCCTTCTCCACAAGCGTAAAAGCCCAAAGTGACCAAGGTGAACAAGTTCTTACATTACACGCAGGATTTAGCGTTACTGGAGGACTTATCAAAGCCGTATTTAGCGACCGTATTGCGTATGACAGTAACGGAAGTCTTATTTCCGATGGATCGACTGTAAAAGGTGGACCAGCAATTGTATTTGGATATGACATCGGACTTTCTGAACGATGGAGTATTGGTGCCATTTTTTCAACACAAGGTTGGAGTGGCGACTTCTCTAACAGTTATATCGATGGTGATTTTAATTGGGTAGACGAATCTGTTAATTTCAAATTAAGAAGAAGTAACTTCTCTATTTGCCCTAAGATTCACTACGGTAACGGAGATAACATTGATCTTTATAGTGGTCTTCGAGTGGGTTATGTATTCTGGGGATCGAGCATTGAAAGCGAAGATCCAGGACTGATTTTGCTTGACGCTTATACAAGCGGCGGACGGATCAATGCAGGATTAACTTTATTTGGCGCACGTTTCTATGTAAACGACAACCTGGGAATTAACATGGAATTAAACATGGGTGCTCCTTATTTGTTCGGTGTTGGGTTCAACTGGAAGCTCGACTAAGAAAACGTATAAAACATTTATTGAGGGCAATCGAATATCGATTGCCCTTTTTTTGTGCTGTTTTTTAATGTCACAATCTCGACAATTACATGACGCGAAACTTACAACCAATCCGGCGTTTCATCGTTTTAATACTGAATGCTGGATACAACAGCAGTCAAAAGCAAGTTTAATAGTGGTAAATTAAATTTCAGTTTTAGTTTTTGGTTACAAAAAGGGGGTCTTCGGATTCCCTTTTTGCTTTTAAATTAATTTGTATTTGTTCTAAATACATACCTCTCTGATCTTAAGGAAAACTATTGCTTTGTTCTTTTTAAAAACATGGTAATTTTGCCCAAATCCAAGGTAGGGTAGGTTACGAAGATTTACCTTCTTAACTCCCTGATAATTAGAGGTTAATGAAAAACTTTTTATTGAAAAGTATGCGATCACGTTTTCTTAAAACGAGCACTGTTGCTTTTTTGCTCGTTGTATCCACTCTGCAATCCTTTGCAGAAGTAAAAATTCAATCAAGTGCAACGGGTCTTCCTGTGTCTGAAGAGACCATTAAAAAAGGAGAATCCTTGTTCAAATCGAAGTGTTCTTCGTGCCACGCATTGGAACGAAGAGTAACGGGTCCTGCGTTGGCTGGAATTACAGAAAGTAGAGAAATAGACTGGTTAATTAGCTGGATTCGTAATAATGTTGCGTTGCGACAATCTGGTGATGCAGACGCGATTGCCATCTATAACGAGTACAAGGGTGTAGCCATGAACGTAAATGCGGATTTGACTGACGATGAGATCAAGTCGATCCTGATGTATACGGAAAATGGCCCACTTGCAACACCTCCAACGCAAGTAGATCCAGAACCTAAGGTTAACGAAGGGTTATTTGCCAAAACCAATAAGATTCTTTGGCTACTTGGACTCCTGGTATTTATCGTAATCGTTTTAATTGTTAAAACCCTGGACTATGTAGGTAAATTAACCGGACGAGAAGTTATTCCATGGAACAATCTAAACGCTGCATTAATGCTTGCCTTCCTGATTATCGGCATGACCGCAGCCTTGTACGAATTATCAATACACGGTAAATACGCCTTACTTTCGAATGCGGCTTCAGCCCACGGAGCGGGCATCGATGAGATGATGAAGATTACCTTTGTCATTACAGGCTTTGTATTCATTGTAACGCATATAGCCCTATTTGGATTTGCGTTTAAATATCGAGCCAAAAAAGGGGTTAAAGCCCTTCACTACTCCCATAATGATAAATTGGAAATTATCTGGACAGCGATTCCTGCAGTTGTTCTTACAATTTTGGTTTTGGGTGGATTAAAAGCATGGAACGGTATAACCAAACGAGCAGATGAGGGCTCGGCGTCTATCGAAGTCTTTGCACAACAATTTGCATGGCAGGTGCGATACCCAGGTGCCGATGCTGAATTGGGTAACGCCAATTCCAATTTGATTTCTGAAGTATCGAACCCGCTTGGGGTTGCTACGAAGGCTAAAGCCGAAGTAATTCTTGAAGAGTTAGAAAAAGATATCACTTATTACACAAGTGAAATAAAAAATTTACCTTTAAAATTGGCCGAATTAAAGTCTACCTTAGGGGGACGCGAAGGGAAGGATAAAAAAGCACATCTAAAACTGATTGAAGATATTGAATCGGGCAGCGAAGAATCCTTTTATAACCTTCAGTTAAGAAGAAGAGCAACCCAAATCAAACGTATAGACAGATCGCTTGAATCAGGTGTTATGTACACCAAAGCGGCATTTGATGACATCGTTAGTGATGAAATCCATCTGGTTGTGGATCAACAGATCACAATGAAGTTTAGATCAAGAGACGTTATTCACAGTGCGTTGATGAAAGAATTTAGAGCCCAGATGAACGTAGTGCCAGGTATACCGACACAGTTCACCTTTACGCCAATCCTAACCACAGAGAAGCAACGCGAAATACTGAATAATGTAGACTTTGACTACCACATTATTTGTAACAAAATATGCGGCAATTCTCACTTCAGCATGAAAATTAAAATCATAGTTGAAGACCAGAAGTCTTACGACAAATGGATGAGCGAACAAAAGGCAACATTTGCTCTGGAAGCATCACCAAATGAAACGACTGAACCTGAGGTTGAAGGAGAAGAATCTTCTGACGACCATGCGGGTGAAGTAGCCATGAATCAATTTTAAATACTACAAAAAAGAAAACGATAACGAAGATGAGTAACGATCACGGACAT
>CAYZWM010000317.1:0-3817 GCA_964482155.1 uncultured Chitinophagaceae bacterium | reverse complement strand
CTGCTCAGGATATTCATATTCTTAAAAACCCAACCAATACGGAACTAAGTCCCTGGTATCAAATTGCGAATGATCAGGTGTTAGTAACCCCAGAATGGCATTTCCCAGTTGGGAGTCTAAAGCGTTGGAAAGATTAAAAGACTAAATGTCTAATACGTTTTCTGGTGGACGGCCAATTACCGCTTTGTCTCCATTAACGACAATAGGTCTCTCCATAAGGCTTGGATTCTCAATCATGGCTTTTACCCAGTCAAAGGAATCTTTATCTTTATCTGAAAACTTTTCTTTAAAAACTTTCTCCTTGCGTCGAAGTAAATCATACGGTTTAATCTTCAACAGTTTGATGACCTTTTTCAGTTCTTTTTCCGAAATAGGATTTTTCATGTATTCGACCAGCTCTACTTCCTTGCCGGCCTCGTTCAAAAGCGCGAGCGCTTCTCTACTCTTTCTGCAACGCGCGTTATGATATATCTGCATGAACTCTATTTCGTATTGACGTAATTCAACTTAATGATGTGATTGGTCTTCGAACCATCAATTGGGTTTGTAAACACGTAAACCATTTCAATGTTTAGATTTGACTCCGTTAACGTATCGATGTCTAGAACCTGTGGCGCTCCAGTAGGGTCGAATGGAAAACTACTAAAGTTAATTTGAGTTTCGTCATTTATAAAAAACCAATCTCCGCCATCTTCTGTTTGAGGGTCATTCACATCACATTTTGTCGGGCCTTCATCCAAAACTACGCTCGAATCCATATGCATGAGCATAACATTGTCTTTGTCGCAGTCCATAACCTGACCACCACCTTGGTATGCCAACAAGTCCCAATATTCGTCAACGGTAATTACGTTTCCCGCAATGTCTATATCTATAGAAGGCACAATAGTTCCTTCTTCAACTCTCCAGGATCCTTCAGTTAACATTTCGGTTCTGGTTTTGTCTTTTATTTCAGGTGGTAAATCGTCACCATCATCTTTACATCCAATTACTCCAAACGTTAATAAGCCCATGGCTACCAATACCAATTTATTCATTTTCATAATTATTTAAACGTGCAAGTTAGTCCTTTTTTTATGTGTCATTTGTTCTTTCGAGGTCATTTCTGCTTGTACAACCTGCGGGTTAACACCTTTTGAAGTTCTCTGTTCAATACCATTTCTGTGAGCATTTTAGCCCGTGTATTTTCGTCAAATGCCCAAATGGTTTGACTTTTCTTCTCCGAAATATCTACCCGATATAGAAGTTGCATTAATACACGACGATTCATTTTAAGCACCTCGAATACGTAAGATTCAACATCTTTTCGAAACTGATCGTAGGCATCGGGCAAATCAGCCTGCCAACGAAACGTCGTTTCGTCAATGCTTAAATCCTTATAAAGTTGGGCAATGGTTTCTTCTAATAAATCCTGGCTATCTACAATATCGTTGAAACGCTTAAGTTCCATTACCCCTTACTCTTATTAAGGCCAAAACTAGGCTTCCATCTAAAATAAAACTCGGCAACAAAATCATCTGAGTTTTGTCGAAGGTCTCTCATATAATTCGCCCGAAACAAAAAGCTAAAATCGGGTGAAATTTTGGTTTGCCAAAACAACCTGGCCATCACAATTTTACGATAATCAAAAACGTAGGTACTGTTTCGAAACGACACGGTTCTAAACACGACGTCTCCCATTGGGTTATGATATTGATGTGCATCCCAATAATTAAGCATCAAGCCAAACGATTTCATATACGCTGCAACAGAAATGTACTGACCCAAACCATCTATATAGTTTATTGGCCTGGTTGATATGTCTTCATAATACAAGGCATGCGCCTGAACATCAATGGAATCTATAACAGACAATGTTGGTTTTAGGGTGTACTTAATACCATAGTCAAAATTAAAATTACTCTCGGTTGGCATGTGAGACGTATCAATCTCTCCTCCTTTGTGAAAAGCAAGCATTGCTATGGGAAGTGAAAGGACTGAATTACTGGTTTTAATTAATTTTGGTTCCACGGTTAGGCCTACGGTAAACTCTTCTCGAAATGGGCTGTTCTGATAAATCATTTTTCGCCAATCCGTCCAAAATTCTCCTCTAAATTTAGGCGTATTCAAGATGTATTGAAAACCATTTTCCAATCTTTTTTCTATGATGTTTTCCGGATCATAAAGAGGCTCTACCAACTGGTGCTGCGAGCTGCCAATTAAATTTCCGAATCGAATAAAATGTTGATCCTTTCTATATTGAAAACTAAAAGTTGGCAAGGAATACTGAAACCCATCACCTCCAAAATCACGCTGGAGAAACAATCCGCCAGAAACCTGAGCGTTTTCCGATATTTGATACGTTACCTCTGGCCAAAACTGATAGCCAAACAAGGTCCTACCCTCGTCTATTCTCGACTTATACTCTACATTTCTAAAGTATCCAAGATTTTCAATGTGGAGCATAAAAATGCCCTCAGTGGTGTCTTTTCGTTCTATGTCAAAAAACGAATTGTTCAACTGAGCGTACGAAAATGTAGACAATATCACCAACATCGAAGCGGTTGCTATTCTCTGAATATATCCTTTCATCGCAGCAAATATAATCTTATAATTCGTTACCTGTTTTGTCACAATAAACTGATTAACAGTGCCTTAAATAGGTTTACGATCTCAACTTAGTCGGTTTTATTATAATTTTATGCTATCTTTTTATTTTTGGAACAGGGTTTGAATTCTACTAACCGAAAAAACACGACCCTTATGAAAACAGGTTTAAAATATATCAGCGCAGTGTTGCTTGTCGTTTTCAACTTCAGCTTTACTCAAGTAGAAAACGATGGGTTTACGTTCCGTAATCAGGTTAACGAAGCGTTTACATTTGGAGAAAAACTAGAATACCGCGTTCATTACGGTTGGTTAAATGCAGCTCGTATCACCATGAAAATCGAAGACACTTCAATTGTCGTTAACAATCGACCAACCTACCACATCGTGGCAAAAGGGAAAACAAACAAGTCGTTTGATTGGATGTATACAGTACGTGATCATTTCGAAACCTATGTAGATAGTCAGGGAATGGCTCCGTTGAAATATTTCAAAACCGTTCGTGAAGACAAGTATAAAGACAAGGACCTGGTCTATTACAACCACGAGACGGAGAAGCTCAGAGGGTTAAAAAAGAACATGGATATGCCTCCATACGTACAGGATATTGTAAGTGGTATGTACTATGCTCGTACCATCGATTTTAGCGATGCATACGTGGGCAAAACCTTTCCATTAGACATCTATCTCGATCAGAAGATTTATAATCTTAAATTCAAGTATATGGGCACTGAGGTAATAAAAAGTGATTTTGGCAAGGTGCGTTGCATCAAGCTTATACCACAGCTTGTTGTTGATCGTGTTTTTAAAGACGAAGATGGCATGACGGTATGGATTACTGACGATGCCAATCAATTGCCTGTTCGTGTAAAAACGGAGATATGGATAGGCTCTCTTAAAGTAGATTTAACAAGCTATTCAGGTTTAAGAAACCCCTTTACCTCAAAGGTGGACTAAGCATCAACTTACTTCACTCTAACGTTTAGGACTTTCTTGCCTTGAATATACCCCTCAAGCACGTCTCCAGATTTAACTGGGCCAACACCTTCCGGTGTGCCGGTAAATATTTGATCACCTATTTTCAGCGTAAAATATTGAGAACAATGAGCAATAAGTTCATCGACCGAAAACAACATATCCGTCGTATTGCCTTTCTGAACGAGTTCTCCATTCTTATAGAGCTCAAAATCGAGATTATTGATATCAACGTCCTCTACTGGTAACCACTCCC
>CAYZWM010000316.1:0-3845 GCA_964482155.1 uncultured Chitinophagaceae bacterium | reverse complement strand
TAACACCACATTAAAAACCAAGTTTGGTGACGAATTTCTCATTAACAACATTAAAGGAAGCCCAACGGGTATTCACATATTTTCGGAATACATCGTATCTGAACAAGGACTCGCTAAAGGTCAATCTGGGAAAATTGACAGCACCCATTTCTTTGGCATTTTTTACCCAAATGACACCGCTGTAAAATATGATGTTTCCTATGACTTTGGAAACATTAAAGGCCTAACAGCCAATGACAAATGTGCCTTAAATTTATATGAAAAATCAAGTGGATATACTGGCACCTGGGCAAATTCTGGCGCACGTTTTCATGCGTCAGGAGATTCTGTGACTCTAAAAAATCAGGTAAAGCAAGAATATATTGTCGTGTTTCAAGAGACCGATTCTAATGAGATATTATCCTCTAACACAGGAAAATTCTACTTATGTGGATCAGACAGCCTTGAACTCATCGCTTCTGGCAATGACTCATTTTCGTATGTCTGGTATATGAACGGTGCCGTGATGAGCGGCAAAACGAAACAGCGTATTTATGTTGATAGTGCGGCTAAATACAAGGTAACTATTACGCGAAATTCAAGTTCGTGTACCTTCACTTCGACAACCATTCAGGTAAACAGAAGTTCTAAACCTTCAGTAACTCTATCTTCTTTTTCGGATGTATGTGAAGACCTGGATACGGTTAAATTGAGGGGTGCATCTCCAACGGGAGGTGTGTTTTCTGGAAACAGTGTTGTTGACACATTCTTCTTTCCAAGTAAAGTTAAACAAGGCACCTATACCATTACGTATACCTTTATAGATACCAACCATTGCTCCAGTATAGCATCACAAGACATTCAGGTCAATGGTTTGCCAAGTCTCAATAAGACTGGAAGTTTTGAGTTTTGTAATAACGTAGATTCTGTCTTACTCAGTGGTATTACACCAAATGGCGGAACCTATTTTGGCAATTATTATTCCAATAACTATTTGCACATAGACAGTACTGGATTTAAGGTTGGGTTTTACCCTTTTGAATACCAATATACCGATGGGAATGGTTGTTTTAGTACCCTTCGAGACTCCATAGAAGTTAAATGGGCAACCCCATGTAAACTTATTGTACCCTCACAGGTTTGTTTGTACGACGATTCGATTCGACTGTCTGGTTCTCCATCTGGCGGTAGTTTTAGCGGTATTAACGTAACGGGTAATGCCTTTGCTCCTTTACCTGCGGGAACTGGAAAATTCCCACTCGTTTATTCGTTTACAAATGTCTTAAACTGTACGTCAACAGACACCCAAATTGTAACCGTGGTTAAGAACTCTCCGGTATCATGGACAGAACAGGTTAAGAGCTGTTTGAATTCGGACACCATTCAATTACAAGATGGTCTACCAAAAGGAGGATATTTTACGGGTAAAGGGTTAAGTCAAACAGGCCTTTTTGACCCTAAGGTTGCTGGCTCGGGTTTTCATACGTTGACCTATGTCTCCATTGACACGAATGGTTGCCACAACAGAACGACTATATCCGGAATTGTCCATGACACCAGCACGATTACATTTTCAGGCCCTTTATCGCTGTGTTTATTGAGTGACTCAATTGCCCTGAATTTTGCATCACCGGCTGGCGGCACGTATACTGGTTCTGGCATTGTTCTGGATACGCTGTTCCCCAAATTGGCCGGACATGGTTTTCACGGTGTAAAATACGACTACAAAAACAGTAGTGGATGTTCAAGTACAGCCAATACCACCTTAGAGATTTTCAAACCAGATAGTATTTCGATTACGACAGATCAATTACTATGTGTCTATAGCGATCCGGTGGTTCTTAACGTATATCCTTCTGGAGGTATCATCAATGGTAAAGGTATAATTGGTTCTGTATTCTCTCCATCACTGGCAGGTGCTGGTGTTCATTTGGTGTCATACGAGTTGACCGACCAACAAGGATGCCCGAATAAAGATTCTATCGAAATTATTGTTTTGGATCGCCCTACAGTTACCCTTACTGGCAACTTCCGTATCTGCCTAAATGATCCAACCATTCTTCTAAATATGGGCTTACCTTTAGACTCTGGAGTCTATAAAGTAAACAACGAAACAGCAACTGAATTTAACCCGTCGGAATTAGGCCTTGGTACGCATACACTGACCTACATCGTCAAAAACTACGGCGGCTGTATTGATTCTGCCTCAATGAAGGTTAGCGTCAATAGCCACCCAGTTAAGCCGAGTATTACTCAGGTTAAGAATAGCCTATTTTCTAGTGCCAATGATGGGAACCAATGGTATAGTTCTTCCCAGGGATTAATTTCAGGTGAAACCAATAAACAATATGATGCTGCCTCAAATGATGTTTACTGGGTGGAGGTAATGAACGATTCTGGGTGCACAACCCTGTCTGATAGCCTTGACTTTACGTATGTGGGCATCTCAAACCTTTTGCCTGATTGGATTAATGTTTACCCAAACCCTTCCAAAACCGGTGTATTTACCCTATCTGGATTACCAGAACAATCGCAATTCAGGCTTGCCGATATTCAAGGAAGGGAAATTCCAGTACAGTGGAATCCCGAATCTCAGCAACTTGATTTGTCTAGTCAAGTACATGGCGTCTATCTGTTAATGATTGAGCTCAACCAAAAACGCTATGTAGTTAGACTGATCAATGGGTTGTAGAAGTGATATCGTTGAATCAGCCAGATCTACCGAATTAGCAGTTTCTTTCTAGACACCTGATCTCCCGATTGAATGAGCACAATGTACATACCGGGTTGATGGTTTGTTAAACTCACGACCGAGGTGGATGATTGATTCTCGACCCTGATTCGAACTTCTCTACCAAGATTGTCGTACAATTTTATATCGTCTATAGATCGACCTGAACTATGTACTTCGAAACTTCCAAAACTTGGATTTGGAAGGATATCAAAAGGGAAGGTTTTGAATTCCGATATGCCCACCTTAAGGGATATAACAATGCTGTCACGAACTGTATCGCATACATTTGATAACTCTACCCAATAGGTCCCATAGTCACTCACCACGATTCGTTGGGTGGACACTCCCGTACTCCACTCATATCTTCCCAGATGACTGCCGGCATCCAGGGTTAGGGTAAACGGCTTTTTAAGACTTGTATCGTTCTGTAGTTTTATCACAGGCGATACCAATAATTTGGCATAGGTACTGTCTTCGACCTCACCACAATTAATGGATCGAACTACAACACTATGCCATCCAGATGTTCTTATTTGTTTGGTTCGGAGTCTGCTTGCGTCATCCCACAGGTAGGTAAAACCAGGATTAGCCGCGTCATAAATATCGTCAATGGTATCACAATATACGATGGTGTCTTGCCACGTCAACGACTCAGGTGTATGATCGAAATGAACCCGCATAGAATCTACGCGAATACCACAACCGTTGGTCACCTCAAGAGAATATCCTCCTATTTTTCGCAACACAATAAAACTGGTGGTATCGCCTGTACTCCACTTATAGCGTACATGGTCTCGAGCAATAAGGTCACCAACTAATAGACTATCGTCGTCACAAACCCGATAATCTCCACCTAAGTAGGGTTGATAGATCGAATCAAATAGAAGATTAAAACTATCTCGGTCAGCTCCACACGAATTGCTCATTTCTACCCAAATTTCTCCGTTTCGAACGCCATGAATGGTGTCCTTTTTTGATCCTGTACTCCACAGAACTAGATTGTTCACCTTGCCAGAATCCAACAAGTCAATGGCCGTAAAAATTGGATAACCTGCTTGACAATGTACTGTGTCGCTCATGTTTACTAAACCAGGCTTGTATGACGTATGAATAAATATGCTATCGTCTTGAA
>CAYZWM010000315.1:2172-3873 GCA_964482155.1 uncultured Chitinophagaceae bacterium | reverse complement strand
GATGGTAGACTCCGTTTATTCCCAATGAGATTGGAATCATTGGAATGTTTTTCCACACGGACAGTTTATACCCGTAAACTTTATTCCATCGATTCCATTCCACCGATAGAGTTGCCGCATGAAACATGCTTCCATGGTTTCCCCATTCATTGCTAGCCAGGCCAACCCCAAATTCACCAAAACCATACTTAAAGAAGTGCCCACCTACAACTATACCTATGCTTCGTTTCACTTCCTGCCTCAAACCGGTATATGTATTTGAACAACGAGCGGTTGTATCGGTTTGAGAGAATGCATTCACATACATCAGCATAAACAGCGTGAGTGTGATGAAATTGATCCATATAGGTCGACGTGTTTTCATTACTTTTCCAAAATCTCTTCAGGCCGACGATTTATCTTGCCTTTTTTATGCAAAAACGCGGCAACTAATACCATGATCGAACCCACAATGCCTAAAGAACTAATCTGAATCGAATACCATTCGGGAATAGACCATCGAATTGAGTACTTAACAGCGAGCAAGATAAACCCAAATACGCCCAGCCAAATAGCCCCTTTATTTCGCAATTTATAGTTGCAAATCATCAAATAATCATCAAGTTTATCTTGATGTGGCCCATTGGGGTGTCGTACATTTTTCATAAAACTCCGAGCGGCCCAGTACCTATCCAGCGATGCTAACGAATGGGCTTTCCAAAACACTGCTGAGTGGTAAGCTTTAATGGCAACATCACTATTGATCAAAATGGCTTCATTCTTTTCAAAACCCGAGATTACCAGACCCAACTTAGGCAATGCTTTAACATAAGCGTTGGACATTGCCAACGTCGCCGCTATTTCTGCAAGCATTTCCAGAAATCGTTCCTGGTGTTCTAACTTCTGCGGCGGTTCACCATCAAAATAGTCTCGATGTTTTTCATAAAACGGGAACAGCTGTTTCCCATCCAACGGCTCAATTTGGAGGAATTCCTTTTCTACTTGTTCGCTATAGTTCATGAGATAAGTTGTGGGTTCTATCTGATTCAAAGTTAACATAACCTCTATCGCTGGAAGGAAAATGTTTCAACCTAAACCCATTAGTCCTGACTAAAACGTGCATAAACCAAACACCCTGTGTACTTTCACGTTATATAAACATGAATCGTAAAGAGTTTATCAGGGGATCTGCCATTTTGGGCGCCTATATGGTTGCTACTCCCATTTCGTTTGTATCGTGCGGAATGATTGTTTCGGATGGTAGTCGATCGAGGGATGTACTCCGTATTTTGAATACCACGCGAGAGCAGGTAGGTACATTGCCTATTATTCGAGCATTTGCTGGAGATCAAAACGACTACGTTTCGCCTTATGTCCTTTTTGACGAATTTGGACCCGTTAACATCAATTCCGGAGATGTACCACTCGGCGTTTCGGCGCATCCACATGCAGGAATTACCCCTACCACCTATTTCATGGCCGGGTCTGGTCATCACAAGGATAGCCTGAACTACGATTTGCAAATTAGCAAAGGTGAATTTATGATGTTCAGTTCGGGTAGAGGTGCCATTCATATGGAAGAAACGGGTCAGTCGTTACACGACAATGGAGGCCTGTATCACGGTTTTCAGATCTGGTTGAACAATCCGGCTAAAAACAAGTTTGCCACACCGGAGACGTTTGTTCACAAACAAAACGTCATTCCGGAAATTGTAAACGATC
>CAYZWM010000315.1:0-2137 GCA_964482155.1 uncultured Chitinophagaceae bacterium | reverse complement strand
GTTATTTGACAAGAAATCGCCAGGTTTCACGTTCTCTCCAACCTTTTACTACGACATTACCTTACAAAAAGAAGCTCGGTTAACTATTCCTGTAGATGCTCTACACAATGCTTTTGCGTATGTGATATGTGGCCAACTCGAATTGAAGGATCAGAAGGAAGTCAACCAGTATCAATTGGCGTTGTTTGAACGCGGTAAAGAAGAAATTGACTTATATGCCAAAGAAGAAACCCATTTATTGTTGCTCGGTGGGCAGCCGCTAAACGAAGTGGTTTATTCCTACGGCCCATTTGTGATGAATAACGAGGATCAAATCCGTCAATGTATTGCCAACTACCAATCGGGGAAGATGGGTGATCCAAGTTTGGTAAAATAGCACAAAAAAAGGAGGCAAGTATCGAGTACTTACCCCCCCTAACAAGTATAGTATATGAAGATTTTTAGAAATTGAATGTTATCCAGATTCGGCTAATACTGCCACTGGGTATACCCAAAGTCGTTCGTACGTTGTCGGTGATTGTTTGGTTTGTTTCTTCCGTGTGATCTGTAACGTCGAATGTGGTGAAACTTTGGTTTTGCATACGCACATTTGCCTGTATTTGAAGCAGGTTTTCAATCTGAACGCTGAATCTTTCTGATACTTGATAACCAACTCCTCCAAAGTATCCAACACCAAATCCGGCATTGTAATACACTAAGTTTTGTCGTTGTGGTTCCTGGTTATTTCCCATGGTCGTTGTGGTTTGATTTGCCCCTAAAGAAAATAGCATGGATGGTCCATGATAGAAGTAAAACTGATCTAATAGGGTAACTCGTTTCTCCTTTCCAATTCCCATGGTTAAATTAAAATTGCTGTTTAAGTTGGTTTTGTATGCATTCGGTAGACCTGCAATAGCCTGCCCTGAAAACATGCTGTTAGACTCCGAATACGTTCCCGAAAAACGATAGGTCTTTCGTTTAAACTGGTTCTCACCATTCGGTTTCCGAACAATGATTTCAGCCGAGTTCCCAAACCATAAATTGCGAAAATTGATCCCCATTTCCTTGCCCTTTAGGTTGTCTGTTGTCTGGGCCGCTGTCTCTGTTAAACCAAAAGATAAAGCGACCGTAACGACGATTAACTTGATGTAAAAATTTTTCATTATGTTTTTATTATACATCTCTTCTTACAAAAAGATGACCAAAGCGGTTTCTCTCCGTTTGGACGAAATATTGATTATAAATCGTCATGATATTTGGACAAAAAAGTGGGGAATAGTATACACCGTCTAATATTGAGAAGACCGAGTGTTCACTAATTACGACAACAAGCCAAATTGGGTCTTTAGCTGCTCGCTTCGATACTGGAATACCTTCTTTAATGTTCTTCGAATAAACAGTCGGTTTGCCAATGCGCCGAGGACCCCAAACGGAGGTTCATACGTAATCTCGTCAATGAGCAAAACACCGTTTGACAGCCGTTTTACGCTGTGTTTGTGTCTCCAAAAGCGAAACGGTCCATTGATTTGTTCATCAACAAAGAAATCGAATTCGTTAACTTTTATAAATTGTGCTTTCCAGGTGATTTTCCAGCCAGGTATTAGGGTGATTTTGTAGCTTACGGTCATGCCTTCCTCCATTTTATCGACTACATCACCGATATACTCCCCTCCTATCTTCGTTGGTGTAAGCTTCTTTAGGTTTTTGGGATTTGACAAAAACGCCCACATCGTTTCCAACGATGTGTTAACGGCTAGTTCTTTTTTAAATGTGTACCTCGGCATGGATACGATTCGACTTATTCATGCAATACATAGATCACTGCTGACTCTTTATCCGAAAGAAAACCTATATAATATTTCACAAAGTCTACGTGTTCGATCCTATTATCGGTTCCTATAACATTGATATAGTCCTGTTCCAGAATCTTGTCCAGTTCTTTAATGTTTTCGGGTATCGATTCTCGTGCCTTTTTCAGCCGTTCGATGGTCTCGTATAAGTCCTTCGGAATGTCCACCACCGTGGTTAATGCATAGCCCTCAATCACATCCTCGCTGTTCGTAAAGTGTACCGCGTGGTCGATTTGCTTTTTCACGTAGGCCATATTTTCAAAGCCGGCTGCTGTTGCCTTGTATCCCGACTTCTTCAACTGGGCAAT
>CAYZWM010000314.1:0-3898 GCA_964482155.1 uncultured Chitinophagaceae bacterium | reverse complement strand
TATAGTTTTACCAACCTTGTATTGGTCACGTTACTTCCAGAAAAAACAGAAATAATGTAAGTACCTTTAGCCCAGTTTAAACTAGATATAGATGTATTAGATCTTTGTTCCAAAATCAATTTTCCTCTAAGATCAAACACCATAATTTTGGAAATTTCAAGTTCTGATTTTACTTCGAAACTCTGATTGGTCGGATTAGGAAAAATGGTAATTCCCCTCTTGGTAAAGGCTAAAAAACCAATACCAACAGAAGAGTCGGTCGTAACTCCAACAACGGGTCTGGTTTGATTTCTATACGAAGTAGATGTTTGTGTATGAGCTTCCGTCCAAACATTAACTACGGTTGATTCAATGGCCTTAACAGAATGTACGGTGCCTGAAGTTAAACTACCTCTTACATTGGATTTGTAATGTATACTTGAGCTTTGTGAAAGGCCATTTGCCCATACGAGTATCAAAAAAACAACGAATAAATTTTTCATCTTTTTGATTGTTTCGGGTAATACAAACGTTTCCCAATCATATCAGGTTCTTTAGCAACTTCCACCTCAACTCGGTTTTCGTTGGCATAGGTATCTTTTCGAACCCCAGTGACCTGCCAACTTACTTTTACATTGGGTTGGTCTGTTTTAATTACAAATCGGTTGCCTTCAATTTCTTCGAAAACAATAGCTTGAGAAAATGTACCTATGCAGGTAAGTTGATATCTAAACGTCCTATTTAAAGATTCAAAATAGTTCGGTAGTTGAACAATTGCCTCTCCATTAGAATCGGTTTGAATAATCCCATTGTATACGTTCATCATTTCCGGAGATTCAACAAACGAATGATAAAGGTACTTGTTATCAGGATCTTGAGGATGGTCAATTCTGAACGTACCACCGCCTTTAGTCACATTACCATTGACCTGTAAATTTCCATTTATTTGAACGTTTCCATCTATATTGGCTGCTTTACCTATAAATGCGGTATCCGCAACAAAGCAAGATCTGTTGGCATTTAGAAAGTCAGCTGAAAAAACCGTTGGGTTTCTACCTGCGGATAGTTGAACCATGTTTTGAGCCGGAAGTAGTTCAATTGCAACCAGGTTTCCGGAAGTATCCCCACCCACAATAACAAGTTGGGCCGGGTTTGGCGATTCAAAAATGAACGCACTGGAATTGTTGTAAACATATTGAAGGGTGTTTATTCCAGCGGTGGTTTTGGTTGATGTACCAAAGTCCCATTCTTCACCAATGGAGGAATTCCCATCTGTATACGTGTTTCGAAAAGTAGAGCTTGGAGAAAACGTTTGGTAATATCTTCCACCAAAAAGGGTAATCGTTGAATCTGGAATAGAAAACCCAAGAGCCATTTCGTGTTTATTCGATGTATCTCGGGAACCAAACCAACTGGTGCCATCGTCAAATTCATACCCCGTTTGCACCGTATTTACAACAAATCCAGTTTTATTAATACCAAGTTTTGTTTCACTACTATCCGCAAAATCGTGTTGAAAAATTATGCTTCTATTCGAAGTAACATCGTATCCGC
This sequence comes from uncultured Chitinophagaceae bacterium, assembly GCA_964482155.1. Taxonomy (GTDB): domain Bacteria; phylum Bacteroidota; class Bacteroidia; order NS11-12g; family UBA9320; genus UBA987. The sequence continues at coordinate 2,365 of CAYZWM010000314.1, read as the reverse complement.
GTTGTACAAATAAGCCGTTAGTATTACCAAAGGTGTAACTGCCATTGGGGTTGCCAAACGAAAAGTCTTGACCCTTTGGATCAACAATAAAAAAATTGTCTGGAGCAGTTGAATTGTCTAGTTTAAACTCAAATTTTATGGTAGAGTCTTTTTCATGTTTTTGAGTGTAGGATGTAGCGTTCGCCTCTCGTCTAACCAAATTATTATTGGCGTCATATTCCCATTTTAAAGTATTTGAACTTGTTTTTACTTGAATGGACTTTTTTACTTTACCATCTCCAATATCGGTTTGATAAATGAGGTCTCGTTCATCGTAGACAACACGTTCCAGCCCATCATATAACTTGGTTTTCACACCGTGCAAAGCACTGGTGCTATCTTGGGGTCGTCTTTCTTCTCTAATTTGATGAGTTACAGAATTAGACGCATCGTCATATTCGAATGTGGTTGTTGTAACCCCTGTATATGTGATTATACTGTCTTTGGGGTTACGTGTTTCTTTAATCACATTGGAACCTGCATCGTAGGATTCAATAATAGAATTTCCATCTACATCAGCTTTTAACACCAAACGATCTTTACCATCATATTGAATCCGAACGGAATCGGTCTTGATTCCGGTTGTATTTAACGTATTGTCAAAGTGAAATCCAAGTTTATCGCCCGACCATTTAAGGGTATCTTTATTGTCTATAATAATTTCGTAATTCTGAGTTTTCCCCTCGGGTTTCCATATAAAATTATCTTGATTTTCGTAAAGAACGATCTTTTTGTCTTGGTCTATCGTTGTTTTCGGAGTTCGGCCAGTGCTACCATTTATTTTACTCACCTTACTCGTAGTTCCATCATCGTTTATTTTTATTACATACTCTCCATTGCTTGTTTTTAGTACAATCTTATTTGCTTCAATTACATAGCAAGAGTCTTTCGCATCAGCAATTACTTTTACTTTATTTCCACTTCGCATATCTTCAGTGGTTTCCTCTTTTTTCCCATCATCCGTCTTTTTTTCAGTTTTAGTGTCTCGGTCGTGCCCAACAATAACATCTCCAGTAACACCAGCTCCCGTTGTTGTTTCACATCTAAACCTAAGAATAGAGCCACTTGGGCAGTCATATTCGGTAGTATATTCTCTTGTTATGTTCGTTATCGTATCATTCACGGTAACTTTTCTTCTAATCACACAACCATTTTTATCGTAATGTTCCGAAATATTAGTCGTGTCAAGACGATGTTTAGCATCGCTGATTTTGTTCAAATGTTTCCACTTTAGTCTATTACCTAAAGTCCCAGACAAATACGAATACTCTTGTCCATTTCTGGTTTCAACACCGCTTTCCAATCCATTTCGAGGAGACGCTTTTATAGTCTCCTTCGGTGGTGAGTTACTTTCTAACTTGTACCAAACAGTATCGTTTTGTAAAATTTTAAACTCCCCTGTATTAGGATTAATCACAAAGCGAACGTCGCCAGAAGCATCCCTCAACACCAAGGAGTCACCCCAGCCTAATTGGCCATTTACATTGGTGGCACTATCTGCAATTGCTGCTCTTAGAGCATATGGTACTGGCAATATTTGCACATTTGGGTTTAACGTTTCCATTCCATTTGTTCCATCATCAAATGAAATTTCTAAGAAAATAATATTGTTTTGCCAGACCGAATTAGAAATGGATGGCTGTCCGGTTTCACCCAAACTAGCGGAATAATTGCCCTTGGTAACAGGTAGATTTATAGTTCCGCTTGACCAAAGTGTTGCGCTGTTATTGTCTAAAATTTTAAAAGAAAAATTAAAATTTCCATCAAAACCTTTACCTGATGTATCCGCAATATTTCCTTGATAGGGAATAACATTTGGGATTTGTGAGAAGGCAGCTAAGGAGACTAAAATACATAGGAGAAGTGAGAAAATGCGTTTCATCTTTTTGATAATTTTGTGTACTAAGCTACTTATAATATGGTTTTTTACAATATTAAGTATGTCATAAATGAAATTAGGTTCTGTCGCATTAATACGATTTGGATCTGAAAATACCATTCCCCCGGGTCTATTAACCGTTTAAGAACCTAAACAGGTTCTGGCACATAAATCTGATCAATTGAGCAAAAGTTTAGAATTAGTAGTTAGCCGGGTTCTGTCGAATTAATTCCATTTGAATCCAATAATTACTGATTATCGAATCTTCTAAGCTACTAAGGACTTAATTGTCTCAAACCAACTAGACTTTGAGTCTTGGATTTGGTTCTTTCTAATGATGTTAATGACCTCGATTCCGGATAAAGTTCTCTGAGCGGATTCAAACTCCTTATATCCTGTAGTTATCATAATCCTTCGCATAATATTTCGATGATCTTGTTCCACTAT
>CAYZWM010000313.1:0-3928 GCA_964482155.1 uncultured Chitinophagaceae bacterium | reverse complement strand
ATTTATAACCCAGAAGATACCACTCTTGGTATTATTGAGTTCAATGGGATGGGCAATGAGTTTAAGCCGCTTCAAACAGAACACACAGGAGACTTAGAGTTTGATGGTCCGTTTGGAAATGGGGAAAGCCGTATAACACTTTACCCCAATCCGACCAAAGGCGTAATTGCAATCGAATATACGTTGCTACCCGAATTTGGCCAGGGAATAATTAGCATTGTGGACGTAAGAGGCAATGTCATTACCACCAAAACTGTAAATGAAAAACTCGGAAGAGTCGACTTTGATTTGTCGAACCAACCGGCTGGAGTTTATGTATGCAAGTTTGAATTAGACAATAAACTTTTAAGACAAATTAAATTCATAATTAGCAAATAATAAAAAGGCATAAATGGGTCACATGGAATATTCCTGTGGCCTGTTTTTTTACATAAAATTTAAACTTATGAAACAAATTAGAACAACGAGAATTGCAAAACTGCTTATACTAATAATCGGTTGCGTGTTATCCACCTTGGCTAAAGCAGATCATTTTGCTGGTGGTGATATTACCTACACGTGTTTAGGTAATAACCAGTACGAAATTACCCTGGTAATTTACAGGGATTGCAGTCCAGGGACATTGGCTCTATGGGGGGTACAAGATGTTAAAGTAAAAGACTTAGACAACAATACGATCGCGACACTCTCCTTGCCGAGAATAAACATTGATACTCTGGATATGGGAAACTCAAGCATGTGCTCAGATTCATTCACATGTATCGAAAGTCATACATTTAAGAGCACGACTACACTGGCCAATAATACAAATGGATATGACCTAACGTTTTACGATTCTTACCGTAATAATGGTATCACCAATATATCTAATAGTGGCATTACATTTTTCGGATTCACAACAAACGTACCACCGCCACCACTCTGTAATAATTCGGCAAAATTTGTTGATGGTTTTCCTGAAGTATTGTGTGTCAACAACTACCATTGTCTGGATTTGTCGGCAACGGATGCTGATGGGGATGATTTGGAATATAGGTTGGTCGAAAGTGACCACTCGAATTACATTTCACCTTTCAGTGCTTCAAACGTAATGAATGGCAATCCTAACCTGACCATAGATGTCAATTCGGGAATCGCTTGCGTTACGCCTACACAAACGGGTCAGTTTATTATAACCGTGGAAGTTGATGAGATAAGAAATGGTACAATAATCGGAACTGTTAGGAAGGATCTCCAGTTTTTTGTTGTGACCTGTTTACCTAATCCAGAGGCCTGTTTTACGGTCAACCCTTTTCCAGCCTCCTGCCACGATTTAACCATTGATGTAACTTGTACGATTAACGAAAGTTTACTGTCATGGGCCATAGAGGAACTAGATGCAGGTAATAACCCAACGGGGTACAAACATTCAGAACTTCTAAATGGGAGTAATTACGGCACAATTAATATATCCCAATCCGCTGGGAATTCTAATTATTCAATTGAACCAGGCAAGTGTTATTCCATTACCGTAACCGCGTTTAAATTGTGTAATGGAGTCTGGGTAAGTGACCAAACAACAAAGATTGTATGTATTAAACCCTTGGTGCCAAGTTTTGCTGGACCAGATCAAACTATTTGTTTAGGCGAATGTGTCAACATTGGTATTGACCCTTGTGTAGATGTATCAGGTCCCTGTTCATACGCAAGTTTATCAACCATTTGGTACAACATTGTACCCGGGTTTAATGGCGTCGGATTTGTTCAAAACGTTTGTCCTCTGGAAACCACAAGTTTCTACGTAGAGTATACCGATGCAGATGGCTGTACTACTGGCGACTGGGTAACCGTTTTTGTTGAAGAGCCTTTGCCAGCTTTGGTTTGTGAAGACGTTGATATATGTGTCGGAGAAATCTATGGTTATTATCCTGAGATTCCAATTAGCGGGAATCATTATGATCTGGATTTTCACATCGATTTTGGGAATGGAAATGTTTTCGATTATCCAGCTCAAAGCTACAAATCGGCTCCTACTACAATTTATAATACACCTGGAACGTACATCATGCATGTTGAAGTAAGCAACAGTTGCGGAACAGTTTTTTGTGATAAAACGATCAATGTACATGACGAGGAGTTTTGCTGTAAACCAGATGTGTCTTGTTTCTCAATACCTGATACAATATGTTATGGCGATAGTCTGTGGACTGATATGTCCAGCTGTTACTATCCAGGACCTGTTTGGCACCAATGGACGGTTGCAGAACTAAATGGTGCTTGGGAGAATAGAGAGGTTAAGGCTACCATTCCTAATTTTGGTATACCCCAAAACACCAATTTGAGTGAATCCTGGCATGGATTTGCCATAGGAAAAACATATGCGGTATCCTTTGATGTTTGTGTTGATTGTAATGGGACCACTGTTTGTAATACCATTTATAAATTCGTTTATGTTGAAGATTGTTGTGATAAAACGGCTTGTTTTGAAATACCTGAAGAGATATGTCCAGACGACCCATTGGTCATTGATTTTACGTGTGACCGATTGAGTAATGTGACAAGTTATCGCGTCAATATTCATGAAGGACAGACCAATGTGTGGTGGCAAGATTATCCAGGAGAACTTGTCAATACAGACATATCCGGGGCCATTTCGTTTCAATCTGGAAACTCATACAATATTTCTGTTGATTTTAGATATGACTGCTTTGAAAATGGAATGTGGGTGTCAAAAGTGAAGACTGTATATCGAACGGTTACAATTGAAGATGTAGGCATAAACACCCATTCTTTAGACGTTAGTTGTGGAACCCTGATAAATTTGAATTCGTACCTCGGAGACTGTTACGGTGGAGAATGGGTGAACGTGTCAACGGGATTGCCAATTTTTGGATATTTAGTGTTGGCAAATGGCAACGAGTCGTATGTATATAGATCTAGAAATTCTGAAGGAGGTTGTTGTATAGTAGAGGTTAATATTTCATGTACGGAACCGGCACCTCCGCCAGAGACTACGGGTAACCAGAGTGATAATAGAGATTTTTTAGGAATTCTTGATCGATTCGACGTTTATCCAAACCCATCCAAAGGTGTTTTTACAATTGCACCAATAGCGGAGGTTGAGTTTAGTCGTGAAGCACGATATGACTACCAGGTCACTGATGTAAATGGAAAAATTATTACATCTGGCGAAAATTTCGATTCACAAACCCCTTTTGATATTAATCTCTCTGATTTCCCTGTTGGAATATATATTCTAAAGGTAGAATCGGACGATTTTAAGAAAAATTACAAACTAATCAAAATGGAGTAGTAGGTTACCCTTATATCATGTTACTTTTTGAAGGCCATTTGTTTTATTACAAATGGCCTTTTGGTTTTGGAACATATAGACGGTGCATGGTGCCTTGATATAAAACCCAGGCAAATGGCTCATATAAAATGGATTATTTATATTCGAATCTTAATCAAGTAATTATGAAACAACCCATACTATTCCTTTCAATTCTTTCTATGTTCGTTTTTTCCGGCTGTAAGGAAAAGGAAGTAATCACTCCTGGCAACGACAATACGGAAATCAAAATACCTACGGTAACCACGCTGGCCCTAACGGAGATAACCGTTTCATCCGCCAAATCTGGTGGAACTATATCCGACGATGGTGGAGCCGATGTAACCGAAAGAGGTGTTTGTTACAGCGAATTGCCAAATCCAAACGTTAATAATGATGTTGTTCTAAGTGGAGCAGGTGTTGGAAGTTTTGTGTCCGAAATAACCGGATTAAAAAAGGAACAAACCTACTTTGTGAGAGCTTATGCGACCAATTCAGCAGGAACGGCTTATGGCGATGAGTTGGAATTAAAAACCCTCGGCGATATTGATCCAAACCCCCCAACATTTCAGATGATACACTATGTGATGGAGACATGGTTACCTTATCAGTGACTTC
>CAYZWM010000312.1:0-3937 GCA_964482155.1 uncultured Chitinophagaceae bacterium | reverse complement strand
CAGTTTATAATAGGTTTCATACTCTCCAGTTTGGCATAAAAGTGAAATATTAAATCCCTTTTTTAATTTTCCCGTACACAGAATTTTATTACTCAAAAAAATCATGAACAAAGATTTCATTCCAGTTTTAATCATCGTAATTGTTCATTTTTTAATTAGTCTATTGGTTTTATGGATTGTTTACAGGATCATTAAAAAGGTACTTTTACTTGTTAAGAAACCTTTAATGGGTACAAATAACAGTTCCCTCACCTTATTTATCAGCTTTGGTATTACTTCAATCTTTTTCAAAGATGTAATCTTAGATACAATTATAAAGATTGGTATCTTTTTTATTTCGCCACTTAAAAACCTTAGAACTTTAAGGCCAAATTTAGAATTTGTTTCTTCAAATCGTGATTATGGAGAAGCTGTATTAGACCTTTTCTTTAATTGGTCTCAAATAATTCAGGAATCGTTCTACGATTACATAATTCTGATAAACTATACTGGTATTATCGTTTTTATCACATTTTGGATTTTAATCTCCCTATTTATTCGTGAAACTCGGAGAAATATTGCTCTAGGAAATTCAGAAAATCCAAATAAAAAAACGGGTTTGGCAGCAACCAACCCTGCGATCAAAAACATTACTATAATTTCTCTCGGTTTTTTTTCCATATATCTTATCATTTCTTCTATCATAGCAGTTCCTGAATTTCAGGTGATTGAATCCACCCATTCAGGGTCAAACGTTATTTCCAAATTTGAAGAAGATTTGGAAAGTCTGAAAAATCATGATGAAAAATATTTAATTATTAATTTGGATTCCTCGATTCTTAAGTCACCACACAGGTCATTCGAAAACGTTAATTCCACAGTAGTAAATACTGTCAATGAGTATAATGAATGGGTACGAATGAATTGGACAATGGATGATAAGGTAAAAAATAATGCTATTAAAAGGTTTAGATATGCAGTCGATGGAAAAATAAATCCGAGAGTAAGGGTAGAATATAGTCTGGATTTAACAAACTGGTATTTGTCTTACCATGATAGCTGGTTTGCTCGAATGAGTATTTATAAATCAAATTTGACTTCCTTAATTGACGATATCCAAAGGGCCACCTGGAAAGACAATTTTGACTCTGATACGATTTATAATGATAAAGATTCCTCTAAGTTTAAAATAGATCTTAGTCTTAATGATTATACAAAATCACGTTTGGAGTCATACGAGACAAGAGTATCGCACATACTATCAAGCATGTACACTATTAACACTGGAAGGGGGCAAATTCCTAATAAGCCTCAAATTGGAGAAAAATTTGGAATATTCAAGTCCATATCAGGCTGGCTTCTAAAAACGGAGTCATTATCTCTTGCAATAATTGTTGGTCTTTTCGGCTTTGGATTGTTAGGCTCAATAGGCTCATCATATATCAGAAGGCGAATAAAAGATGTTAGAGATGAAGATGAAGACGAAGCTTTAATATTATCAGACTTAAAAGGGATATTGATAAACGGAATAAGTGCGGCAATAGTGATATTTCTTTCTGCAAAAGGAGCAATTGTAATATTCAGTACAGGTGGAAACGATTTGAACCCTTATGTTTTATTCTTTGGTTGTTTTATGGCATCAATATTTAGTGAGGATGTTTGGCTTAGGGCAAGAAAAAAGTTTAGGGATTCTTTAGATGGCGCTAAAGACAAAAAGGGTATTCCAAGGGTTTCGGATAATGGAAAAGATGATGATGCCGACGAATAACCAATATTGATTCAAGATTATTACAAAAACTGGAAAGGTTACAGGTTAATCGAAGTCAAGACACTATTTTGTAAGGAAATTACGAAAACAATAATGAACTCGATTAAGCTGATAATGTAACCCACTATACTTTCCGGGCGAATTCCCGCCATTGTCTGGCTTTATCCATGATATCATCATAGGTCTTGAGTTCTACCCATTTATTTAAAGTACTTTCCACCTTTATTCTCTGTATATCATCATAATAGCTGTGTCTTCTACCGATGATAATTACAACTTTGGGGCGATAGGCACTTAGACCATATTGAGATTTGAACTTAGCTCTATTACTTCGATCTTCAAACCAATTTCTGTAGTGATCCAACTGAGCTACTCCTGCCATTACAGCATCTCTAAATCGAATTCTATTCTTTTGGTTTCTTATTAACTCTGCCGTTGGCCTTTTCAGATCGCATATATCACAAAAGTCAGAATTGATTTTTTCTAGAAATAGGTCCGGAATAAGTCTTTTACCTCCTTCCTCGTGCAAAATAAGTTGTGGATGTAACTTAGCATAATTGCCAAGGCTCAAAATATACTCAGGATATCGCTCAAAAAAATTCTGAAATTCACGTTCAGCAGCATCACTATTAATTAGGTCCTCCAAAAAGGAAATGGACTGATCAGAAAACCTGTTTAAAGGTTCAATCACATTACTCCGGGCTATCAATAGGCTATTGTCTCTTGTGGAAGAGTCTTGAATCACGTTAGCGTTCCATGCAGCGAATGGTCTAATCCTATATTTATGGCCATCGTAAAACAAAATAAATTGCTGTTCGTTGGAGCTAGGATCAATCGCTGCTATAAACTCTAATCGTTTGACCAATCTGTTATTAAATTCAGTTGCGCTTAATTCTTTAGCAAGTGTAGAATTAGATTTTATCGCACTAAATATGTGTTTCACTAACCCCCAACGGAGGTTGTCTGCTTGCAAAGGTCCAATTAGCATGTCTTCGACTCTCAAGACCTGATTTTGTTTCACCTTAGAAGCAACCGGTACTAAACCCAGGGATTCTTCCCCGCTGAAATAAAATGAATTCTTCAATGTTCCTTTAGGGAACCGAGAAAGGTAATTAAAATGGGATTGACTGTACTCCAGGGTTGTATCGAACAGAGATTTCTGAGACACACCTATATGCTCAAGAGCGCCCAAAAAAAGTGGGTACTCTTGAACCAATTTTGATAAATATAGCTCTCCCTTCTTCCTCAAGCCATATTTTAAATGATCTGAGTGCACATTGGAACTAGCAACTTTTAAAGCCAAGTCGAGGTTTCGATGTGCCCTTTCTGTGACATGAATTGTTGAACCAAAAAACTCACTTACCTCTGTTTGAAAGTGTACTTTTAGATTATTATCCATTTGTTCTATAATAAACAGTTTGCACAAGCACTAACAAGACTTCAACCATATCAACAAATGCGGATCTCTGGGTAAGATGAATTGGCTTGGATGCTGGATTCTCGCATAACCTGAAAATGCGGCATCCAAGTCTTTGAACAAGCACCTCTCTATCCTAAAATAAAAATCGTCTGACAATCTCATAATACCTACTTTATTTATCATTTGCTAACCGACTCGTATAGAGTGATGAACCCGTTAAAACTACTTTTTACACATCAACGTAATGTTAAAAAGACCTGTAAGTAATTATGATCTGTCAACAAGGAGTTGGCCTGGAAATACGCTCTCTAAGTCAATATACGTTGACCCTGTTACTACCTGATACAGGTCATACCCTGTTGAAATAGTTGCCATAGTTCTATTATCAAAATCCATGCAAATGTCCAGTATTCTGAATTAATAATCAATAGTCACAAATTGGTATTTTTTTAACAATACATATGCGTGTAGTTGATATTTAGCTAAACTAGAAATAGTTTATTCCTCGTCCTTTTGATTGGCTGCCTCCCATTTATTTCAATTTGGTGCAGCGTAGTTGAGTCAATACCTATTCGCTTCGACATCGCCCGTTGTGATAGTCCTAGTTTAACACGCTTGAGAAATATCTCACATTTCAGTTGGGGTATATCTATGCAATTATCCGGAATGTATCTCAGGAATCTTATAATGGCCGGAAGGTGTTTGAGTTGAGGCTGTTTTCGCCTGCGTTCCCAACCTGTGATTGTATCTTCACATACCCTCAATATTTC
>CAYZWM010000311.1:0-3974 GCA_964482155.1 uncultured Chitinophagaceae bacterium | reverse complement strand
TAAATAACGGGTTGTTAAAATTCAAATGGAGCATCGATCGGCAGCACGGTTACTTTTCGTGTTTTGGTTGAATAGTGATCCGAATTAGATAAAACGTGCACTTTCAGGTCCGTCATAGTCATTGGTGTACCCTCCTCAAGAATCTTTTCGTTGTTATGCGTTAAGTGGTTCCCATCAAAAATGATGACCATTCCCGATCCGATAACCTTCATGTCGTTCCCATTTTTAATAACCAAACCGGTGTCTTCTGCCAGGCCAATTCCGACCAGGCCAGGGAATTTGGCAACGGCTTCTGAAATTCGACCGAATCGCCCTCGCATAATAAAATGGGTATCAAACATAATTTCAGGCGTTAACCCCAAACCGGTATACATCGAAACCGCTCCTTTCATAAAAGCTTCCGTACTACTTCCGCCAGCAATCATTTCCGTCGACATGGCCATGGCACCTGCACTCGTTCCAGCAATAACAAAATTTTCATCGTTGGCATATCGTTCAAGAAGAATTTCATGAACGGTTGTTCCGCCAATATTATTGGTGATTTTCGATTGATTTCCACCGGAGAACATCACGCAACGAGCTCGTTTAATAAGTTGAATGGATTCCGGTTTTTCAGAATCCTCTTTGCTTCGAATATCCAGCACTTCAATATTGGCACACCCCAGCTTGCCAAAGGCGTCAAGGTAGTTTTTGCCTACTTCAATCGGTTTGCTAGATGCCGTTGGAATGATAACAATTAGGGCATCGGTACCTCCACTTTCACGAACAACATGGGCCAGTATTCCCTTTTCAATGAAGTCCATGCCGTACTGCTCATTTTTGTCTCCTCCCTTGTCTTCATTTCCACCAATTGGAATTAATGTGCCTTTACCCATTCCTAAAAAATTTCTATATAGGCGAAAGTATAATTTCAATATTTATTAAAAAAGGTATTATTGTATAGCTACTAGCTTTCCGTGCAATAACGGAGGTATTCATTTAGCTAGGAGATTAACCATAGATTTCAACACAGAAGAATAAATATATGCGGATAGTAGAAATTAAAGCCATGAAGGGACCAAACTATTGGTCGGTGAGGAGGCACAAACTTATTGTGATGGTTCTTGATCTTGAAGATATGGAGCAAAAGCCATCCAATACGATTGATGGTTTCAGTGAGCGCCTCAAAAACATGTTTCCAACCATGTATTCGCATCGATGTTCAGTAGGCACACCAGGGGGTTTTTTCGAACGAGTAGATGATGGAACCTGGATGGGGCATATTATTGAACACATTGCTTTAGAAATTCAAACTTTGGCAGGTATGGACGTGGGTTTTGGTAGAACCCGTGGGTATGGTGAAGAAGGGGTGTACAATGTGGTGTTTGCCTACATGGAAGAAAGAGTGGGTCGTTACGCGGCAAAAGCATCGGTTAGAATTTGTGAAGCCCTGATAAAAGGTGAAGCCTACGACTTTGCGGAAGACCTACAGGAAATGAGAGTGCTCCGAGAGAATGAAAGGCTCGGTCCAAGTACGGGATCAATCGTTGAAGAAGCCGTAAAACGTGGAATTCCATGGATACGATTAAATAAATACTCCCTTTGTCAATTGGGTTACGGAGCCAATCAAAAAAGAATTCAGGCCACCGTTACCAGTGAGACGAGCAACATTGCTGTTGAAATTGCATGCGACAAAGAAGACACGAAAGAATTACTTGAAAATGCTCAGGTTCAGGTGCCAAAAGGTGAAATTATTCGTCAGGAAACAAGTTTACAAGAAACCTGCGATTACGTCGGTTTCCCCCTCGTTGCGAAACCCATCAATGGGAATCATGGTCGAGGAATTACGGTTGATATCAATTCATATGAAGATGCCGTGGTTGCCTTTAAGGAAGCACAGAAAGTGTCGAATGCTGTTATTATTGAAAAGTACATAACAGGCGAGGACTACCGTCTTTTGGTCATCAATAACAAATTGGTGGCTGCAGCCAGGAGAACTCCAGCTCACGTAATTGGAGATGGGAAATCGTCTATACAGCAACTCATCGACGAAGTAAATAATGATCCCAGAAGAGGTTACGGACATGAAAAAGTGCTTACAGCAATAAAAGTCAATGAACTAACAACTAAACTGATCAAAGCCAAAGGCTATGAGTTGGCTACGGTTATTTCAGATGGGGAAATGTTGGTATTGAAAGATACAGCCAATTTAAGTACGGGAGGAACAGCTGAAGATGTGACCGATATCGTTCACCCAGCGAATGTATTTATGGCCGAACGAATTTCTAAAATTATTGACCTGGACATTTGTGGTATAGATGTTATGACGACTGATATCAGCAAACCGCTTGACGATACAGGTGGAGCCGTCTTAGAGGTAAATGCAGGTCCTGGATTCAGAATGCACCTTGCACCTACTACAGGTTTACCTCGCAACGTTGCCGCTCCGGTTATTGACAAACTTTTTCCTCCAGGTTCAAATGCACGAATTCCAATTGTTGCCATATCGGGAACGAATGGAAAAACAACAACAACGCGGTTGATCGCTCACATGGCCAAAATGAAAGGGTATCGAGTGGGATATACCACAAGCGACGGAGTTTATATCCAGAATAGGTTACTGATGAAAGGAGACTGCACTGGACCAGCTAGTGCCGAATTTGTGTTGAAGGATCCAACGGTAAACTTTGCCGTACTGGAATCGGCCCGTGGCGGATTGCTTAGAGCAGGGTTGGGCTTTAAAAACTGTGATGTTGGTATTGTTACCAATGTAGCCTCAGATCACCTTGGAATGAAAGGAATTCATACCATTGAACAACTTGCCGCTGTAAAAGGCGTCATTCCTGAAACGGTATTGCCCGATGGCTATGCCATTCTGAATGCAGATGACGAGTTGGTGTACAAGATGCGGAAAAAGTTAGACTGCAACGTCGCCTTGTTCTCTATGGATGAGGACAATGTACATATTAAGGCAATTCAAAAACGAGATGGCCTATCGGCAATTTTTGAAAATGGATACATCACCATTTGTAGGGGAGAGTGGAAAATGAGGGTCATTAAAGCGGTAAATGTACCGTTGACCTACGGTGGCAAGGCCAAATTTATGATCCAGAACGTTCTACCAGCCGTGCTTACAGCGTATGTCAATGGGTTTACCATCGACGATATGAAAGTGTCGTTAGAAACCTTTATTCCTTCGCCTTCACAAACACCAGGTAGATTAAACTTATTTGAGTTTAAGAATTTTAAGATCCTTTTGGACTATGCCCATAACCCTGCCGGTATGCGTGCACTTAAACAATTTATTGAAAATCTCGATGCAACGGTTAAGGTGGGCATCATAGCCGGCCTTGGCGATCGTAGAGTTGAAGACAATAACGAGATGGGTAGTATCGCAGCTGAGATGTTTGATGAAATTATTATTCGACAGGACAAGAGACTTCGCGGTAAAACCGAAGAGGAGTTAATTGGCATGTTGAATGACGGCATTAAGATGAAGGACCCGAATAAGAAAACGACCATCATTCCATCCGAACATGACGCCATTATTTATGCCGTTAACAATGCGAAGGATGGGTCGCTAATTGTGCTTTGCAGCGATGTCGTTCCGGATGCTCTGGAACTGGTTAAAAAGCTTAAAGAAGAAGAAGCCGATCGCCTGTATGAGTTTTCTACCAAACAGATTCCCAATCAAATGTAATCTACCCTACTGAGTGTTTAATCACTTTTTAAAACCTATTGCTTGGTTTTACGGCTTATTTTAATGAATTTTGATTCATTAAGAATCCATGATAGATGACAGATAAGCAAAAAACCATTGTAGAGACAGCTCTCAAACTGTTCGCTAAAAACGGATATGATGCCGTAGCTACGCGGACAATTGCCCGAGAAGCCAATGTATCGGAGGGTCTTATTTTTCGTCATTTTGAAAGCAAACAAGGTCTGTTAAATGCCATCATAGAATTGGGTAAAGAACACGTTGATGAGCAAGTGCA
>CAYZWM010000310.1:0-3974 GCA_964482155.1 uncultured Chitinophagaceae bacterium | reverse complement strand
ACTCTTGGACAGTTTTACCTGTTTGTACGACAATTTGACAACAGTCTATCGGTCTTTAAGAAGTTAGAAAAGGTGAATCCGGGAAATACAGAAAGTCACTTTTTTCAGGGTATGGTGTATAAAGAAGCTGGCGACACGGTTAATGCCATAGATGCCTTTATGCGAGCAACACAAATTGACCTGTTTCATTACAATTCACTTATTCAACTTGGCCAACTTCATTCCGATCAGGAGGATGACATTGGTTTGGTATACTTTAGAAATGCGACACTTGCCGATGAATTTAGCGATGAAGCCTATTACGGATTAGGGCTTTTGTTCCAAAAACTTGGAAAGTTTGACAGTGCCATAGTCAACTACCAACATGCTATTGATATCAACTCTCAACATTACTTTGCGTATTACAATACGGGGTATATCATGTTTAGCCAAAATAATTGGGATCGAGCGATCGAACATTTTCGTATTGCGGTTAAATTTGCACCCGAGTTTGCCAAAGCACATTATATGCTTGGGTTGAGCAATGAAGGTAGAGGATTGGATGAGCAAGCCGCGCTTCACTATGAGCGATGTTTGCAGGTTGACCCAAACTTTGATTTGGCAAAAGAAGGATTAAAACGAGTAAAAAATGTAAACGGCATCGGCCAATTGTAAGGATCGATAGCACAATTATATACCCTATTGGAAAGAATTAAGATTACCCTTCCCGACGGAAGCGTTCGGGAATTTGAAAGTGGCGCAACTGCCATGGATGTTGCAAAAGACATCAGCGAAGGATTAGCCAGAAATGTATTGGCAGCGAAAGTAAATGATGAGGTGTGGGATGCGAATCGCCCCATTACAGAATCGTCTAAAGTTCAACTCCTAACCTGGAAAGATGAAGATGGAAAGTCCACATTTTGGCACAGCTCAGCCCACTTGTTGGCTGAGGCCATGGAAGCTTTATACCCAGGTATTAAACTTGGAATTGGACCTCCTATCGAAAACGGTTTTTACTACGACATTGACTTTGGCGACAAGACGTTTTCTTCTTCGGAGTTTGCCAAGGTAGAAGCCAAAATGATCGAACTTGCCAGACAGGACAATTCGTTTATTCGAAAAGATGTCTCAAAAGCGGATGCGATTGCCTATTTCAAGGACAAAGAAGATCCATACAAATTAGACCTTTTAGAGCGGCTGGAAGACGGCACCATTACGTTTTATGAGCAAGGAAACTTTACGGATTTATGTAGAGGGCCTCATATCCCAAGCACCAGTAAAATAAAGGCTGTTAAGTTGATGCTAGTTGCTGGAGCCTATTGGCTGGGCGACGTAAAGAGCAAGCAACTTACCCGGATTTATGCGGTTTCTTTCCCGAAACAAAAGGAATTGAAAGAACACCTCTATATGCTTGAAGAAGCAAAAAAGAGGGATCATAAAAAATTGGGTAAAGAACTCGAACTGTTTGCGTTTAGTGATAAGGTTGGCGCAGGACTTCCCTTATGGCTTCCTCGCGGAACTGCTATTCGCGAACGTCTTGAAAAGTTTATGCGTAAAGCGCAGGTTGAACGTGGATACTTACCGGTAATTACGCCACATATTGGCAAAAAAGAGTTGTATGTAACCAGTGGTCACTATGAGAAGTATGGAGAAGATTCATTCCAACCTATCAAAACACCAAATGAAGATGAAGAGTTTTTGCTTAAACCCATGAACTGTCCTCATCATTGCGAAATATATAAGTTCAAACCTCACTCCTACAAAGACCTACCCATACGATATGCTGAGTTCGGTACGGTTTACCGATATGAGCAATCGGGAGAGCTTAACGGATTAACCCGGGTTAGAGGATTTACTCAGGATGATGCTCACATTTTCTGTACTCCAGAACAAATCAAAGCGGAGTTTATCGATGTGATTGATTTGGTTATACATGTATTTAAGAAACTTGGATTTGACGACTATACCGCTCAAATTTCTCTTCGCGACAAAGAAGACAAGAGTAAATACATTGGATCGGATGAAAACTGGGAGAAAGCAGAAAATTCCATTATTGAAGCTGTAAAGGAACGAGACATTGAAACCGTTACCGAATATGGAGAAGCTGCGTTCTACGGACCCAAGTTAGATTTTATGGTAAAGGATGCTATTGGACGTAAATGGCAATTGGGTACAATTCAGGTTGATTACAACCTTCCTGAGCGATTTGAATTGGAGTATGTAGGGTCCGATAATCAGAAACACAGACCGGTAATGATTCACCGTGCACCGTTTGGATCGTTGGAACGTTTTATCGCAATTTTGATTGAACATTGTGCCGGTAATTTCCCACTTTGGTTAAGCCCAGATCAAATCACTATTTTGCCTATAAGCGAAAAATACAATGAATACAGTCAAAAAGTTTTAAAATATCTCAATAATCACGATATTCGCGGCTTCGTTGACGAAAGGAACGAAAAGATAGGAAAAAAGATTCGAGATTCCGAGGTTCGAAAGATTCCTTACATGTTAATTATCGGGGAGCAAGAGGCTGACAGTCAGCAGGTTTCGGTAAGAAAGCATAAAGAAGGAGACTTGGGAGTTATGAGCCTCGATGATTTTGTAGATTTTTTTAACAACATATTAGTCGATTAGAGATTTTTGAAAAGAGTAAAAGCAAAAGGGCCAAGAAAACGTAAAGAAGCTCTCCACCGTATTAACAGATTTATAAATTCGGATCCGATCCGTTTAGTTGGTGGTGAAGGTGAACCACAAATCGTACCACTTCCGCAAGCCCGAAAAATGGCTGAGGAACAGGATTTGGACTTGGTTGAGATTTCCCCTAATGCGAAACCTCCGGTTTGTAAAATCTTAGACTATAACAAATTCCTTTACGAGCAAAAGAAGAAGCAAAAGGAATTGAAATCTAAGCAACAAAAAGTTGTTGTTAAAGAAATCAGATTCGGTCCAAACACCGACGACCATGATGTAGAGTTTAAAAGAAAGCATGCAGAAAAGTTTCTGCTTGATGGGAATAAAGTTCGTGCATTTGTATTCTTCCGTGGAAGAAGTATTGTGCACAAGGAAAGAGGGGAACTTCTTCTTTTACAATTTGCTGAAAAGCTACAAGATGTAGCAAAACTTGAGCAAATGCCTAAGATGGAAGGGAAGAAGATGATAATAATGTTAGCACCAAAAAAGTAATTATAAGATGCCTAAGATGAAGACAAACTCCAGTGCCAAAAAGCGATTTAAGCTTACAGGTTCTGGAAAAATTAAAAGAAACAAGGCTTTCAAACGTCACATTTTGACTAAGAAGACTACGAAGCAAAAACGTAACCTTACGTACAGCGGACTAGTTAGCAAAACTGACGAAAGCAACGTTAAGTTCTTATTAAGAATCGGTAAATAATCTTTTATTAATCTGGTCAGGCTAAAGAATTGTCCATTGACAATCGCCTCGGTCACAAAAACAACAACATATGCCACGTTCAGTAAACGTCGTTGCGGCAAGACGCCGACGTAAAAAAATGATGAAGAATGCCAAAGGTTATTTTGGCAGAAGAAAGAATGTATGGACAGTAGCTAAAAATGCCATCGAAAAAGGATGGGGCTACGCCTACAGAGACAGAAAAACTAAGAAAAGAACATTCAGAGGTCTATGGATCATGCGTATCAACGCAGGAGCTAGACTAAACGGAATGAGCTATTCTAAATTTATGGGAGCAGCCAGCTCGAAAGGACTTGAGTTAAATCGAAAAGTACTTGCTGACTTGGCCATGAACCACCCTGAGACTTTTGCCCAAGTGGTAAAAGCCGTTAAATAAAGAACATACTTTACAATTGAAAGTCCCCAAAACAAAGTTTTGGGGACTTTTTGTGTTATTTCGTATGTATGAAGATCTTCCTGGTTACCCTGGCTCTTATTTGTATCACTTTTACGGCCAACGCGCAAAGCACCGCTACCTACCGACTTTCGTATTCCGGACATAATCTCACACAGACTGGTTTTAATG
>CAYZWM010000309.1:0-4022 GCA_964482155.1 uncultured Chitinophagaceae bacterium | reverse complement strand
ATCTTGAGTTTGCTCATTATATGTTTATTGTTTTCTTAATTTCAGTTTTGTTGCCTGCACTGTCATAAACAGTTAAAACCAATTCGTGTTTTCCTGTTTTATAGGATTTGGGTAATGTTCCAAACAGTTTGTTGCTTTTAGGTTCATACTCCAACAACACCCAATCCCCATCAACCCGGCAGGTATATGTATCAATCTTGCTTATCGCATCGTTCACCCTAAAACTCAGATAACTACCATATTTCAATGCCGTAACGGTAGGTGGAACGGTATCTAGAGCCAGGTAAAATATGCCCAGGTTTTTGAAGGTTTCCGTCACATAACTCCCGGCGACCTTGCCGCCTTCATAACTGCTTCCACGGGTCTTTTTGTTATAACTCATCATAACCAGTTTGTTCTTCTTAGAAGCGACCTCTGACGGAATCTTAATTTTGATCGTTGCAGATTTGTGGAGGGCTACATTCGCGTGGCTTACCCGAATCATTGGTGAAACTGCTTTACCCGTTGCTGGCGTTTGCGTTAACCCGATGTAGGTGGTTTGATATAAAGCTCCTTTGGGAATATAAAGGGTTGCCCCTGCTGTTTTTAAGGTATGCCCTGATTTATGTGAACATTTCATATTGTCCTTTACGGACGTACCACCTTCTTTAAGCGCCAGAATGCCTTCCTTGCCATGCAAGGTAAAACTGAAACCGTCTGTTTTGCCTGAAAAATCGGTGGCAATGATTTCTACCTTAACGTGTTGGTCATTATCTACCTTAAACTGTCCCTTACCGGAATAAAAATGAAGGGCGTTTCCATGGTCCTTAAACATTTTGACGTAGCGAATTCCGGTAGCTGAATATCGCCAAAAATCGATATGGGCATTGATATATCGGCCCTGATCGAATGCAAAGTCTTCAATTTTCTGGGTAAAAATGGTCTTACCATCAATCCGCAACTCGGCATAGTTTACACCTAGTCGGTTCATTTTATCTGAGAAATAGTCTACCCAACTCGTTCCAATGCCATAGGTACCAGGCTTAACATCGAGAATAACTCCTTTTTTTATCCGTGTACTCCCATAAATGCCGTATTCTTCGCTGCGCTTTTTTTCCAGATGGTAAACTCGACATGATTTCACAAACGGTTTAATGTTGTCAGTTACCTGTATTCCATAGAGCAATGGATTTACCGTTTTTCCTCTTTTATCGCGAATTTCAAAATGAAGATGTGGACCTCCTGAACCGCCTGTATTCCCGCTCAGTGCAATCACCTGTCCTTTTGCAACCTTGAGCTTACGAGCCGGCACGTACCATTCAAATTCATATTTTTCCAGAGCATACTGCCTGGCAATGACTGCATCTTGTATGGCACCACTGTACTTTTTTAAATGACCGTATACCGAAGTTGTCCCATTTGGATGTTGAATGTAAATGGCTTTGCCATAGCCTCTTGTTGATACCTTTATTCGACTAACGTAACCAGAAGCAACGGCTTTTACTTCTTTCCCTTGAACTCCTCCAGTGCGAATATCCAGACCGGCATGGAAGTGATTGTTACGGAGCTCTCCGAACGTCCCTGACAAATAAAGTGGCCCGTCTAACGGATGCGCGTAATAATCAGTGTATTTAAGCTTTCCTGGGTGCACAGAAGCCGTTTTTGCGTTCGACTCTGAGGTCTTTAATATATCTTCATCGGGCTTTTCTGGAACTGGAATTTCAGCAGTGGTCTCCGTTTTCTCAGTCAATTGAATTTCGCTTCCACTGTCTTTCTCGATTTCATTATCAATTGGAGCAGTGTTAGCTGGATCCGACTTTTTTTGCTTAAGGAAATAGAGCGTCAGTAAAACGATCAAAACCACTCCAATTAGAACAAATCCCTGTTTGTTTTTCTTCACAAAGCAAAATAACTATCTCCAACTCGTTTCCTAACAACTAGATATGCACAAGGGAATAGATACGTTGGAAAAAACACTCGCATGGTATTATCTTTGAGGTATTAGCACTTATTCGTTGGACTTTAACATTACATTTTGAAAATACATAAGATACTTGAGAACTTTGGAATCAAGGAAATAAACGAGAGCATTAGTACTGGGCGTGAATGGATTACTGCAGTTGGCTCTGAAACGCATGACATTCATTCACCTGTAGACGGTAAAAAAATAGCATCGGTGGTCTATTCAACTCAATCTGAGTATGACCATGTGGTGAAAGTAGCGCAGGAAGCATTCGTAATTTGGAGAGATGTACCTGCCCCCCAACGAGGCGACATTATTCGAAAATTGGGAAACAAATTACGTATCAAGAAAAGAGAGCTTGGATATTTGGTGAGTTACGAGACTGGAAAAAGTCTTCAAGAGGGACTTGGCGAGGTACAGGAGATGATTGACATCTGTGACTTCGCGGTAGGCCTTTCGAGACAACTATATGGCCTCACTATACAAAGCGAACGCCCGAGCCACCGAATGATGGAGCAATGGCATCCGTTGGGTTTAGTTGGCATCATTTCTGCGTTTAACTTTCCTGTTGCGGTTTGGAGTTGGAACGCAATATTAGCCGTGGTATGTGGCGATGTAGTGATTTGGAAACCTTCAGAAAAAGCTCCGTTGTCTGCTATTGCCTGTCAGCAAATTGTACGAGAAATTCTCATCGAAAATGATTTGCCTGACGGTATTTTC
The DNA here is from genome assembly GCA_964482155.1 of uncultured Chitinophagaceae bacterium. Lineage (GTDB taxonomy): Bacteria > Bacteroidota > Bacteroidia > NS11-12g > UBA9320 > UBA987. The sequence continues at coordinate 1,360 of CAYZWM010000309.1, read as the reverse complement.
AACCTGATTATTGGAGATTACCGAATGGGTGAGATGTTGGCTAAAGACCCTCATGTACCCCTTATCTCTGCTACTGGTAGTACTCGAATGGGTAAACGCATAGGCCAGCTGGTGGGCGCCAGACTGGGAAAACAGTTGTTGGAACTGGGTGGTAATAATGCAGTGATTGTTGGAAACACCGGTGATCTTCAAAATGCTCTACGGGCAGTTGTGTTCGGTAGCGTAGGCACCTGCGGCCAACGATGCACCTCAACACGTCGAGTCATTGTACATGAAGAAGTGTACGATAAATTCAAAAATTTATTGATTCAGGCTTACGGTCAACTTAAAATTGGAGATCCACTTAAAGAGGAAAACCACATGGGACCTCTAATAGACACCCAGGCGGTTGAATCGTATCTATCTGCCATTACTGAAATTGAGAATCAAGGAGGACGAGTCATTTGTGGCGGAAAGGTGCTTGAAGGACCCGGATATGAGTCAGGCTGTTATGTAGAACCTTGTATTGCAGAAGCTGGAAACCACTTACCTATTGTGCAAGAAGAAACCTTTGCGCCCATCGTATACCTCATGAAGTATACTAGGATAGAAGAAGCGGTAGCTATGCAAAATGACGTTAAGCAAGGCCTTAGTTCTGCTATATTTAGCAACAACTTTAGAGAAACAGAATACTTCTTAAGCTATGCAGGTTCAGATTGCGGAATTGCCAACATTAATATTGGCACCAGCGGGGCTGAAATCGGTGGAGCATTTGGGGGTGAAAAAGACACCGGTGGTGGCCGGGAGTCAGGTTCAGACTCATGGAAAAATTATATGCGGCGCCAAACAAACACCGTAAATTATGGGAGCGGTTTACCCTTGGCTCAAGGTATTAAATTTGACTTTTAATACCGTGGTCAAGCGACTTGGTACGCTGCTCAATTCATTGGTAGAATTTGCTTAAATCTAAACATATTTGCACCATGAGGCATTTGACATTTATCTCGTTTCTTTTTTTCGTTTTAGTATCTAATGCGCAAATCAATTCGCCAAAAAAAAATTGGGAATACGGTGTCCATTTACATTTCAACAACAGCGTCATCAAATCTGTTTCTAAAGATACGTTTACGAACAAATCAGGAATAGGTTTGGGACTACTTTTGGAAAGAAAGTTCGACAAATTTGGCATTCAGTTTATTCCAAGTTTTGCTCAAACCCGGTATTCAGATGATGTCTCGAACCGAATTGCAACCACCAGTTCGACCGACTTGGCGATCAACATGGTCCATCCCATTGATAAAGGTCGTCAGACTTTTTTTACGTATGGTTTTATGACCGGTTACACGTTTCAACATACAGAGAAGAATCTCAATGGTATTTT